>JAANXI010000021.1 GCA_018263365.1 Fidelibacterota bacterium | reverse complement strand
TGATTTTGCGGATCTCTGGGACTATCAGGGACAAATTTACGAAGTGGCCGCGTCGCCGATTCTGGTATCGGACAAGGTCATCGGTATCGTGCTCACTGGCAACCGCATCGATGACAATCTGCTCAAAAATGTGGAGGAGCTCACCGGTGTATCCAGCATGGTCTATGTAAAAGATCATATCGGCGCATCGAGCGGGACCATTGATATAAATTCCACGGATTTTCCCTGGGCGTCGATGCAGCAGGACGCAGCCAGGGATACCGTCACCCAACCCGAACTGATCACCGTGAACGATCGCCAGTATATTATGCAGAGCGCGGCGGTGCACGATGTGCTTGGGAATATGATCGGCACGCTGCTCTATTATCAGTCCTGGGATAAGGCGATTGCCCCGCTGAAAAGTCTGCGCATAGGAATTATTATCATCGGCCTGCTTTCTATCCTGGTTTCCATTGGGGCGGGGGTATTTCTGGTCCGACGACTGGCCGCACCGCTCCAGAGGCTGGTCAGCGCCACCGAATCCGTGGGGCAGGGTGATTACACCGCCCCCATTGATATCGACAGCGACGATGAGATCGGATATTTGGCAGACGCATTTCAGAAGATGCGTTCTTCCCTGAAGGAAGCCCAGGACGAGTTGATTCGATCCGAACGGTTATCGACGGTCGGCCAGATGGCAAGCAGTATCATCCACGACTTTAAACAGCCGATTACCAGCATCTACGGATACACGGATTACAGCGAAGCCCTGCGCGAAGATATTAACCTGCTGGCGCTGCAACTGCACATGGTTTTTTAGTGGGGTTACACTGAATCAGCCTCAGAACTGAACATTGATGTTCGGATGAACTCAGGCGGGAATAGACTCATCCTGCTGGGCCGGATGCAAGAGTTTCTGAATCCGGCGGTCGACTTCCCCGAAGTCAAACGGCTTGTAGAGGATGGCATCAACATGCGACGCCAGGAATTCTTCGGAAAAGTTTTTCTCCTCAAAATAGACGTAAGAGACGATGATCTTAATATCCGGCCGGATGTGTTTGATCTCTTCCAGATATTGAAAATCCTTCATCGTGGGATTACCCGGATCAAAAATCAGCAGCTGGCATTGACATTCCTCGGAACGAAGATGTTTGTATAGTTCCGATTTTTCTTCAATGCGCAGCACGACGTACTTCCCCTCGTAAAAGATACGGAAGGACTCCGCGAGATCGTCATCAATGGTATATAAGCATAAATAGTTCATGATTGTAATCCGATAATTATACTAGATATAAAGCAAGCAATGTGCCAGTTACAGAGCCACTGAAAATCGCGGGATTTGCGGCGGGGTGTTCTGAATTTTAAGAAGATACTGGTAAATCTGACTGAAAATAGGAAAGAGAATTCTCCAAACTTGAAACTAGATACCTGAAATATTGGGACGACAGACTATTGACCACTGACGATGGCAACTTCACCGTTTTAACGTTTTAATCGTCTTTGGTCTATGATCGATGGTCTTTCAAAAGAAATACACTAAGACGATAACACATGTTTGAATTGTTTTAAGAGAAAGAGACTACTTTTCTACAACACCTGAGCACCCGAACACCCTAACACTGTATTATGACACCGCCACGTCCAGTTCTTCGATTTTCCGGTAAAGAGAGGAGAGCCCAATATTCAGCAGGTCGGAGGCTTTCTTCTTATCGCCGTCGCACCGGCGTAACAGTGCAGAGATATGCTGGCGCTCGAAATTTTTCGTTGCTTCTTTCAGATCGTCCGGATAGTAGTCGTCTACGTTACTGTGTGTGGACGGCGGCAGGTCTTCCTGGGAAATATAATCGTTGTCGCACAGCAGTACTGCGCGTTCGATCACGTTTTCCAACTCCCGGACCTGTCCCTTCCATTTGTAGTGCATGAGGGTCTTCATCGTTTCATTGTCTACGCCCTTGATATCCCGTTTCAGCTCCCGGTTGTACTTTTCCACGAAGTGCTTTACCAGCAGCGGAATATCCTCTTTTCGCTCGCTGAGCGTGGGAAGTTTAATCTCAACGATGTTCAGGCGATAATACAGATCCTCACGGAAATTGCCGTTTTCCACCTCTTCCATCAGAATTTTATTTGTCGCTGCCAGCAGCCGGACGTCGATGTTGATAGTGGTATTGGTTCCGAGCGGCTTAATTTCCTTGGCTTCGATGGCTCTGAGCAATTTCACCTGCACGTGGAAGGGAATTTCGGCCACTTCATCCAGGAAAAGGGTACCGCTGTTGGCGGTTTTGAACACCCCGTCTTTGTCGGTATTGGCGCCGGTAAACGCGCCCTTCTTGTAGCCAAAGAGTTCGGATTCAAACAGATTATCAGGAATCGCGCCGCAATTGATCGGAATGAACGGTTTGTTGGCCCGGTCGCCATTGGCATGGATGGCCCGGGCAACTAATTCCTTCCCGGTCCCGCTTTTCCCGGTGATAAGCACGTTAGTCGTGGACTGGCTGACCCGTTTGACCATGTTATAGACGTCCCGCATGGCCGGGCTGTCACCAATGATATTGTTAAAGTTGAACTTTTTGTCTATCTGATCCCGGAGGTACTGGTTTTCCATCTCCATTTCGCGATGGCTCATCAGGTGTTTCACCCGCATGATGACCTCGTCGAAATCCAGTGGTTTCAGGATGTAATCCGATGCTCCGGTCCGCAGCGCCTGTACGGCGGTTTCCACCGTGGCATACGCCGTGATAATTATGCTCATGGTCTGTGGGGAAATCTGCTTGGTTTTTTCCAGCAGTTCCATCCCGTCCAGTTTGGGCATTTTAATGTCCGCAATCAGGATGTCGTAATTCGCCTTTTCAATTTTTTCGAGCGCCACTTCGCCGTGTTCGGCCGTGGTGCACTCGTATCCCTCATCCTCCAACACTACGGAAAGAGATTCGCGGATTTCCTGTTCGTCATCGGCGATTAATATTGTTCCCTTCATTTATTGCGTCCCGTTGATTGGTAGTTCGATAGTAAAAGTGGATCCTTGATCTTTTTCGGATTCAACCTGAATGGCTCCACCCATCTTTGAAATGATTCCGTGACTGACCGAAAGGCCAAGTCCCGTCCCCTTTCCGACTTCCTTCGTAGTGAAAAAGGGTTCAAACACCTTTTCACGCACTTCTGTCGTCATTCCGATACCCTGGTCCTCCACTTCAATGTGAATTGTACTGTTTTCGCGATGAGTGCTGACCCGAATAATATCACCCTGATCCTGCATGGCATCTATGGCATTGAGCAGCAGATTAATTAGAACCTGATGAATCTGGTCCGGCACACACTCGATTTTGGGTAAATCCTCCTCTAGATTCATATCAAAATCGATGTGTCGGCACCGACCGTCGTATTTTAACAATCCGACGGCAGATTCGACAGTCTCATTAATTTGTGTGGGAGTCATCTGGACGCTTGATGGCCGTGAAAAATCTACTAGTTCCCGGACGATCTTCGCAATCCGGTTGATGTGCTCCCGGATTTTTTTCAGATTTCCGTGGATAAATTCGTCGTCGGTTTTTCGTTCCATTACCTGTACGAGGGAAGAGATGGACGTTAGTGGATTACCGACCTCATGCGCCACGCCGGCCGCCAGGTGTCCAACGGTGGCAAGCCGCTCCGACTGCCGCATCTGATTTTCGTTGATACGCAGTTCGGAAATATCACGCAGTATTTGTGACCGTCCGACGATTTCATCATTTTCGTTGGTGATGACGTTTTCGGTGAGCTGCACAAGAATCCGCCGCCCGGATTTGCTCAGCCGTTCGGTCTCGTAATTCTTCACATAACCGCTGCGTTTAATGCCATACGCCAAACATAACAGTTCGCCAACCTCTATTAGATCGTTGGGAATGATCTTGCTTATGCTCTCCCCAAGGATTTCTTCGCTCTTCCAGCCGAATATCTGTTCGGCGCCCTTATTCCACATGGTGATGTGATTGTTGTTATCCAGCGTAATAATTGCATCGGCGGAATTCTCGATGATGTCCCGGTATTTGGCCTCGGTTTTCTCCAGCCGTTCAGCATAGATATCCCGGTAATGGAAAACTGTCCAAGCAGCCCAGGCCATCAGCAGCAGGGAGGAAATAACTCCGCGACTGATATACAGCCAGCGCATTGTCGTATCGGAGAAATCGCTGAATATAGTGCGCTCAATTAATTCGAACGCGCCAAAAATAACAGCGACAATCAGGATGGAGGTAAACAGCAGATATCCCAGCCGGACATGCCGGATAAAGCCAATCAGTTTTTGGAAAAAACTTTGCTTTCTCATATCAGAGAAAATGTAATCAGAGTTCCCTCGGAAAGCAATTAACAAGGCGATTTATTCCGGTATATTTGCGTAAGAATGTGTTGGCCTTTCCAACGCAAAATTTTTATCCATTTGATGAAGAATCAGTCGGTTTTCTGTAAAGATATACGTGATTTTCAATAAAAAATGGGGATTATTAAAAATCCGGGGCTATCATTCCCTTCGGGTTTGCAGATCCTTTGTGAGAAAAATTGACGAAATAAACGGTTCCCTCCCATACATCGAAGCTTGGCATACCATTTGTTTGAATTCCTAGAGGTTATTATTACGAGAGGAATCATTGTAGTATGGGGCAAACGTTTACCGGTTTGCTGTATTCTGTGACATTTCCGATTAGAAAAGCCAGCCAAACCAATTATTCCCAAACTAATAAACTGAAAACCGTTCAGTGAGTGAGGAGGAACACATGGGTATTTTTGATTTAATGAATCGCCGGGAACACGAACAAGTGGTTTTTTGCTCTGATCCGGCCGTGGGGCTGAAGGCAATCATTGCAATCCACAATACAACGCTGGGACCGGCCCTTGGGGGGACAAGAATGTGGGCGTATGATTCGGAAGAAGAAGCGTTACAGGATGTGTTGCGGCTCTCGCGCGGAATGACGTACAAAGCCGCTGCTGCCGGTCTCAATCTTGGCGGGGGCAAGGCGGTCATCATCGGCGATCCCAAAACCATGAAAACCGAAACGCTCTTCCGCAGTTTCGGACGATTCGTCGAAGGGTTAGGTGGTCGGTACATCACCGCCGAGGATGTCGGGACGTCGGTCAAGGATATGGAATGGGTGCGGTATGAAACTAATTACGTAACCGGTATAGATGAGGCGTTGGGCGGTGGCGGTGATCCCTCGCCGGTGACGGCTCTTGGGACGTTCTACGGTATAAAAGCCGCCGCCAAAAAACGATGGGGCAACGAGAATCTCGCCGGAAAAACCGTGGCGATTCAGGGTGTCGGCCA
This sequence comes from Fidelibacterota bacterium, assembly GCA_018263365.1. Classification (GTDB taxonomy): domain Bacteria; phylum Fidelibacterota; class JAANXI01; order JAANXI01; family JAANXI01; genus JAANXI01. The sequence continues at coordinate 2,714 of JAANXI010000021.1, read as the reverse complement.
TGTGGGATATTACCTGGCCAAAGATTTGCATGAAGCGGGTGCAAACCTGATTGTCACCGATATAGACGAGAATCGAGTAAAGCGGGTCGTGGACGAGTTCAGCGCAAAAGCTGTTGGCAAGGATGAGATCTACGAAGCGGATGCCGAAATTTTCGCGCCCTGCGCCCTTGGAGGCATTATCAATAATGATACTATTCCGAAATTCAAATTTGAGATTATTGCAGGCGCAGCGAATAATCAGCTGAAAAACGAAGAAGTCCATGGCGAAGTACTTCGGAAACAGGATATCCTGTACGCGCCGGATTACGTTATTAACGCTGGTGGGTTGATCAATGTGGCCAATGAGATTGAGGGGTATCACCGGGAACGCGCGCTGACGCAGGCCAAGGGAATCTATGATATTCTACTGAAGGTGTTCGACATTGCAGAAGAGCAGGGCACTCCGACGTATCAGGCCTCAAATCATCTCGCAGAGCAGCGAATCAAAAAAGTGGGGCACCTAAAGGAAATCTATACGCGGCAGTGGCAGCAACATCCCTGCGTACAATAAAAGCAGGAGACGATGGTAGTTTTCCGGTGGAGGGTATGTATTCGTTTATTGGCGAAGTGAGTCGTTGATTTTTTTTACAAATTCAATAACTTTGGCAGCACTGGAAAAACGAAATCATTTGGATAGATAGGAATTTTGTCCCCACAGGTTGGCGGGCATTACAATGTAAAATTAAAAAGTGAGGTACCCGATGGTACTTACCAAGGAAGAAGCGCTGCGGTATCACAGCCGCGGGCGAAAAGGGAAGATTGAGGTCAAATCCACGAAACCCTGTACGACCCAGCGGGATTTATCATTGGCATATACTCCGGGAGTGGCCGAGCCCTGCCGGGAGATTCATGAGGATCCTGAATCCGTATTCGAGTACACCGCCAAGGGTAATCTGGTGGCCGTGGTCTCCAACGGGACGGCAGTTCTGGGGCTGGGGAATATCGGCGCTGCCGCGGGCAAACCGGTGATGGAAGGGAAAGGCGTACTCTTTAAGCGGTTCGCCGATATCGATGTCTTCGACCTCGAACTGGACACCGAAGACGTAGAAGAGCTGTGCCGGACAGTGGAAATCCTGGAGCCGACTTTTGGCGGGATCAACCTGGAGGACATCAAGGCCCCGGAATGCTTTGCGATTGAAGAGCGGCTGAAAAAATCCATGAACATCCCGGTGTTCCACGATGACCAGCACGGGACGGCGATTATTTCCGGTGCGGCATTGTTGAATGCTCTGGAAGTCAATGGCAAGGATATCGGAGAAATACGAATTACTATTAATGGTGCAGGCGCTTCTGCCATCGCGTGTGCAAAGCATTACATCCAGCTGGGGGCACAACTCGAAAATATTACCATGTGCGACAGCAAGGGTGTAATCTATGAAGGCAGGGACGAGGGGTTGAACAAGTACAAAGCGATGTTTGCCCGCAAAACCGACGCCCGTACACTGGACGATGCTATGAAGGATGCTGATGTTTTTCTGGGACTGTCCGTGGGTGGCGTTGTCTCCAAGGAGATGGTAAAGAGCATGGCCAAAGATCCTATCATTTTTGCCATGGCGAATCCTGACCCGGAAATTACTTACCCGGATGCGGTGGATGCCCGCAAAGATGTGATTATGGGTACCGGTCGGTCGGATTATCCCAACCAGGTCAACAACGTGCTTGGTTTCCCGTTCATATTTCGTGGAGCGCTCGACGTCCGCGCAACGGCGATTAACGAGGAGATGAAGGTTGCCGCCACTGAAGCTCTTGCCAATTTGGCCAAGCAGGATGTTCCCGATTCGGTGGCCAAAGCGTATGGCGTGGATTATTTCCAGTTTGGCAAGGAATATCTGATTCCCAAACCGTTCGATCCGCGCGTGCTGATCTGGGAAGCCAGCGCGGTCGCCAAAGCTGCCATAGAATCCGGAGTTGCCAGGAAAGAGCTGGATATCGAGAAGTATAAGGAGCAGCTCGAAGCAAGGCTTGGCCGGACCCGTGAAGTCATGCGGATTATGCTGAATAAAGCACGGAAGAATCCGAAACGGATCGTGTATCCAGAGGGTGACAAGGAGAAAATCCTGCGAGCCACCCAGATCATCCGGGATGAACAAATTGCAACGCCGATCTTGTTGGGCGATCCAAAGGCGATCCGAAAGAAAGCAGATGAGTTAAACGTTGATCTCAGCAAGGTCGAAATTGTGGATCAGCTTAATTATCCCAAGATAGACGAATACGTGGATGAGTATTACCGGCTGCGTCAGCGCAAGGGTGTGAACCTGTACCAGGCGGAGCGGGATATGCGCCGCCGGAATTACTTTGGCGCCATGATGGTGCACATGGGCGACGCCGACGGGCTTGTCTCCGGGGTGACTCGCCAATATCCCGATACGATACGCCCGGCTCTGCAAGTGATTCGAACCAGAGAAGATGCGAATCACGTCGCCGGGCTCTACGTACTGGTATTCAAAGACGAGATCAAGTTCCTGGCGGATACGACGGTGAATATCGAAACCACACCGGAAACGCTGGCGGAAATTGCATTGCTAACAGCGGAAGAAGCCCGGAAGTGGGATGTGGAACCGCGGGTCGCGATGCTCTCGTTTTCCAACTTCGGCAGTGTCAAGCACGACCTCACCAGAAAGGTCCAACGAGCCACGGAGATAGTGAAACAGCAGCGTCCGGACCTGGTCATTGAC
>JAANXI010000020.1 GCA_018263365.1 Fidelibacterota bacterium | reverse complement strand
GGTCGGCTCCACCTGACTGCCTTCGATAGTATCGTTTGCAATGGCAGTCCGCAGATGGAGATCGGGTTGCGGCCACTCGATTTCCAGGATATCCATCGTCCATGGTTCCTCCGCAATGGTGTAACTGTAATGTTTTACCCCTGGGGCAATCTCCAAAGGTTGTGCGGAGAGAATTGTCGTAAAAACCACCAAAAAGGCACAACCACGTGTAATATTTTGGAGAAATTGAATCATCGGTATCCATCGTTTATGCAAAATTATGCCCCGCAAATTTGATAGTTTTGCCACGCGTTCGCAAGGTATATTCACTTTCAATCCATCCCAAATCTCGTCTTTGAATCCATTGTGTCACTTTGTATGTTTTTGCCGTTATGACTTATGAATTTCCCTTTACAACTCAACCGCTACTTGAACTCAAGGACGAGGAGAAACTTAACGAAGCCCGGCGGATGAAACATCCGCATGGTTGGTCCCGGGAGATTCGTCCGCTGCACGATCCCGGTACATTCATTTCGACCGAAGTTATTTCCGCAGATCCGCTGTATCTGGAAATTGGCTGCGGACACGGCAATTATATGGAAAAGATTGCCAGCGAAGAGCCGGAAGGCCATTTCATCGGCGTCGAGAACGTGCACCTCTTTGCCGTCACGGCGGCCGAACGGGTGCAAAAAGCAGGGCTCTCCAATGTGCTCATAGTCAATCAGGATGCTAACGCCTTGCTGCAGGAAGTGTTTCCGGAAGAATCGCTGTCCAAAATTTATATCATGTATCCCGATCCCTGGCCGAAAAACCGGCACGAAAAACGCCGCCTTATCAAAGAGGATACTGTGGAGTATTATCACTCCCGGTTAAAACCCGGCGGTATGATTGACATCTGGACGGATGCGCCAAAGTGGGTGGAACTCTCCTCTCCTTTTTTGGAGGAGCTGCCCGGGGAGATGACCAAAGAGGAAGTCTCCGATGAGATTTCCAAACAGCGCACCCTGTTCGAACGGAAGGCAAAATCCAAGCAACATCCCATTTTTCACATTACCTATACAAAATCAGGCTGACTTCCCCCTGAAACATTTCCATTCATCTTTCTTCCCAATTACATTAAATTTGCAAATCATTACTCTAGAATCCAGTGAATGCGGAGTAACCCATGGGTCCTATAACTTATGACATAGCCATTATCGGCGGTGGGATCGTTGGCACGGCCACAGCAAAGCAACTGGCAGAAAAATATTCCCTCTCTATGATCGTCCTGGAAGCAGAGGATCATCTTGCCGCGCACCAGACGGGGAATAACAGCGGCGTCATTCACTCCGGACTGTATTACAAGCCCGGCTCGTTAAAAGCAAAAACCTGTACAGAGGGGCGGGAGCAACTCTACGATTTCTGCGAAGAATATGAGATTCCCCATGACCGATGCGGTAAAGTGGTTGTCGCCACGTCCGAAGAGGAAATTCCCCAACTCGATGAACTGGAACGCCGCGGTCGCGAGAACGGGCTGCAGGGATTACGAAGGCTCACCTCAGAGGAGATCAAAGAGTATGAACCACATGTCTCCGGGATTGAGGGGCTTCATGTTCCGCAAACCGGGATTGTGGATTATTCCCTGGTAACACAAAAGTATGCTGAACTGGCTCAAATCAGCGGAACAGAGATTCAAACTAACGCGGAAGTCATCGACTTTTCCAAAGATGGTGAAACGTTTGTGTTAGAGACAAAGGCCGGCGAAATCCGGTGCAAACATCTCATCAACTGTGGCGGACTGCAGTGTGACCGTATTGCCAGAATGTGCGGCGTGGAGCCGGATATCAAAATTGTGCCGTTCCGCGGGAAATATTATGAACTGGTCCCGGATTCACACCATTTGGTGAGTGACCTGATTTACCCTGTCCCGGACCCGAGTTTTCCGTTTCTTGGTGTGCATTTCACCCGGATGATCCACGGCGGCATTGAGGCGGGACCCAATGCTGTGCTCGCCTTCAAGCGCGAAGGTTATACCAAATTGAGTTTTTCCATCAAAGATACACTGGCGACGTTCGGCTACTCCGGATTCTGGAAACTGGCAGGACAGTACTGGCAAACCGGTCTTGGCGAGTTTTATCGCTCCTTCAGCAAATCTGCATTTGTACAGGCGCTCCAGAAACTTATCCCGAAGATCCAATCAGAAGATCTCATCGCAGGTGGTGCCGGAGTCCGTGCCCAGGCATTGGACAAAGACGGCAATCTGATCGATGATTTCCACATTCTGCAGGAAAAAGGGATGATCCATGTGCTTAATGCCCCCTCGCCTGCGGCGACGGCTTCGCTCAGCATCGGACAGACGATTGCGGATATCGCACAAGAACAGTTTGAACTTTAAATAATATATATAGACAGGATTTACAGGATTGACCTGATAGAAAAACAAAAAGAACCCGGGGTTTTATTGCTGTAATCCTGCAAAATCCGGTTAATCCCGTCCATCATGTCTTTACGCCTATCAGTTTTTCGTATGCTCTCGTACAAATCCTTCGAACTCCGCTTCACGGATTTCTCCGGCGGCAGTAAACACTGAATCTGTTTCTCCAAGAACCCAGAACGCTCTGTTTGAACGAGGTGATCATCCTATGGCAAAGGTTGCTTCAATCACTCCATCGATGCCGATCTTGACTTCGTCATGTGCTTCCACCTTTCCTACACCCGATGGCGTTCCGGTGTAAATCAGATCACCTTTCTCAAGGGTGATGGTTCGGGACAGAAACGTGATCAATGTGGGGATATCAAAGATCATATCGCTGACTTTCCCGGTCTGTTTACGCTTGTCGTTCAAGTCGAGCCAGAATTCTTTCTCTTCGAATTCATCCCTGGAAGGCATTCGGCGAAACTGGGTAATGCCGGCGGAATGGTCAAATCCTTTAGAGAGCAGCCATGGTAATCCTTTGTCCTTGAGCTGCCTTTGGATCTGCCGCAGTGTAAAATCCACCCCCAACGCATACCCGGCGATATAACTCCAGGCATCTTCCTTGTTAATCCGGCGGCCGGTCTTGCCGATGAGGAGAACGATCTCTACTTCGTGGTGCACTACTCCCTTTTCCATCGGGAATTTCAATACGGTGTCAGGCTTGACTAGCGCTGAAGAAGGCTTCAGGAATATGACCGGTGCATCGGGAATTTTACTCTGCATCTCCTGGATATGCGGCAGATAATTCTTCCCTACACAGTAGATCGATCCGACGTCGTGCTGTTCCGGTTCACTTTCTCCATCAGTAAGTTGAACCTGCCTACTCATGCTGCTTCCTCCTGGCTCGTTGGTACCGGCGGTTCCATGAGTGATGGAATTGTATTGGAATACCATTCTTTAATATCACTAACCGCTACATCAATTTTATCATTAAATGAAAGTCTTTCTCCGCGAACGCGACCTATGGTCGTGCACGGAACACTATATTGTGACGCGATACGCTCGATTTCCAGCAATTTGTCCTCTGCCAGACTAACAACAATCAACGACTGATTCTCAGAAAACATCAGTTCATCGTCGCGCAACTTCCGATGGACATGGATATCTGCGCCGTACAGCCGGTCCGGATTTTCGATGCAACTTTCCGCGACCGCCACTGCTAAACCGCCATCCGAGACATCGTGCGCCGAGTGGATCACGTCCCGTTCGATGGCATCCAGTAGCGCCTCCTGCACACGCTGCTCGAAGTCCAGATCGATATCCGGCGTGTCGCCGGCGAGCGTATCGTACTGCGCCTGTAAATAAGTGCTACCGCCGAGGTCGCCCTTCAGCGTCCCCATGATCATGATAAAATCGTTTTCCCGCTTGAAATACGGCGTCATCACCTTGTTGACGTCATCGATGAGCCCAACCATCCCGATAACAGGTGTGGGATAAACAGCCGAATCGGGGCTTTCGTTGTAGAAACTTACGTTGCCTCCGGTTACCGGCGTATTGAAGATCTCGCAGGCGCTGCCCATCCCGGCGATCGCTTCTTTGAATTGATAGTAGATCTCCGGATCATACGGATTCCCGAAGTTCAGGCAATTTGTAATTGCCAGCGGTTTACCACCGACGCACGCCACATTCCGGGCCGATTCCGCCACCGCGAGTTTTCCACCCTTACGGGGATTCAGATATACATATTTTCCGTTTCCGTCCACAGAGATCGCCAGTGCCCGGTCTGTCCCCTTAATCCGGACAACCGCTGCATCGCCCCCGGGGCCCTGCACCGTATTAGTTCGCACGGTGTGGTCATACTGCTGGTACACCCAGCTCTTACTGGCGATATTCGGATGCGACATCATTGTCTTGAAGGCATCGTTGTAGTCTTCCGGCTCCGGATAGTCCTCCACATCGTATTGCGGTAAATCATCAAGATATTTCGGGCGTTCACTCTCCCGGTGATATACCGGCGCACCGCCCCCGAGCACGAGATCCCAGGCCGGCACATCACCCACTTTTTCTCCGTTGTGGTGCAGCGTAATGTTTCCGGTATCGGTCACTTTTCCAAGGATGGAGTACGGCAAGTCCCACTTCTCAAAAATTTTGGCAGCTTCGTCCTCAAAGCCGGATTTAATCACCGTCAGCATCCGTTCCTGGGATTCGGACAGCATAATTTCATACGGAATCATTCCCTCTTCCCGCTGTGGAACTTTATCAAGGTCAACATCCATTCCGACGCCAGTGCGAGCTGACATCTCCGAGGTGCAGCAGGTGATGCCGGCGGCGCCCATGTCCTGGATGCCCACGACATACGGCTTACGGCATAATTCCAGCGTCGCCTCCAGTATGGATTTCTCCGCAAACGGATCGCCGACCTGGACGGCCGGACGCCGTTCTTCCGATTCCTCTGTGAGTTCCTCAGAAGCAAATGTCGCTCCGTGGATGCCGTCGCGTCCGGTGGCTGATCCAAAAATAATTACAGAGTTTCCTTCACCGTCAGCAATGGCGCTCATTGTGTTATCGTGCTTGACGATACCGACTGTCATAGCATTCACCAGCGGATTGCCGGAATAGTGTTCATCAAATACCACTTCCCCCCCGACGGTGGGAACGCCTACCGAATTACCGTAATCGCCAATACCCTTCACCACATTTTTGAATAGATACCTGTTGCGCTCATCAGTCGGCGGACCGAATCGCAGTGAATTGAGCGAGGCAATTGGCCGGGCCCCCATGGAGAAGACATCTCTGAGAATGCCGCCGACGCCGGTGGCCGCCCCCTGATACGGTTCGATGGCTGACGGATGGTTATGACTTTCAATTTTAAAGGCCACCGCCAGACCGTCTCCGATATCCACTAACCCGGCGTTTTCTTCCCCGGCCTCAGCCAGTAGATTTTCGCCTTCACGTGGCAGTTGTTTCAGCAGCGCAATGGAGTTTTTATAACTGCAATGTTCGCTCCACATCACGGAAATGATGCCGAGTTCTGTGTAGTTCGGCGTACGTCCAAGTATCTCCAGTATACGTTCGTACTCCTCTGTATTTAAGCCGTGTTCCTTTGCCAATTCAAGTGTTACTTCAGGTTCACTCATGCGTATCCTCGTGTGCTGATGGTTCAGTTACATTGGGCTGATATGTCCACCGGATCTTTCTGGTGGCGGTAAAATATTTCGTGGAAGAATAGGTCGGCACGGCTTCAATGGTAAACAGGTACTCTCCTGTTTTCATGGTGCCGGGCTGCCACCGGTACTCAAACTTTCCCTGATTTCTTCGGGTGTGGTTGAGTAAAGTGTCCTCTTTTGCCGAGTAAGGCGGCTGGACCGTCAGGGTAATATCTGCGCGTTCAGTCAAATCAAAGTCGAGTACAATCTGGTTGTTTTCATAGGTGATCTCCGGCTTCAGGATATCAGTGCCGATAAGGTAATACTGGGCGGCATACGATTCGGCAATGCAAACCTGTCCGAACCGCTTCCAGATCGCAATCCCCTGGGGACGCTCAAACTGGTAATCATCTTTCCCCTCTTCACCAATGGTATCAACAAAATAGCCGGTGCGATCGATTTTCACAATGCGTCCGTTTCTCGTGTCAGTCATATAGTAGTTATTATAGTAATCGGCAGCAATATATCGAAACCGTGTATTTTTCTCAGTTGGTGTATAACCACATAATTTACGACCATTGAGATCAGTTATAAGCACTTTTTTGCCATCTTCCGTGATAATTCCCAGTTGGGACTGCCTATAGCGCGTCCACTTATCTTCTCTGTCATAAATCGTCAGGCCGAGTGGCGTGTCGGTGCTTTCTATGAGTACTGTCCAATCCTCAGTGCGGGGATTCCAACGCCAGATACGTGAACCGGCACTGTCACTGACGAACACTCTGCCATCCTCTGCCAGCGCAACATCGAACGGATAAAAATCCGGCGCATCTGGCTTAAGTGCTTTGCGAAACTGTAGTTGCTTTCCTCTTTCATTGAAAAGGTGTACAACCCGTTGATGCCCCATATCCGCCACGTAAACATCACCTCCTCTGTTCGCCGTGATCCCTCGCGGATGTGATAGACTGCCCGGTGATTCCGGCAGCTTACGGTAGATCTCGATATTGATGAGCGAAGTGTTGTAGATAATCTCGTTGTTTCCGGCGTTTACACCGTACACCGACAGTTCGTCATCATCGTCCTCCGCGTCGGGGTCATCGAGGACTTTGAGTTTGGCCAGCGCCGTCCCCTGTGGATTGCTTACGGTAGTTTTCGTTCCTACAGCAAAAAAGAGATGGGTCCCGGTCGCTTTCCTAATTGGTGCATGGGATTTTGTTGGAAAGACTAATGTGGTGGAGTGATTCTGTGCGCGGCCGGCCAGTGAAAAACAAGCGAGAGTCAAGACAAATATCTTTGCTATATAACCAGAGATTTTCATGGTAATCGGAAGTGAATATAACAACGGGTAACTGAACTTTTAAGATAAATAGAGATAGTTACGATGATAGCATCAACGGAGTATTGTCATCCTGAGCGAAGTTCGGCAACCGCCGGACGGAGTCGAAGGATCTCCTGGGATAACCTCACTCACAAAAGAAGGTAAAGAGATTCTTCACTGATGCTTAGAATGACATAAAAATTGATCGATAAGAATTCAAACTAGATTCCACGTTACTTCAATTCATCAAATACCGCACAATATCCTGATAGTGCTCCACCGCTGTGAGAATATCCTCTTTCCTGATCTTCTCTTCCAGGGTGTGCGCATCGTGTATAGAGCCGGGGCCAAACAGTAACGGTTCACCCCAGTTCGGCAGGAACGGGATATCGGTGCTGTAGGCCACAATTTCATTGGCATAGCCGGGGATTTCCACCATCTGCTGCGGTCCGCACTGGTTGATGACCTCGATTTGGCCATCACCTCCAATGATATCAACAATCAGGGATTTGATTTCCTCCAGAGATGTGGATACGCGGAACATCAGTCCGACGCTGGCGGAATCCGGAATCACGTTAAATCGGTCGCCGCCTTCCAGCTGACTGATATTGACCGTGGTTTCTCCTCGTTTCTCATGTACGGGCAAATCAGTTGCCCGCAACCGCTCCAGAATATCGAGCAACTTCGTCACCGCCGACTCCCCCAGATGCGGATACGCTGAATGGGCGGAAGTTCCATCGGTCGTCACTTTGACTAGATAGAGGCCCTTTTGTCCTGCAACCAACTTATTTTCCGTCGGTTCACCGACAATGGTGTATTTGACGGAAGATGCCGGATTTTCATTGGCGGCTTTGGCGCCAATGCTGTCTAACTCTTCTCCTACAGTAAAGAGAAAGCCGGTTTCAATTCCATTGTCCAGCAGGTTCTTCCACGCACCAATCATTGCAGCAATGACGCCCTTGGTATCACAGGCGCCTCGCCCATAGAGGAACTCTTCATCCTCATCAAACTCAACGTATGGGGCAACGGTATCGAGGTGAGAGCAGAAATATACTTCCGGCGAAGAATCCTTACTTGGTTGCACT
>JAANXI010000002.1 GCA_018263365.1 Fidelibacterota bacterium | reverse complement strand
TAATCTGTGGTTTGATAACTTTTCAAACGAGATCCCTCCGCTTCGGCCCCCAAAGGCTTCGCCGGGGCAGGCCCAGTGAAATCTGCTCATCCTTCGCATTTCACGGGGCAGGCTTTTAACATTTCTTGTGTCTTTCTTTGTGCTCTTTGTGCCTTCGTGGTGAACCGGTTTTCCGGCTTCCCTTCTCCATTTTCCCTTTTCTCCTTTATAAGCAACTCCCCGAAGAAAGTCTCCAACTATAACACCCGAACACTCCACCGCGGCGGAAACACTATACACACTGCCGTTACGGCTTCAACTCCACTTCAGTATACTTCTGTGCATTAAACATGATGGCGGATCGATAATTCTTCAGCCAGGGCTGGGTGAGTTCATACGTGATTTCATGCCAGAGAAACACATACGGGGCATCCTCATAGATCAACTTCTCTGCTTTGCGAGCCAATTTTATACGTTCCTGCGGATCGACGGTAACGCGGTTTTGTTCGATGAGGCTATCCACTTCGGGATTGGCATACCGGTTCCGGCGTGCGGCCTGCGAGGAGTGAAACAATGGATACAGAAAATTCTCCGCATCCGGATAGTCCGCCCACCAGTTCATGTAGTACATATCCGGCTCGCCCTGGCGAATGGCATCCATCAGCAGGTTAAAATCGGTGCGCACAATATTCACCTCGATACCAATCCTGGCATAATACGCCTGAAACGCCTCTGTAATCTGGTTCAATGTGCTGTTCTGTGATTGCCAGAGCTCAATGGTAAAACCACGGGGATAGCCCGCTTCTGCTAATAGTTCCTTGGCCTTGTCCGGATTATATCCGTAGCGTTTCCGGGTTGAGTCATACGAGGCCAGTCCCGGCGGAATCGGTCCATGGCTCAGTACGCCGGCGCCATTGAGTGTGGTATTCAGAATCGTTTCCGCATCCAGTGCATAGCTCATGGCCCGCCGCACCCGGACGTCATCAAAGGGCGGCTTGTTGCAGTTCAGTCCAATGTAAAAGAGGTTCATCTCGTTGACGACATGCAGATAGTTTTGCCACTTTTCGCTTTCGGTCCACCGCTCGAATTCCGCCTGGGGCACATCCATAAGATCAAGTTGTCCGGTTTCGAATTCCGCAATCAGAGAAAAGGCTTCGGGAATCACTTTGAGCACAGCTTTGTTAATCTTTGGCTTTCCGTAGAAGTAGTCGGGATTGGCGCGTAATCGAATGAAACTATCGTGCTGCCATTCTTCGAATATCCAGGGACCGCTCCCAACGGGACTTTCGGCGAAATTCTTGCCCAGACGATCTGCTACTTCTGGTGGCACAATGGCAGCAGCCGGCATAGCCAGAAATCCCAGAAACGGGGCAAAGGGCTCTTTCAAGGTGATGACAACCTGATACGGATTATCCGCCTGAATGCCGCTGACTTCGCTGGCCTCACCGTCTATGTATGCCCTCGCACCTTGAACTGGCGTAAACAGCCACGTCCGCAGAGATCGGGTCTCCGGGTTCAGCACCCGCTCGATGGACTGCTTCACCACGGACGAAGTAATTTCCGTGCCGTTGGAAAATCGGAATCCCTCGTGCAATTGAAAAGTGTACGTCAACCCGTCCTCGCTGATATCCCAGGATTTGGCGATACCGGGTTGAAGATCAGTCTCCTTGCCGAATCGAACGAGATTGTCGAAGAGCAGCGCACAAATCTGTCCGGTGCCAAAATCTGTGGACAACGCGGGATCGAGGCCTTTCGGTTCGTTATCCAGGTAAAGATAGAGGGTATCGTATTGCCTGTCGTTGCCGGAACAAGAAAAGAGTAGTGTGGCTGAAAATACTGCCAGCAAAAGGCACGTATACCATGCAGAATGTGTTCGCATGAATGTTATCCTTTACCCGAGACCGGGCGATACAAATGAAAAAAATGGAAAGAGAGGGGATGCGGGGATCCCCTGATATAGTAGATTATCTGGTTATTCTCAATTGCAGGATGACGATCCCAACTTCCCTGGATAATGATGGGAAATTTCAGCCGCGTAACAATTCCCGTCATATTGAGCTTGTCGTCCCAAGGGGATCCCTTTGGGGAAATGCGGCGGGAATTGGCATACCTCGCTCTCTGTTATTGAGTTTGCCACCCTTCGACAAGCTCAGTGTGACTGGTAGGGTGTTAATAATCCATTGAGGTACTCTCAGGCTATTCCTTAATGACCCAGACCTTCACTTCGCCGGTGACTTCTTTGTGGAGTTTCACCGGGACGTTGTAGATACCGAGCGCTTTGATCGGCTCGTCCAGTTCGATGTCGCGCTTGTCGATTTCAAAGCCCTGTTCAGCCAGCAGTTTGGCGATATCCTGGGAAGTGACCGAACCGAAGACCTTGTCCTCTTCGCCGACTTGTACCGGGGCGTTCAGCGAGACGTTCTGCAGCTTGTCCGCCAGCTTCTGCGCCTCATGTTTGGCTTTATCCTGCCGCACCTGCTGAATCCGGCGTTCTTCCTCGAAGATTTTCTTGTTGGATTCCGTGGCGTGCATTGCCATGCCCCGCGGATTCAGATAGTTCCGGAAATATCCGGGCTTCACATCCACGATTTCGCCGGCTTCCCCTAATTTATCGACATCTTGCCGTAGTATAATTTCCATAGATTCTGCTCCTTTTTCCTCGCAACAGCGAATTAATTATCAGTCACATCGAACGTGTACGGCAGCAACGCGATGTTCCGGGCGCGCTTGATAGCGCTGGTGAGTTCCCCCTGATGCCGGGCACACGTGCCAGTGATGCGGCGAGGAATGATTTTTCCCTGCTCTGTAATAAACTTCCGCAACGTTTTCGGATCCTTGTAATCAATGGACATCCGACGCGGATTTTCACAGAATTTGCATATTTTTCTTCGTGCCATATTATCACTACTCCATTTATTGCTCAGTTATGACCACTGCTGGTCAATCAAATTTCGGGACTGAGACATGCTTATTTGTCTTCGTCCTCAGTTATCGGACTCGTCGGCCTCTTCAGATTCTTCCTCGTCGGATTCCTCTGCATCCTCTGCCTCTTCGTCCGAATCGGTTTCTTCTTCCTCGTCTTCATCTTCGTCAGTATAACGCTTATGCTCTTTCGTCATATCCGGCTCTTCATCCAGACGCACTGTCAGCTGAGCCAGCACCGCATCATTCAATCGCTGGGATTCTTCCAACTCCCGAATCACTGCGCCGTCCACGCCGAACTCCATGAGCACATACGTGCCGTACTTCTGCTTGTTGATGACATAAGCCAGGCGGCGCTTGCCCCAATCTTCCACATTGTAAATGCGGCCACCATTGTCAGTGATAAAATTTGCGTATTCATCCTTTATCGACTGCAGGGCATCATCTTCATACCCCGGATTCACGATGAATAGATTTTCGTAATATCTCACTCTTCAACTCCCTCGTGTTAGTTTTATACGATTAGCGGTGCAATTACCAGCGACACCACTGACATTAACTTGATTAAAATATTTAATGACGGACCGGCCGTATCTTTGAACGGATCGCCGACGGTATCGCCGACGACCGCGGCTTTGTGCGCGTCGCTGCCTTTGCCGCCAAATTCCCCGGATTCAATATATTTTTTCGCGTTATCCCAGGCGCCACCAGTATTGGACATGAAAATTGCCATCAACACACCAGTGACGGTCACGCCAGCAAGAATACCACCCAGCATATATTTATCATAAAAGCCGAACGCGACCGGCACAACAACGGCCAGCAATCCTGGTACAACCATCCGTTTGATGGCGGCTTTCGTAGCAATATCCACACATTTGGCATGCTCGGCCACGGCGTTGCCTTCCATCAGCCCGGTGATCTCCTTGAACTGGCGGCGGACTTCGTTGATCATATCGAAGGCCGCATCGCCGACCGCCTTCATTGAGAATGCTGAGAAAATAAACGGCAACATGCCACCGATGAACAAGCCAGCCATGACTTCCGGATTATTGATGTTAATCGCTTCGACTTTGGCGACCGTCCGGAACGCAGAAAACAGCGCCAGCGCCGTCAACGCAGCCGAGCCGATGGCAAAACCTTTGCCGATGGCTGCGGTGGTATTTCCGACGGCATCCAGCTTGTCGGTTCGCTCGCGCACTTCCGGCGGCAGTTCGGCCATCTCTGCGATGCCGCCGGCGTTATCGGCGATGGGGCCGTATGCATCCACGGCCAGCTGGATTCCGATAGTCGAAAGCATACCGAGCGCAGCAATAGCGATCCCGTACAAGCCGGACGTGGCATAGGAAATTAAAATAGCCAGCGCCAACGCAATGATAGGTAATGCTGTGCTCGTCATACCGACGCCGAGCCCGTTAATAATATTTGTCGCAGCGCCTGTCTGTGAGGCTTCCGCGATTCCCTGGGCTGGCTTGCGCGCATCCGAGGTATAATATTCGGTAAATAATCCGATCAGGAGCCCGGCCACCAATCCGGCAATCGTCGCCCAGAATACTCCTATGCTGGAATACATCGTTCCGTTTAATTCAAATTGTTCCGGCACAATCCACTGGATAATGAAAAAAGTTAATACCGTCATAATTCCGGCAGCACCAAAGGTGCCGATATTCAGCGCATTTTGCGGGTTGCCACCTTCTTTCGTTCTTACAAACAGGGTGCCGATAATTGACACCACAATCCCGACACCGGCGAGAATCAGCGGCAGGAGCACCATATCCATCGGCTGCTGTACCACCGTGGCTCCAAGTACCATTGCACCAATGATGGAACCGACGAACGATTCGAACAGGTCCGCACCCATTCCGGCGACGTCCCCGACGTTGTCTCCAACGTTATCGGCGATGACAGCCGGGTTCCGGGGATCATCTTCCGGGATACCGGCTTCAACTTTACCAACTAAATCAGCGCCAACATCGGCGGCCTTCGTATAAATTCCCCCGCCGACGCGCGCAAACAGTGCAATCGAGCTTGCGCCCATACTGAAACCGGTCAGCACCGGCAGTACGAGATCCTGGAGCGTGTTCACATCCTGCCCTAATGTATTGCCGTAAATAATGAAGAGCACACTCAGTCCAAGTACGCCGAGTCCGGCGACGCTCATGCCCATCACCGAACCGCCGGAAAAGGCGATGTTCAGTGCCGGGACGAGGCTCGTCCGCGCTGCCTGGGTCGTCCGTGAGTTGGCTGCCGTAGCAACGCGCATTCCGATTAACCCGGCCAGACCGGAACAAAATGCGCCCACCACAAAGGAGACGGCGATCAGTTTATTCCAGCCCGGATAACCGAAAATCATTAACACGGCCACGAGCAGTACAAACCAGAGTAATACCTTGTATTCCCGGCCCAGAAACGCCATCGCGCCTTCGCGGATATGCCCGGCGATGGTCGACATCTGCTCAGTTCCGGGATCCTTCTTATTCACAAATGAAGCTTTCACATACGCATACAACAGTGCCAGCAGGCCTGCAGCAGGAATGAGATAGACTAGATTCGTCATAGGGGGATTTGCCTCCTTAGTTACGTGCGAGATCGAGTTTGTTGAACGAGTTCATCGCAGTTTGGATTCCGTCATAGATATAGGTCATAACACCGTCAGCGGCAGTTGTGACAACCTCTTCTGCCAGCGATTTTTCATCTTTGGCAAAAGAGTCCAACACGAAGTCCTCCGATGGCCCAATTTTTTCCTCACTGCCTATTCCGAGGCGCAAACGAGGTACAGATTGCGTGCCGAGTTTGGTGACCACCGATTGCATACCTCGGTGTGTGCCTGGACTGCCGTTCGGACGAAATCGCATCCGCCCCAGCGGCAGATCCAGATCATCGTAGATCACCAGCATCTGCTTCGGTTTGACTTTCTTGTGTTGTTGTAACTGCATCAGTGCATTTCCGCTGTTATTCATGGACGTGAGTGGTTTCATCAGAGCGTATCGACCGGATCGGTGTTCACCGTACAGATACTCACCTGCGCCGGACTTCAATGTGATGCGGTGCTTGTCCGCCAGATAATCGATCACCTGGAATCCAATATTGTGCCGCGTCAACCGGTACTGTTTGCCGGGGTTTCCCAACCCGATAATACACTTCATATTCACTCACAGGCGACGTCCTATTCGGTCGATTCTTCCTCTTCGGATTCGCCTTCTTCGCCCTCTGCGCCTTCTTCGGGCTCTTCGCCCTCTTCAAGTTCTTCGCCTTCTTCGAGTTCGAGTTCCTCTTCTTCCGGCTCCTCTTCCTCAACCACGAGACGAGTCGGATGAACCACCGAAGCGACTGCGCGATCCGGACTTTCAAGAATTTCAATATCTTCAATTTCAATATCGGATACCTGCACCGAATCGCCCATGTGCAGTTCGGTTACATCGATGTCCAGCGCCTCCGGAATCTTGCTGGGGATGGCACGTATCGCCGCATCCCACAAAATCTGCTCCAGAATACCGCCTTCTTCGCGGACACCAATCGGATCGCCAACCAGGTTGATTCCCACACGGGTTTCCACGGCCTGGCCTTCCACGATCCCCAGAAAATCGATGTGCAGGATCTCATCTGTCACCGGATGATGCTGCACCTCACGGTAAATAGCTGGTTGTTTCTTCCGTCCGATCTTCAGGTTGATGACTTTCGCACCGGACTGCATTGCATAAAACAGATCACTTTTATCAATGGAAATCGGTGTGGCTTCCACTTCCTGGGAATAAAGCACACACGGGATCCGATCATCTTTGCGCAGATCCTTGGTTGCCTTTTTCCCGGCGTCCTCTCGTTTTTTTGCTTTTAAATCAACTGTTGCCATCGGTTCTCCTCATTGTGCGTTTAAACATTAAATAATGAGCTGATAGATTCTTCTTCGTGAATACGTCTGATGGATTCGCCAAAGACTTCGCCTACGCTAATCACACGTAATTTTTCAAATCGTTTTTCTTCAGGAATATGCAGAGTATTGGTCACCGTCAGATGCTTAATAGGTGACGCCACAATTCGAGAAACCGCCGGTCCGGAAAGCACCGCATGGGTTGCCACGGACATCACGGATTTCGCGCCTTTTTCTTTCGCGACCTTCGCCGCGATGGTCAGCGTTCCTGCCGTATCCACCAAATCGTCAATAATCAAAATATTTTTGCCGTCCAGGTCACCGATTACGTTCATCACATCCGATCGATTCGGCTCCGGGCGGCGTTTATCAATAATGGCCAAAGATGCCCCGAGCAGCTTGGCATACGAGCGCGCCATCGGAATGCTCCCGACATCCGGCGCCAGCACGGCCAGGTTTTCTGTGCCGCGCTCCTTAATGTGCTGGAGCAGGGCGATCTTGGAATACAAATGGTCAAACGGGATATCAAAAAATCCCTGGATCTGCGTCGAATGGAGATCCATGGTTAAAACACGATCCGCCCCGGATTGGGTCAGCATGGTTGCCATCACCCGGGCGGAAATCGGCACCCGCGGCTGCTCTTTCCGATCCTGCCGGGCATATCCGTAATAGGGAATCACAGCAGTAATGCGATGGGCGGATGCTCGCTTTGCCGCATCGATCATCAGTAACAGTTCGATAATGTTTTCAGCCGGCGGATTCGTCGACTGGATGAGAAAGACATCCGTCCCGCGAATATTCTCCTCGTACTTCACCCAAATTTCGCCATCGCTGAAATTCTTGATGGTTAACCCGCCCAGCGGCAGGTTCAGGTATTCCGAAATTTCACCCGCCAACTCGGAGTTCGAGCGCCCGGCGAACAGCTTCGCCGGATGAGAATCCATTGACATTGATGCTCCTTGAGTTCAATGCGTTCGGTTTTTTATCAGGAAAATTCGCTCGGGGGCAGGGATTCGAACCCCAATTATCGGCGCCAAAGGCCGAGGTCTTGCCATTAGACGACCCCCGAATGAAGTTTTCTATTGGATGATATTCAGAGAAATAATGAAATGGATCAGCACCGCAAAAATTCCTGCAGCCTTGGCAAGTCCCGCCGTACCGGCTGAACCAGTTCCACGCGATAGTGTGAACTCAGTTCTGCCGCTGCCTGGCGGGCAACATTATTATCCGCGTAAATACCGAAGACCACCGACCCGCTTCCGGATAAACTCACGTAGTCAGCCTGGAGATGCATCAGCTGGTGTTTAATGTCACCGATCTCCGAATATCGTGCCAATACCAGCGGTTCAAAATCATTCACAAGCCGCTGGAATTGTTCCCGTTTGTCAAAAAAGCCTTTAAACTTATTTCCGGGTTGTTGGTTTGTCAAGTCGTATTTCACGTTGTTGTACGCCCACGCCGTCGATATGTGAATATCAGGACAGACCAAAAGAATAGACTCATCAAAATTCGTGTCCAGTGGATGGATTTGATCGCCGACCCCCGTGCCGTGCGCCGTACCACCGTACAGAAAAAAGGGTACGTCCGCGCCGAGCTCCGTGGCAAGGGACAACAATTTTTTGCCAGAGACGTCGAGAGCAAAGAGCTTCGCTAAACCGAGCAAGGTCGTCGCCGCGTTGCTGCTGCCGCCGCCGAGTCCCGCTCCGATAGGAATATTTTTTTTCAGGGAAATTTTTACGCCGTCGATTTCCGGATAATGCTTTCTCAGCAATTCGTATGCTTTTACGCAGAGATTCGAAGAATCGAAGGGCAGGGAAGTGGAGTCAGTTTCAAACTGGATGCCCGGGAAGTCAGTTCGCTGAAAGGTGATCTCATCACCGAAATCGATCTCCTGGAAGACGGTGTCGATGAAATGATAGCCGTCCGGGCGCTGCCCGACGATGCGGAGTCCGAGGTTAACTTTTGCGCTGGACTGGAGCCGGAGCCTGTCCATCAGCCAAGCTGGTCGCGAAATCGGTCCACGCAGACCTCTTTGCCGAGAATTTCAATGACCGCCGGCAGTTCCGGGCCGTGCATCTCACCAGTCAGCGCAATGCGCACCGGCATCCAGAGATCTTTTCCTTTCACACCGGTATCGGACTGGACAGACTTCATAATCGAAAGAAAGTCGTCCTTGGCGATGTCGCGTCGTGTTTTTCGAATGCATCAGCCAGTGCGGAAAACACCTTCTTCGACGAATCTTTGTGGAGCATCTCCGCCAGTTCCGGCTCGGCCTCCTCGTCGATCTTCAGCGGCTTCGGCTGGAAGACTTCGGTCAGGTCCGGCAGTTCTGCGAAATAGCGAATATTGTCCTTCACCGCGTCAATAATCAGCGTTATTTTGTGCCGGTCACTGACGTCGAATCCGGCCTCTTGCAGATAAGGCAGCGCCAGGTTCACCAATTTTTTCGAATCCGTTTCGCGGATGTACATGCCGTTCATCCACTGTAACTTTTCCAGATTGAAGACGGCGCCGGATTTGTTGATCCGGTCTAACGTAAACTTATCGATCATCTCCTCCATGGAGAGAATCTCCTGATCGTCGCCGGGACTCCAGCCCAAAAGCGCCACAAAATTGATCAGGGCTTCCGGGAGATAGCCTTTGTCGCGGTAATCGCCGACAGCCACATCGCCCTGGCGCTTGGAGAGCTTCGAGCGATCCTCGTTTAACAGCAGCGGTAAGTGCGCGAACACCGGTGTATCCCAGTCGAAGTATTCGTACAGTAAAATATGCTTCGGCGTGCTCGGGAGCCACTCCTCGCCGCGGATCACATGGGTAATACCCATCAGGTGATCATCCAACACGTTTGCCAGATGATATGTCGGAAATCCGTCCGATTTGATCAATACCTGATCGTCCAAATTCTCGTAGGGAATAGAAACCTCTTCGCGAACTTCATCTGTGAAAGAAACGGTGCCGTCTTCCTCCGGGATCTTCATACGGACAACGTGTGGCATACCAGCCTTCAAGCGATTCTGTCGCTCCTTTTTGGAGAGCTTGCGGCAGTGTTTGTCATACATGGAACGCCTGTTCAGCTCCTGCTGCTGTTTCCGGACTTTTTCCAGCCGCTCTTCGGAGCAAAAACAGTAATAGGCGTGTCCTTCATCCAGTAGTTGCTTGGTGTATTGCTGGTACAATTCCAGGCGATCGGACTGGCGATACGGACCAGCCTCTCCGCGTTCACCTCCGGGCAGTTCCGGACCCTCATCGTACTCAATGCCGGCCCATTCCAGCGCCTCGATGAGATTCTCCACCGCGCCCTCTACCCAGCGGGACTGATCCGTATCCTCGATGCGCAGGACTAGCTTTCCGTCGTGCTTCCTTGCATACAAATAATTGTACAACGCCGTCCGCAGCCCGCCGACATGTGAATACCCGGTCGGACTCGGGGCAAAGCGTACTTTGATGTTCATTTTTGGATTCATAATACCTTCGGTTTTAAAGTGATAAACATTCTTATAGAATTAGATGAATTTGCAGCCACTCTTTCTCACCTGAGACTCCTTCCTGGAAAGGGTAGACGCCGAGTTTTACAACAATATTTGCGTATATCCGCGTTCATTAGCGATCTAATTTCTTAATTATTATGAATTTTCTGCGGAATTATTATCAGCGAACGCCGGAACATACAGATTAAAATACCCCCAAACGAGCAATGCAATCCCTGCGATAACCAGGGCCACAGCATTGTATTTTTGTATCCAGGCAGACACGATTTCCCAATTCTCCCCCACTCGGCTCCCTGCGTAAATTAACGCACCGTTCCAAAGAATACAACTGACAACCCCAAGCCCCACAACTACGCGCCAGTTGTATTCCGCGATACCAGCCACCAGAGAAATCAGCGCCCGGATGCCGGACAAAAACCGGTTCAGCGCTATAATAATAACACCGCGCCGCTCAAACAGCTCCTCCACCCGTTGAATAGACTGTCGACTGAAATACCTAAAATTCTTCCGGGAAAAATACCGACGGCCAACCAGTGCACCGAGGATATACAAAATAAGAAATCCCGCCAGACTGCCAGCAGTGGTAATACCATACGTCCACCAGATATCCAGCACGCCGATTCCCACTAGATATGCGCTGATGAGGGTAATTGTGTCGCCGGGGAACGGGGGAAAAAGATTTTCCGCAAGTGTCGTAAAAAACAGAATGACGTACGCAATAAGTGGAGGCGTCTCGCTGAGAATCTGTTGCATTGATCCCATCGATTAGATCTGCACCAGCGCCACGGCCATCGCGGCAATACCTTCGCCCTGGCCAGCATACCCCAGGTGATCCGTGGTAGTGGCTTTCACTGAAATGGCGCCGGATTCAACACCCAGAGAATTGCAGAGATTGGTTTTCATTTCGGAAACATACGAAGCAATTTTCGGCGTCTGTAAAATCAGCGTCACATCGATATTACCGATGGAATAATCGTGCTCGTCCAGCATGTCCCGAACCTTCTGCAAAATGGCAGACCCTGAAATCCCGGCGATACTCGGATCGTTCGAGGGAAACACCTGCCCGATGTCCCCAAGATTCGCCGCTCCCAGGAGTGCATCCCCAATTGCATGCGCGATGACGTCGCCGTCGGAATGGGCGACAACACCTTTTTCCGCGTGGATTTCCACACCGCCGAGAATCAGCGAGCGCCCTTCTCCCAGCTGATGCACATCGTACCCGATTCCGACACGTTGATTCATACTTTATTCTCCGTTTCAATCATTGCCTGTGCGATTTTCAGATCCTCCGGTGTCGTAATTTTGATATTCCGGGCGCTTCCATGGATAACCGGCACTGTTTCGCCAAGGCGCTCTACGAGCATGGATTCATCCGTTCCGGAGAAACCTTCTGCCATTGCTTTTTCAAACGCCCTGAGCAATAGCCGATACCGAAACGTCTGTGGCGTTTGCGCCGCCCAGAGTTCCGCCCGATTCAGCGTTGCGATGACTGCTTCATTTTCTACGCGCTTCACCGTATCGTTCACCCGTATTGCCGTCAAACATCCGCCAGAGTGCCGCGCAACTTCCACGGAATGTTCGATTATATTTGATGAAATAAACGGGCGGGCAGCATCGTGCACCGCGACGGTATCGGGGTCATACTGTTTTGCACGTGAAAGACCTTCCCACACCGAGTTTTGACGGGAATCGCCGCCGGGGATGATATCCAGTACTTTATCGATGCCGAACTGGTGAACTATACCTGTTTGAATAAAGTCGATGTACTCCGATGCAGCCGGGATGATTATACCGTCGATGGAATCACACCGTTGGAATTGTAACAGGGTATGCGTGAGGATCGGCTTTCCGGCAAGTGGGGCGAACTGCTTCGGCTGATTCAGTATCGACTGCAATCGCGAACCGGCGCCGGCGGCCGGGATAATGGCGATGACGGAGTAAGTTTGATTTGCCATTATCATTGCGCTTGGTAGGATTGAACAGATATGAATATTTTCTCCGGTCTGTTGGAATACCGGAAATGTAAACCGGACTGCTACAGCAGCAACATCGCGTCGCCGTAACTGAGAAACCGGTAATCGTTGTCCAGCGCGGTCTGGTACGCCGCCATAATATCTTCCGTGTTTTGGAAGGCGCTCACCAGCATAAGCAGCGTGGACTGCGACTGGTGAAAGTTGGTGATCATGCCGTCAACCATCCGGAAATCGTACGGCGGATAGATAAACAGATCAGTCCAGCCATCGTTGGGTACGACCTTTTTCCCCGCGATTTGTGAAGTCTCCAGCACACGTACCACAGAAGTGCCCCCCGCAATTACGCGATGCCCATTATTGCGGGCTTCGTTTATGATATTCGCATCCTCCGGCATCACCCGATAGTTTTCAGAATGCATGTGATGGCGCGTCAGATCGCCAACGGTCACCGGTCGGAAGGTTCCCAGCCCGATGTGCAGTGTGACTTTCGCGATTTTCACGCCCTTTTTCTTCACCTTGCTTAAGAGACCTTCGGTGAAATGTAGTCCCGCCGTCGGGGCTGCCACGGCGCCGCGATTTTCCGCGAAGACGGTCTGGTAGGTCTCCTTATCCCTGGGCTCGGCATCCCGCTTGATGTACGGCGGCAGCGGCGCTTGACCGATCTCCTCGATGATATCGTAAAAGTCATCTTTGTCATAGAGAAACCGGACGACCCGTCCGCCGGAAATGGTGTTATCGATGACGTCGCACTGGAGCTGCTCGGTGACGGTCAGTTTGTTGCCGATACGCACCTTCCGCGCCGGATTAACCAGCACTTCCCAGATGTTACTCTCCAGTTCCCGCAGCAGAAAGACCTCAACTTTGGCATCGGTCTGATCTTTCACGGCAATGAGCCGGGACGGAAACACCTTGGTCTCGTTGAGCACCAGAACATCACCTTCCTCCAGGTAATCGATGACATCGGTGAACACCCGGTGTTCGATGGAGTTCGTGGTGCGGTTAAAGACCATCAGCTTGGAACTGTCCCGCGGTTCCACGGGATACTGGGCTATCCGGTCGTCGGGAAGATCGTACTGAAAATCTTCCAGTTTGGCTTTATCACTTTGTAAAATTGGATCAACGCTGTTTGTTGTAGTCATGAAAACATACTTTCTTGTGTCGAACTGTTATTGTTCGGTGAGTGATTAAAGTGTTCGTACGTCAGCGAGGTCGCCTTCCGGCCCCGGGGCGTACGCTGAATAAACCCTTCCTTAATCAGGAACGGCTCGTACACTTCTTCGATGGTATCGCTTTCTTCGCCTACCGCTACTGACAGGCTGTTCAACCCGACCGGACCGCCATCGAATTTCGAGACAAGCACTTCCAGAATCCGCTTGTCCATTTCATCCAGTCCGAATTCATCCACCTCCAGCTGTTCCAGAGATTCTCTGGCCACCGGTTTGGTGATGACATTATCCGCTTTCACCTGCGCAAAATCGCGAATCCGTCGTAGTAATCGGTTGCTAACACGCGGTGTGCCGCGGGATCGCCGGGCAATTTCCATGGCGCCATCTTCTTCGATGCCGACATCTAAAATTTTCGCAGAACGTTTGACAATTTTGAAGAGTTCCTCCGCCGAATAGTAATCCATACGGGAGACCACGCCAAACCGATCCCGCATCGGGGATGTGAGCAGGCCCGCCCTCGTCGTTGCGCCGATCAGCGTGAACGGTTCCAGAGATAACTGCACGCTCCGGGCATTGGGTCCCTTGTCAATAAGGATATCAATGGTGTAATCCTCCATAGCGGAGTACAGATATTCTTCAACCACATTGTTCAACCGATGTATTTCGTCGATGAACAGGACATCTCTGGGACCAAGTTTGGTAAGAAGACCAGCCAGATCGCCCGGTCGCTCCAAGACCGGTCCAGAGGACACCTTAATCTGTACCTCAAGTTGGTGCGCCACGATGTGCGCCAACGTGGTTTTGCCCAATCCCGGCGGACCAAATAACAGCAGATGATCCAGCGCCTCCTTCCGCTCGGCGGCCGCCTGGATAAAAACCTTCAGGTTTTCGACGACTTTTTTCTGTCCGACAAACTCATCGAACGATGTGGGCCGAAGGGAAGCATCAAACGCCTGTTCGTCTTCCAGCCTTTCCGGCTGTGTGGCTTCAGAACGCATACGTCTATGTACAGTACCTCATTGTTTCCTGTTCAATTACATCCGTGGTGCGACAGACAACAATTTATAAAAAGTTGAATCTGTCAGCCTAATCACAAAAAAATTTTCCCCTTCGCTGATATTCTTGAATGCTGTCGATGCCTGCTCCCGCGATCAAAGGAAATACTCCTGAATGGTGCACTCAATCTAATTACAGCTTGCCCGCAAAACAAGAATTTTTGCGAGTTTGGCTTAAATATCCCAGCCAGGAAACCTCCATTGTTAATTATTTTTCCAGGATCTCTGACAAAAATTTCCCGGTGTAAGATTTCTCATGCTTCGCCACCTCTTCCGGCGTACCTGTGGCGACCATTGTACCACCGTATTCGCCGCCTTCCGGTCCCAAATCGATGATATAATCCGCGGTTTTGATGACATCCAGGTTATGCTCAATCACGATCACGGTATTACCGCGATCCACCAGACGATTCAACACCTTCAGCAGCATCTGGATATCGGCGAAGTGCAGGCCGGTGGTCGGTTCATCCAGGATGTACATCGTGTTGCCAGTGCCGATTTTGCTCAGTTCGGTGGCCAGTTTCACTCGCTGCGCCTCGCCGCCGGAGAGCGTTGTCGACTGCTGTCCCAAGGTGATGTAGCCGAGCCCCACGTCTTTGAGCGTTTTCAGCTTCCGCTTGATCTTCGGGACCTTCTGAAAAAACTCCAGCGCCTCGGTGACCGTCATATCCAGCACTTGGCTGATGTTCTTGCCCTTGTACTTGATTTCCAGCGTCTCGCGATTGTATCGCTTGCCGTCGCAGGCCTCGCAGGTCACGTGGACGTCCGGAAGAAAGTGCATCTCAATCTTTTTCACGCCGTCGCCAGTGCATTCCTCGCAGCGACCGCCTTTCACGTTAAAACTGAATCGTCCCGGCTGATACCCCCGGATCTTCGATTCCGGCAAATCGCTGTATAGATCGCGGATCGGTGTAAATGCGCCACTGTAGGTCGCCGGGTTGGACCGCGGCGTTCGCCCGATGGGCGACTGATCAATATCGATGACCTTATCCACATGCTCAAGCCCGGTGATGCTGCTGTGCGG
Organism: Fidelibacterota bacterium; assembly: GCA_018263365.1. GTDB lineage: Bacteria > Fidelibacterota > JAANXI01 > JAANXI01 > JAANXI01 > JAANXI01. The sequence goes on along the minus strand of JAANXI010000002.1, from coordinate 5,244 downwards.
CAACGGCTGCTGCTTAGTGCTGTCGTAAAAGTGCTTCGCCAGCGCCGGATAGAGCGTTTCGTTCACCAACGAGCTTTTACCTGAGCCCGAGACACCGGTCACACAAATGAATTTCCCCAGCGGAAAGGAAACGTCGATCTCTTTGAGGTTATTGCCGCGTGCACCATTGAGCCGGATTTCCTTTTTCGTGCCGTTCCGGCGTTCCCCCGGGAGCGGTATGCTCCGTTGGCCAGATAAGTATTGGCCGGTAATGGACTCGCTTGATGCCTTCACCTCCTCCGGCGTGCCGAACGCCACCACATTCCCGCCGTGCTCGCCGGCGCCTTTACCCAAATCGACCACGATATCAGCGGATTCGATGGTCTCCGGGTCGTGTTCGACGACGATCACCGTGTTACCGATGTCCCTCAGATGTGTCAGCGTATTAATCAACCGCTGATTGTCCCGCTGATGGAGTCCGATTGTCGGCTCATCGAGAATGTACAATACACCGACGAGTTGCGATCCGATCTGGGTCGCCAGACGGATACGCTGGGCCTCCCCGCCGGAGAGCGTCCGTGCACCACGGTCAAGCGTCAGGTAATCCAGTCCGACGTTGATGAGAAACCGCAGCCGCTCCCGGATCTCCTTGATGATCTGCCGGGCGATCTCCATCTGGGTTTCTGTCAACCCTAACTTTCCATTTTCTACATCGAAGAAATCGGCGATTTCCTTGATGGAACGGGCGGTCAGTTCCGGCAAATTGATATCGTTAATTTTGACTGCCGCGGCTTCGTTGCGGATTCGCCCGCCGTTACATTCCGGACAGGGGAGAGTCCGCATGTAAGTCTCGATCCAATTGCGCACGCCACCGGAGGAAGTTTCCTTGTAACGTCGCTGCAAGTTAGGAATCACCCCCTCGAACTCCCGGTTCCATTCGCCTTTGGCTTTATCAGACGAGTATTCCACGGTAATCCGTTCACCCTGCGTGCCATAGAGGATAACATCTCTGGCCTCTTTGGACATCTTTTTCCACGGCGTGGTGAAGTTGAAATCATATTCGCGGGAAAGGCTCTTCAGGATACGCGAATACCAGTTGCCACGCGGCTGAACGCCAATGGGTTTCACGGCCGTCTTGTTCAGGCTCAGCGATTTGTCCGGTACCACTAATTCCGGATCGATCTCCATCTGTGTGCCGAGTCCGTCGCAGACGTCGCACGCGCCGTACGGACTGTTGAAGGAGAACATCCGTGGCGAGAGTTCTTCGTAGCTAATCTCGCAGTCCGGGCAACTGAAATGCTCGCTGAATACGTGGACCTGCTCATCCACATGATCGATGAAAACCAGTCCGGAGCCAATGTTCAGAGCCGTCTCCAGTGAATCGGTCAGGCGATCTTTGATGGAATCCTTCACCACCAGCCGATCCACTACGACCTCGATCTCGTGCTTCTTGTTCTTATCGAGTTCGAAGTCTTCGTCGATCTCTTTGATTTCGCCATCGACCCGGACGCGCAGAAACCCTTCGCGTTTAATCTCTTTGAAAACTTCCTTGTACTCGCCCTTGCGTCCGCGGACGACCGGCGCCAGCACCTGGATTTTTGCACCCTCCGGAAAACCGAGCACACTATCCACAATCTGCTGGACGGTCTGCTTTTGGATCGGCTTCCCACAGTTATAGCAGTACGGTTTGCCGACCCGCGCGTACAATAATCGCAGGTAATCGTAAATTTCGGTCACAGTTCCGACCGTGGAGCGGGGATTCTTCGAGGCGGATTTCTGTTCGATTGAGATTGCGGGAGAGAGTCCTTCGATGTAATCGACGTCCGGCTTTTCCATCATCCCGAGAAATTGGCGGGCGTACGCCGACAGGGATTCCACGTACCGCCGCTGACCTTCTGCGTAAATGGTATCGAACGCCAGGGAGGATTTCCCGGAGCCGGACAATCCGGTGATAACGATATATTTATTCCGCGGAAGTTCGACGTCTATGTTTTTCAGGTTATGCTCACGCGCGCCCTTGATAATTATTTTATCGCGTCTGGACATCTATCTCTCCAGTAATATTCACAATTTTGCTGCCGATCTGGAAAAATACGCTAATTTTTGTCTATTCAAAAGCGCTATTTACGATCTTTGTACTATTTTTACGTTTGGGAAGTATCGGCTTACACAGAAGAAATTCGGGAATTTAGTTCGTTACACTCCCAGATTTTCTTATTTTTTTCGGAAGTTAATTGCAAACAGTAATCAGGGAAATCTATGGCGAGAAAACATAAAATGTTTGTTTCTATTGCGGCAATATCCGGAGCCTTGGCTGTGGTTCTCGGGGCATTTGGAGCACATGCCCTCAGTTCAGTGTTCACGGAAGAAATGTCACAAACCTTCTCTACCGCCTCACAATACCATTTCTATCATTCCCTGGCGATGATCGCCTCCGCGTGGACGTACGCCCGCTGGCACAATCGCGCGGCAGTCATCAGTGGCTGGGCGTTCCTGACCGGGATCGTAATTTTTTCGGGAAGCTTGTACCTATTGGCCATCACCGGAATGGACTGGCTCGGCGCCATCACGCCAATCGGCGGAGTGGGGTTTATCGTTGGGTGGATTGCATTGGCGTTTAGCACTAAGCGGAATAGATGACTAAAAAAAAGTACCAACTAACCCCGCTTAAAGTCCGCGAAGCGGGTTTAAGCGGGGTTTATTTCATTGGGGTTTGTCATTCCCCTTTCCCCCTTCAAAGGAGGAACGGTGTGTTTTGGTTGGGAAAATCCATTTTACAATACGCATGAATTACCACCAGTGAAGTAAAAAACAACCCATTAACCACCACCTTTTCTCCCTTCTCCCTATACCTTATATTTTTACCTGTTTCAATTCACAGTGAAAAAGATCAGGTAATATAATCACCGGAATACCCAAACACTTGAACACCTGAACACTCTAACACTGCTTTTACAGATCGTCTAGCAGCTCACGGGCTTCTTTCTGTAGTTTGCGGTCGCTGTCGGATGTGGCTGGTTGATCAAGTGCATCCTGGTACGCTTTTCTGGCACCGGATTCATTATCAAGGGCTTCCATGGTTTTGCCAAGCCAGACGTAATTCCGAATGTCTTCCGGGTCCTTGTCAATAGCTGTCTGGAAATAGTTTCTGGCTTCTTCGAAACTGGCCTGCGGCGGTTTGGCATAGATGACGCTCGCCACCTGCCGTTCCACCCAGCTGAGGTCGGCCAGCGTAAAGTGCCAGCGGCCCATCACGTGATAATTTGCCGCATCCTCAGGGTCCAGTTCGATGGCTTTTTTGGTGTGCTCGGCGACCTTGTAGGAGTTTTTGATCTTCTGTTTGGTTCCCTCGATCTCTCCAACACGTCCAATCAGGATGCCGTACCATTTGTGCGACTCTGCCCGGTTCGGATTCATCTCCAACGCCTTTTCGGCATAGGAAAAACCTTCGTAAAGGTGCTCAGAGATTACGTCTTCATCCGTAGTGTTGTCCGAAATATCAAAATTGGCGCGGGCCAGCCGCCATACCACTTCGAAATCCTCCGGCGCTTTGGCTTCGGCCTGCTTCATGACATCATAGACCTTGTCATACTTCTCCTGTTCGTGAAGCGTATCGGCTTTACTGATGAGCGAGTCAACATCCTGGGCAAAAACAGTAGCTCCAAACAAAAGGACGGAGATGAGAATTATAATTCGATAAGTTTTCATGGGCAACCTCGTGAGTTTAGACAACAGTGTTTGAGTATTAAAGTGTTATGGTGGTCATTGGTCGAGAGTCCACAGTCACCGGTCAACTACGTGAAATGTGAGACGTCAGACGTGACAAAGCAGTGATATAGTTTTCCCTTTCAAATCACCAATTTCTCGACGGTTTTTCTTTGCGTCCTCTGCGATCTTTGCGGTGTAAATTAGTTAAAAATATTCGATGTAGACGATTTTTAGCTCGCGGCTCGGCAAAGGAGTTTGACCATTTTTCTGCTTGTTTTCCAGCAGGTTATTCACATCAAATTCGATGTGAAACTTCTCTGCGAACGTCCAGCGAAGCGCCGCATTCAGATAGCCGCGTCCCTGTGTTAACTCCTCGATGCTTGCCGTGCCCGCCTCATTATCATTAAAAGCGGCTTCATACTCCACCATGATTGAGATTTCCCGGTTGATATCCTTGTCAATCCCCGCAAAGATGTTGGGATCATTATCGCCATCGCCGTCTTCCAGGGAATAATTCATACCAGCGTGGACGCCCAGATTCCCGAGGAACTGGTAATTTTTGCTCAGAGCGACATAGAATCCGGAGGATTTTAGCTCGTATCGATCCAGAGATGTAATATAGCCATGATATCCCTGGGAATTAAATCCGAGAGCGACGGCGGGAAACTTCATGGTCTCATCAAACAAACGATATTTCACCTGGACGCCCGGCTGGGGATTCCACTGAACGGTGTCTTCACCAATGATATGGGTGCCGCCATAGGAGACACCCAGCATAAACTGCCGCGTCAGACCGATACCCACGCCGGAGAGGACGCCGCCGTCCGGCATCATGCGGAGTTCCACGGCATAGCTGCCGCGCTCCAGGCTCCCTGCGGTCGGGATATTCACCAGAAACGGCGGTTGCGGATAGGCTTCCGTCTGAGCCTGTACAGGCTCTCCGGTAATAAACAATAATGAAAGAAAAGTGAGAACCAGGGATGTTCGGATAAATTTCATAATATGCTCGTGTGTTTATGTGCCGAATAACCAGACTGATATTGGGCTTGCGTTCGCAAAAATATAGAGGGGGCCTGCATGAGAATCAATACTAATTTACTTTGTTTTCGAATACAACACAGCCCCGGTTTGTTGAACCCGGGGCTGTATCGAATCTCCGCAGTGTCAAATAAACCAGTTTACCGCATCAACATCATCTTTCTGACCGTTTGGTAGCGGGTGTCCGTACCATTCATCACCTGAATTTTGTACAGGTACATCCCGGAGGATACCTGTTGACCAAATGCGTCGGCGCCATCCCAGCTGATGGTGTAGTATCCCGGCTCCTGCTGGGTGTTAATCAGCGTCTTCACCGGCTGTCCCAACAGATTGTACACCGTGATATTCACAGTTCCCGCTTCCGGGAGGCTATACCGCACGGTGGTCGTCGGGTTAAACGGGTTCGGATAGTTCTGCTGCAGTGCGTACTCCGATGGGAGATCATACTCGGAATCTGTCCCGGTTCCGGTGATCATTATTTCATTGGAATGTCCGCTCGTGTTACCGTTGATATCAGAT
>JAANXI010000019.1 GCA_018263365.1 Fidelibacterota bacterium | reverse complement strand
GCAAGGTGAAATTCAGGATTACCTGGAGGAGCACAATAATTACGCCCTGCAACTCCATACGATATATTTTGGTATTCCGGGGCAGGTTGTGCAACAGAATTATGCCTTTCGGTATCCATCGCTGGTTCGGGCTCTGTTCGCCAGCCCGACTATGATCAACGGGTGGGCGCACTATTCGGAACGTATGATGATCGAGGAGGGCTGGGGAAAAACCGATCAGCGAATGCAGGTCACCCAATTGAAGTGGGAAATTCGCCGTGTGTTGCAAACTATTATCGATCAAAAAGCACATACCCAGGAGATGTCCCGGAGTGAAGCACTTGCTCTGCTGACCAGCGAAGGATTTATGGAAACCGGCACTGCAGAGATGGTATGGCGCCGAGTACAACTCCGGCCTGTGCTGGCCTCCGCAGATTATATCGGGAAGGAACTCATCCTGGACTTACGGCGGCGATATCAGCAACGGGTGGCCCAGGATTTCTCACTGAATCAATTTCATAAGCAATTGCTCAGCTTCGGTTCGCCGCCTGTAAAATACCTCCGATCACGGCTGCTGACCGGAGATCTGTAATGCCGAAGTTCATCCTTGGCAGCATCTTTGGAGCCATTTTTACCGGGCTGGGACTGATATTTCTTGGCAGGCAACTGTATCCGGTAATGTCCACCTCGTACTCGATTATCTGGATGCTGCTTGCAGGAACGATCAGCGGGGTCAGCGTTGGAATTGCAGGGCATTATATACAGGATCTCTTACCTTTGGCAGGAAGCGCAGTCCTGATGGGAGCGCTCATCTTTGGTATTTTTAGTGTAATATTGGCTACAAATATTATATATTCTGCGTTACTTGGCACGGTAGTCGGTTTATTGACCGGCGGTATTATTCATCTTTTCGGAAGTAACAGTTGGGTATCAATAGAGGAACAGGATTAACCAATCAAGCGAAACGGACGGTGTCATGAATCAATTAAGTGAGACTGCGGGCGGAGCAGACAACGAAAAGACTTTTATGGGACATCCCCGTGGGTTGTCCACCCTCTTTTTTACAGAGATGTGGGAACGGTTTAGCTACTACGGTATGCGGGCGTTACTTGTGTTGTTTATGACCGCTCCGCTTTACTATCTCAACCCAGGTTCAGGACTACCAAACTCTGAGCAAGTTCTCGGTCTGGGCTTCGATGTTGGGAAAGCCACGGCAATTTACGGCCTTTACACAGCGATGGTCTACCTGTTGGCGCTGGCCGGCGGTTGGGTGGCAGACAATTTGTGGGGTCAGCGAAAAGCGGTGTATAGAGGTGGTGTTATCATTGCTGCTGGGCACTTTACCATGGCTGCCCCATTGATTGGACTCCCTGATGTTGCATCTTTCTACGGCGGACTAATTCTCATTGTCCTTGGAACCGGTCTCCTGAAGCCGAACGTCAGCACGATGGTTGGGGACTTATATCCGGAACCCACAGAAGAAGAAGCAGAACGCCTGGAGGCAAGCGACGAAGATGCCGAAGACTGGGGCGCCCGCAGAGATGCCGGTTTCTCCATCTTTTACATGGGGATCAACATCGGTGCCATCCTCGGGCCATTTATCTGTAGTTTCCTTGGCGAAGGCTACAACTTCCACTGGGGATTTTCCATCGCCGGGTTCGGGATGCTGCTTGGGCTTTTCCAGTACAAACGCGGCGCCAAATATCTCGGCGAAGCGGGTAAACTGAAACTGGATGACGATGAAGAAACACTCAGGAAACGCGGCAAAACTTTTTACACGGTGACTGCGGTCTTCGCAGCGGCACTCATTCTCTTTGTGTTTCTTGCGACCTCAGGTGTAATGAGCATCTCACTTGAGGCATTTGCCACTGGTCTCGGCTACACAATTATTGCCCTGGCTATTTTATATTTCGTTTACCTGTTTGTTGCCGGTGGTTATGATGCCGAACAAAAAAAGCGTCTCGGCGCTATTGTTTGGCTGTTCATTCTTGCGGCGATCTTCTGGAGCGGATTCGAACAGGCCGGTTCCTCGATGAACCTGTTCGCCCGCGATTTAACTGATCGCATGATCGGTAATTTCGAAATGCCCGCGGGATGGCTCCAAAACATCAACCCGGCATTCATCGTGGTTTTTGCGCCGATCTTCGGCTATATGTGGACCTGGCTGGCACACCGGAATGCGAATCCGTCCATCCCGGCGAAATTTGCCATGGGTCTGCTTGGACTGGCTGCGGGATTTTTCGTGATCTCATGGGGTGCAGCCAATGCCTCTATTGAAAATCCTGTGACACCTGCCTGGTTGATTGTCACCTATTTTCTCCATACCTGTGGTGAACTTGCATTATCGCCGGTGGGGTTGTCGTCTATCACCAAGCTGGCTCCCAAAGATCGCGTAGGCCAGATGATGGGTATCTGGTTTATTGCTGCAGCACTTGGCAATCTCTTTGCCGGACTGGTCGCTGGCAGTTTGGAGTCACTCGAACCGTCCTCGCTCTTCAGGAATGTGGCGCTGATAATCGGTGGCGCAGGCGTGGTTGCCTTAGTAGTTTCCCCATGGATGAAAAAGCTGATGGGCAAGGTTAAATAGGAATGGCAGCACAGCCGCAAAATATCGCTGAGAAAATTGGGCAGGGGCATTTTCCGCGTGTAGATCAGATCGGCGTGGAAGAGCGGGCTGCCCGGTTCCGGACCAGGAGCATTAAAAAAAGCTCAAAAGTCGAAGCGCTGAAACTGGCACTGAGTATGCTGGATCTGACAACGCTTGCNGGCAAAGATACCCCGGGCAAAGTCCGGCAATTGTGCAGAAAAGCTGTGAGGCCACATACTGCTCTGCCGGACCTGCCACATGTGGCCGCTGTCTGTGTCTATCCGAATCTCGTGCAGGTCGCCAAATCCTCGCTGGAAGGAACCGGTGTCAAAGTGGCATCTGTGGCAACCAGTTTCCCCAGCGGAATGGTGCAGACCAAGACAAAGATCGATGAAGTCAGGTTTGCCGTCGATGAAGGCGCCGATGAAGTGGATATGGTCATCTCCCGCGGAAAGTTCCTCGCTGGTGAGTACAACTTTGTCGCCGACGAAATCGCGCAGGTGAAAGAGGCGTGCGGAGATGCCCACCTGAAGGTCATCCTGGAAACAGGTGAACTGGGCGCGCTGGACAACGTGCGCAAAGCCAGCGAAATCGCTATGCACGCCGGAGCGGACTTTATTAAAACCTCCACTGGCAAAGTCCAGCCGGCAGCCACTATGCCGGTCACGCTGGTGATGCTCGAAGCCATCCGTGATTTCTACTACGATACCGGCAAAAAAATCGGCATGAAACCGGCTGGCGGTATCTCCAAAGCGAAGCAGGCCATCGGGTACCTGGTGATGCTCCGGGAGACGCTGGGTTCGGAGTGGCTCACGCCGGAACTGTTTCGGTTTGGCGCCAGCAGTCTGACGAATGATCTGCTGATGCAGATACTCAAGCAGCAGACAGGTATCTATCAATCAATCGACTACTTTTCCAGGGATTAGATTATGGGAAAACAACCCGGAAATTCCGGCTCCAAACGGACTCCTTTGAACTTTCAAACGGATTGGGAATACGCCCCTGCACCCCAGGACGCCGATCACATCTCGCTGGAATCAAAGTACGGTCTGTTTATCAATGGAGAGTTCGTCCCGCCGGTTGACGGCGATTATTCTGAATCCATAAATCCCGCCACGGAAAAACCGTTAGCGGAAGTGGCGGAAGCCACCGAAGTAGATGTCGATAAAGCAGTCAAGGCAGCGCGGCAAGCCTACGACTCAGTCTGGTCAAAAATGGATGCCAAAGAGCGGGGCAAATATATCTACCGCATCGCCCGGATGATCCAGGAGCGGGCCCGGGAGTTCGCGGTGATCGAATCCATGGACGGCGGCAAGCCGATCCGGGAATCCAGAGATGTGGATATTCCGTTGGTGGCGGCGCACTTCTTTTACTACGCCGGCTGGGCAGATAAACTGGATTATGCCTTCCCGGGGAAGCAAACCAGCTCCATCGGCGTGGCCGGACAGATTATCCCGTGGAATTTTCCGCTCCTCATGGCCGCATGGAAACTCGCGCCGGCCCTGGCAACGGGCAACACCGTCGTACTGAAACCGGCCGAAACGACCCCCCTCACCGCCCTGAAACTCGCCGAACTCATCAGAGACGCCGAACTCCCACCTGGTGTTGTCAATATCGTCACTGGCGCTGGAAAAACGGGGGCGGCNATCGTCAATCACGATGATATCGATAAAATCGCCTTCACCGGTTCCACGGAAGTCGGTAAATATATCAAAAAGGCGCTGGCGGGTACGGATAAAAAGTACACGCTGGAACTGGGTGGCAAAGCGGCGAACATCATCTTCGAGGACGCTGCCATAGATCAAGCCGTCGAAGGAATCATCAACGGGATCTTCTTTAACCAGGGGCATGTCTGTTGTGCTGGTTCCCGCCTGCTGGTCCAGGAGTCAATTCACGACAGACTGATTCGGAAACTTAAGGATCGGATGGAAACGCTCATTGTCGGCGATCCGCTGGATAAGAATACAGACATCGGCGCCATCAATTCCGCGCCGCAACTGGAAAAAATCCGGAACTACCTGAAACTTGGAGAATCCGAAGCCGGTGAAGTCTATCAATCGTCTTGTGAACTGCCGGGAACGGGTTACTGGTGCCGCCCGACACTGCTGCTGAATGCGTCCCAATCGGCGCGTGTAGTGCAGGAGGAAATCTTCGGACCGGTGCTCACGGTGCAAACCTTCCGCACCCCGGATGAAGCCATCGAAAAGGCAAATAATACACCGTACGGTCTTTCCGGCGGGGTGTGGACGGATAAAGGCGCGAAGATCTTCAAGGTCACCAAAGATGTCCGGGCAGGCGTCATCTGGGCAAACACATTTAATAAATTCGATCCGACCTCGCCGTTCGGCGGTTACAAGGAGAGCGGTGTGGGACGCGAGGGCGGCCTCCACGGCCTACGTCCATACGTGCAATTGAATTAAGGGATATTATTATGAGTACATCAAAGAAAACCGGTGTGCAATCACCGGAAGATGGCAATGGAAAGATAGAGTCCGGGAAAGGATCGTCGATGGAACAGGAAACATCCACCAGGCTGAACGTCCTCAAAACCTACAAAATGTACATCGGTGGGAAATTCCCGCGGACGGAATCCGGGCGTTATATCAAATATGCTCCTGAAGATGGTTCGCCGGTCGCCAATGTCTGTCAGGGTTCCCGCAAAGATTTCAGGGATGCGGTGGTCGTAGCGCGCAACGCGCAACCCGGCTGGGCGGGCGCCAGTGATTATCTCCACAGCCAGATATTATACAGGATTGCCGAGATACTGGAAGGCCGGCGGAATCAGTTCATCGAAGAGCTACAACTGCAAACCGTGCCGGAGAATGAAGCAGCAGAGGAAGTCGATGCCGCTATCGACCAACTTTTGTATTTCGCCGGATGGTGCGATAAATATCAGCAGATTTTTAGCAGCGTGAATCCGGTCAATTCATCCCATTTCAACTTCTCAGTGTGTGAGCCGGTTGGTGTGGTTGGCGTTTTCGCACCGCAGGACTCCGGATTACTCGGGCTGGTCACGAGTATTGCCCCGGTCATCGCCGGCGGTAACACATGTGTGGTTCTGGTATCCGAAAAGTATCCACTCTCGGCAATTACTTTCAGCGAGGTGCTGAACAGCTCCGATGTGCCCGGCGGTGTCGTTAATATGCTCACAGGATACCGCGAAGAACTCCTGGATCACTTTGCCTCACACATGGATGTGAATTCTGTGGTCTACTTCGGAACAAATACAGACCATATCAAAACTATCCAGGAAAAAGCCGCCGAAAATATGAAACGGGTGATTATTCGAAAAGAGACGAATTATCTGTCTGAAACTTACAAAAGTCCGTATCCAATCATTGATACGGTGGAAACGAAAACCACCTGGCACCCGGTAGGGTTGTAAAACTGCAAAGATGCCATCTTTGCGAAAGATGGCATCTTTTTTAATTTATCAGATCTCCTGACCTAGCATCCCTTCAATCTTCTCAATATACTGGTGCGCGAGTTCATCAGCCTGTTCCCGGTTTCCTGCTTCGGCATAGACCCGCACAATCGGTTCTGTGTTGGACTTGCGGATGTGAACCCACTGGTCGCTCCAGGTGAGTTTCACTCCATCCTGCGTATCGATTTCCGCTCCGCCGTTTTGATGTTGCATCTGTTCCAGCACCGCGTCCGGATTTGAGTCGCCGATTTCGATCTTCTGCTTGCTCATCACAAAGTACGGCAGACTGTCAAAATACTCCCGGATCGACATATCCAGATCGGTCAGACGCTGTAACACGAGCGCCGATGCAACCAGTGAGTCTCTGCCTAAATGGCTTTCCGCCAGGATAACTCCCCCGTTGCCCTCGCCTCCGATGAGTGCGTCGGTTTCCGCCATCTTTGCAGCGACGTTGATCTCACCGACGGGAGTCCGAATCACTTCCACACCATACTTTTCCGCAACTTTATCTACAGCAAGCGTTGTTGAGAGATTGGTCACTACAGGTTTATTTAGCTGCGACGGGTTGTGTTCCTGCAAATAGGACAGCACACCGTCTACAGCCATTGCCAGGGTATATTCTTCCACGAGATATTCGCCGTTTTCATCCACTAACCCGCACCGATCCGCATCCGGATCGACAACAATACCAAGATCTGCTCCCTGCTTTTTCACCTCTTCGCGAAGCTGGGTCAAATTTTCCGGCAAAGGCTCCGGTTCGTGCGGAAACCGGCCGTTCGGGATGCAGTTGATCGGGAGCACCTCGCAGCCCAATTCTTCCAACAATGCCGGCAGCGCGATGGAGCCCGCACCGTTAACTGCATCTATCACTACTTTATAATTTTTCTCCGCGATTTTTTCGGTATCAATCAGAGATAAGTCCACCACCGATTCGATATGCTCATTTATGGCTCCGTGGATTTCCCGGACGTCGCCGATTTGATCCCATTCCTGGAACGTAAACTCACCATTTCTGAGGATTTCAAATAATTCGGTAACCTGGTCGGCGTTCAGAAACATGCCATCGGCCGAGATGAATTTTAGTCCGTTCCACTGCTCCGGATTGTGACTCGCCGTAATCATGATGCCGCCGTCCGCAGTGAGTTGTTCTGTCATCAGCTGGGCAGTCGGCGTCGGAGTAATGCCAATATCACAGACTTCGATACCCTTCGCCCGCAGCGTTGCTATCACCAGCTGCCGGATGAGCAGCCCGTGCTGACGGCTATCCCGCCCGACCACTACACGCGGCCCGTCGACCCAATGGGCAAAGGCGGTGACATAATTTACCACGAATTGGGGCGTCAGCCCTGTGCCGACAATTCCACGGATGCCCGAAATGCTTTCAACCAAGTCTTTTGCCATAATTATTTTGTCTCGTCGTTTCTGGAGTTTTTGGAATAATTAGTTCGTTAAAGCTCTCTCTTTATCCACCCTGATAAATTAGAGCTCTGAGTCTACAAGTTCATTCTCATACTTCGGGTAGGCCTCTGCGATTTCCCGGGTCAGTTTGATAAACTCGCGGATTGAGAGTTCTTCGGCTCGCTGACTGGTATCAAATTCCAGCGAATCCACATCGAATTGCGAGAATGGGAGATAATCCAGGGCGTTCCTAAGCGTTTTCCTTCGCTTACCGAAGGCTGTCCGTACAACCACCCGGTACAGATCAAAATCCGGGATATGCTGGCTCCACTTCTCATACCAGCGGAGGGAAACCACACCGGAGGCCACGTTGGGCCGCGGACGAAACACATTCCGGCTCACCGTAAACTCATATTCTACCTTTGCATACGTTTGAATTAATACCGACAGGATTCCATACGATTTATTCCCCGGTTCAGCGGCAATCCGGTCGGCCACATCTTTCTGCATCATGATGAACGCGTCGTGGATATCCTGCCGGTATTCCACAAGATGAAAGAGCAGCGGCGATGTGATATTGTACGGGATATTCCCCAGCACGCGCACCGGCTTTGGAGTCCCGGCAGCAATGGCTGCAATGTTCACGTTCAGGATATCCTGCTCCCGCACCTGCACCGACGATGATTCGTCAAACTCCTGCTGCAAGTCAGCCACTAATTCGCTGTCCAGTTCCACCGCCAGAGTTTCCACGCCCATGTCGGCAAGATATTTGGTCAGCGCACCTTGTCCAGGGCCGATCTCCACAACAAATTCATCTGTGCGCGGTGAAAAATGGTGCAGGATTTTCCGCACAACGTTGTCGTCCACGAGAAAATTTTGTCCCAGCGATTTTTTGGCAGAGTGTCTGATCATATCGGCAGATCAAACAGCTGGGAGGTATTCGCGGTCGTGATCTCAGCAACTTCCTCCAGCGTCCGTGATTTCATCTCAGCGATCTTTTCGGCGGTATACCGAACGAACGCCGGTTCGTTGGTTTTGCCGCGTTTGGGAACCGGAGCCAGAAACGGGCAATCCGTCTCCACCATCATCACCTCGAGAGGAGTGCCTTTTACCGTATTTTCCACGGTGGTATTGCCAAAGGTCGCTATCCCGGAAAAAGAGATGAAATACCCGGCATCGATCATGGTTTCGGCCATGTCCAGATCCGAGGTAAAACAGTGCATCACACCGACACCCGGGCCGTACTTAAGCATGAGTTCCGTCATGTCCGCATCGCTGTCCCGGTTATGGATTATCACGGGAACCTCCAGTGATGTCGCCAACTCCAGCTGTTGGATTAGCACACGGCGCTGTGTCTCCTGAGGCGAGTACTCTTTAAAATAATCCAAGCCCATNTCGCCCAGCGCAACGACCCGGGGATGGCTCATCTGATCTTCCAGTGTTTGGAGCCAGTCATCCGATAAATTTTCGGAATCGTGCGGGTGAATGCCCACTGCGGCAAAGACGTTCTCGTATTGCTCCGCTATTTGAATTGCCAATTCGTTGGATTCGGGATCAATGCCGGGACATACAATATATTCGACGCCGTTTTCCCGGGCGCGTCGGATAATTTCGTCCCGGATCGAATCATACGTACCGAACTGGATATGCGCGTGGGTGTCAATCAACATAAATCAGCGAATCGGTGATCCTGTCGGCAGATCATCCGGCACAGTAAGCAGCCCAAACTGATCATCACCCTCGGCTGCGAGGAGCATTCCTTCGGACTTTTCGCCCATGAGCGTCGCCGGAGCCAAATTTGCTACGACAATAATCCGACGGCCAACCAGTTCACCGGGATCAAACCGTTTTGCAATTCCGGCGACTATTTGGCGGGTTTCGCTGCCGAGATCTATCTGTAGTTTCAGAAGTTTATCGGCCTTTGGAATTGCGGCAGCCTCCTTCACCAGGGCAACCCGCAAATCGAGGTCTTGAAAGTCATCAAAGGAAATTTCCTCTTTAACTGGAGGTGGCGTGTAATCCATATCTTCTTCCTCTGCTGGTTCGACTATCCTGCTTTGCAGCTTTTCAATTTGCTTCTGAATGACATCATCATCGTACTTTTCGAACAGGATTTCAGGGTCATTCAGGACGTGTCCCGGTTCAATGGTGAAGACAGCGGCGCGTTCCCATTTCTGCTCTTCAACGGAACTATCGAGGTTGAGCATCTTCCAGATTCTTTCCGCTGAGAACGGCATAATCGGATACATATAAACGGCAAGCGCTTTCGCCGTTTGGATAGAATAGTAAATGGCCGTTGCACAATCTCTGATATCATCTTTGCGGGTTTTCCACGGCTCTTTATCGTTGAAATACTTGTTTGCTGCCTTGCCCGCCATCATGAACGCCCGCACACCGTCCCGAAACCGGAATTTATCAAAGGATTCGCCGATTTCCTTCCCGGCATTTTTCAGCGCCTGCACCAGGTCGTTCTCCATCTCTCCGGCCTCACCTGGCTCCGGGACCTTGCCATCGAAGTATTTATGTGCAAACTGCAGCGCCCGGTTAATGAAATTGCCAACGATGTCTGCCAGCTCGTTGTTGTTCCGGGACTGAAAATCCTCCCATGAGAAGTCCGTATCACGTAGTTCCGGGAGTGTACTGGCCAGAGCGTAGCGGAGCGGGTCGGGTGGAAATTCTTCCAGGTAATCGTCCAGCCAGACCGCAATATTCCGGCTCGTGGAAAATTTCAATCCCTTCAAATTCAAAAACTCGTTCGCAGGCACGTTCTCCGGTAAAACGTAATCGCCGTGCGCCATCAACATCGCCGGGAAAATCAGGCAGTGGAACACAATATTATCTTTGCCGATGAAATGGATGAGGTGGGTATCTTTGCTCTGCCAGTATTTTTTCCATAAATCGGGATCGCCTTGTTGCTCCGCCCATTCTTTGGTCGAAGAAATATAGCCGATGGGCGCATCGAACCAGACGTACAGGACCTTATCTTTGGCTTCCTCCAGTGGTACTTTCACACCCCAGGAGAGATCCCGCGTTACCGCACGGTCGGACAGTTTTTGTTCCAACCATCCTTTGACCTGTGCGTACACGTTGCTTTTCCACTCGTCATTCTTGGGCAGAATCCAGTCCTCCAGTTCATCCTGCAAATCACCCAACGGCAAATACCAGTGAGTGGTCTTTTTCACCACTGGCGTGGAACCCGTCAGCGCACTTTTCGGATTAATCAATTCCATCGGGGAGAGCGATGCTCCGCACTGCTCACACTGATCGCCGTAGGCTTCCTCATAGCTACACCGGGGGCACTCACCCATCACATAGCGATCGGGCAAGAACATCTGCTTGTTCTCGTCGTACAGCTGCTCTTCCGTCTTCTTTTTAAAGACGCCCTCTTCATATAATTTTGTGAAGAAATCCTGCGCTGTTTTATGGTGGATGTCCAGCGACGTACGGCTATAGTTATCAAAATGGATGCCGAACGCTTCGAAGGCTTTTTTGTTTCTCGTATGGTATTCGTCTACGATCTCCTGCGGAGCAACGCCCTCTTTTTCTGCCTTGATGGTAATCGGGACGCCGTGTTCATCAGAGCCGCAGATGTAGAGTGTCTCCCGATCTTGCAACCGGCAATACCGGGCATAAATATCTGCCGGGAGGTAAGCTCCGGCCAGGTGACCAATGTGAATCGGACCGTTCGCGTACGGTAAGGCGCTCGTAATCAGGTAACGTTCTTTGGGCATAGGTCAGGCTTCGCTCTGTGTCTTCGAGTGATCATCCAGCTCAGAAAGTGGCTTCTCCAGTATTTCTGCGCGGTCCACTAACCAGAAATGAACAATATCATTAAAAATATCAAGGTGATTAACGCGGGCTCTCCCTTCCGGGAGGTCGAACACCTCGCCGACATCCGGGAAATCGCCCATTTTTTCTTCATAGTAGGAGTACTCATACCTGAGGCAGCATTTCAGCTTGCCGCAGAGTCCGGTGAGTTTTGAGGGGTTCAGCGGTAGTCCCTGCTCCTTGGCGAGCTGTGTATTGACCGGCTCAAAATCGTCCATAAATGATGAGCAGCAAATCCGGTGGCCACAGACGCCCATCCCGTCATGGCGCTTGGCTTCGTCCCGAACGCCGATTTGCCGCATCTCGATGCGTGTGCGGTAAATGGCCGCAAGATCCCGCACCAGTTGACGAAAATCCACCCGCTCATCAGCGGTGTAATAAAAAGTCACCTTTTTGCGGTCAAACTGAAATTCGATATCCGTGAGTTTCATATCCAGCCCAAGCTCATCAATGCGCTCCTGGCACACATCCCAGGCCTCGTCCTCCTTTTCCTGGTTGTCGATCAAATGGGCGTAGTCGGCCGGACTGAGCTTCCGAATTACCTTTGTATCGGGATCAACGCCGTTTTCACAATGCGGGCATTCGTGAGTCACAATGCCGGAGTCTTCTCCGCCTTCGTCGGTTTCGACAACCACCTGATCGCCGCGCTCGATCGGTTCTTTTCCTTCGGATGGTGTATAGGAATAACTTCCGCGGCGAGATCCCTGAAATTCAACGAATACTGTTTGGGTTGTATCGGTGGCGATGTCCATATATTTTTTCCTGTAATTTCCCGTGTATCGCCTGATGTAATTGCACTTGCAAGCTGTACAACGCAAGGCGAATATAGACGTTTCGTTCAATGAAATCAACGGCATTCTCCAGCAGGATTTGTGCTGAATCGTAGTCCATATACTCGTAATGTTCGACGAACTTTTTGATCTTGTCGATCATCTGCTGGAACACCAGCTGATTCAAATTCTCGGTTTCGGACCACAGGTGCGCATCCCGCATCCAGAGTTGAATCAGTTGCAAAAACCGGTACAGTGTCAGCCCGGACTCCGACGTTAGTGACCGCAGATAATCCACCTGCTCTTTTATGGCCAACGGTTTGCCTCCCATAATTGCCTGCAGGAATTTTACGATTTGCGCTTCCAGCTCCTCTAAATTCCTGTCCGCAAGCGCCAGGGCAAATCCGAAATCGCCGTTTGCCATGCGGGCAATCCGCTTCACTTTCTCACCGGATTCCAGAGATGCGTAATCGTCCAGTCCGTTGATTATCTCTTCGGTTGTCAGCAGCCGGAATGGCGCCATCTGACAACGCGACTGTATTGTTTCTGGTATCAGGTGGATGGCGCCAGTACAAAAGATGAATGAGGTGTGAGGCGGCGGCTCCTCCACAATTTTCAATATTGAGTTAAACGCTTCCGTACTCATCCGTTCAGCTTCAAAAATGAGAACAATCTTTCTTCCGGATTCCGCCAGTCCCATGTGAATATTTTTCTGCATCTGCCGAATACTGGATATTTTGATATTCTGGGCACGCTGAATTCTGATTTTTTGGTATGGGTTTTCACTTTTATTCAGGACTGCTTCCTGAATATCCTCGATAACAGATTCGCTCAGTCCTTTAAGTGGATCCCGGTCGCCGCTCCCGCCGGGCAACGCAAATATCTGGGTGAGATTCGGATGCTGCAAATGCCGCATCTGTTTACACCCCTTACACGTTCCACACGGTCGCTCATCTTCGGACTGACAATTCATGATGGCGGCAAATTCAATGGCGACCGCTTCCTTCCCTGTACCACGCGGGCCGTGGAACAGATAGGCATTGGCATACCGATCATTCTCCGCAATCTGATGCAGCATTTCGAGGATTGCCCGCTGACCTACAATGGGGAAAAGTGTTTTCATTATCCCTGCACTAACCAGTGTTCCGGATTCAATTTCTGTTTATTGCCCCAAATCTCGAAATGGAGCTTGGCACCATCAAGCGACCCGGAGTCACCTACTTTTGCGATCACATCTCCCTCGCTCACATAACTATTCGGATTTACCCTGATATCCGTCACATGCGTGTACACCGTGTAAAATCCGCTGCCGTGATCGATGATAATCATATTCCCGTAACTGCGCATCCAGGTGATGGTAGTCACCAGCCCATCTAATACTGCTACAACATCCGTGCCTTTTGGCGCGGCGATGTCAATTCCCGGGTTATCCGTTATGGTTTTGAGTTTTGGATGGCGAAATTTTCCGAATTTTGCCACGATTTTTCCTTCAGCGGGCCAGGGCAATTTTCCCTTCAGACTTGAGATATCCGCAGTGGCCTCCATGCCTTGCATTGCCCTCTCTCGCGCCAGTTTTCTGTTTCGTTCCTGCCGGGCCTTTTCCTCCTCAAGTTCGGCAATGAGCTTTTGGAGCGATTGCATAGCCTCCTGCCGCTCCTGGATATGCTGCTGAATGGACTTTTTATCCTGCTGAACCGACGCTAACAATTTCTGGCGCCTGGTTTTATCTTCCTTCAGTCGGTGCTGCTCCTGTCGCTTCTCCGTGATTAGCTGCTCCTGCCGCCGGATCTCATTCCGAAGGTTTGTTCGGTCCTCTTCGATGCGGTTCATTGTCTCCGTAATCGCCCGGAATGTCTTTTTATCCGCCTCGTTGATCACCTGCAAATATTTGTATCGGTAGAGCGCCTGATTCAGCGATTGTGAAGTGAGTATCAGCTCCAGATCGGAATAATTTCCCTGCTTATATATCCGTACCGCGCGCTTCGCAAACCGATCTTTGAGCTCCTCTAACTTGGATTGACTGTTCTCCAGACTCTTATTCAATTCGGCAATCCGTCGCTCTCGCTTTCGCTGAGTTTGTTCCATCTCGGCAATCAGTTGCTGCGTGTAACTGATATCCTTTTCCAGCGAGTTCAGCTGGCCCAGGAGCGATTGTTCCCTTTGTTCCTTGGATTTCAGCTCACTGCGATACTGTTCAATTTCATTTTTCAGGGCCTCGAGTTCCTGCTCCTGTGACCGGATCTGCTGTTCCAAATCCTGGGAAAGCGTATTGGTTGGGAATGCGAAAGAGAGCAAAACCAGCAGTGCAGATACATGCGCCAAAAGTTTCATAGAAACGAAAATAGAGATGTGGGTGTCCAGTTTCAATAATTTTGATAAGTCGGTCACTGGTAAATCAGGGTAAAACCAACACTATGGCGAGACCATAACAACGGAAAATACTCTTGACTCCAATACTCAGATCATCTACTTTTTCCGCAGATTAATTTAGAGTCTACTTATGAAATATCCTCTGTGGGAAAATATATTTAAGCGGCGGACGGAAGAATCCGAGACTGTCCTGGCACTCAAGGGTGTCCCGATCTTTCAGGAACTGGTCAAGAACGAGCTGAAGGAAATCGAGAAGCTAGTCCATCAGCGAACGTACACCAAAGGTGAGCAAATCTTCTCCCAAGAACAACCCGGCCTTGGCATGTATATCGTCCTGAGCGGAAAAGTCAATATTGTGCGCCACGACGAAGAGGGGAATAAACTGATTCTCGCCAGTTTATCGCAGGGAAGTTTCTTCGGGGATATGTCCCTCCTGGATGAAGCCCCCCGTTCGGCTACTGCGGAAGCGGCGGAACTCTCCCAGATTATTGCATTTTTCCGTCCGGATTTGTTTGATCTGTTAAACCGGCAGCCGAAGACCGGCATTAAAATTATCACAGGAGTTGCCAACATTATCGCCACCAGGCTCCGGGCGCAAAATCAGCTCTCCCAGGAACTGCAGGAACAGGTTGAATCTCTTACACAAGAGATTGAGCAGTTAAAAGATCAGACGGCGGATTCCTCACCTTAAACTATGAATCAGGATTCTCAACAACTTATCTCCCTGGATCCGGACCTGATCCGGGGGCTGGGCAAGTTTTTCCTTATACTGGTATTTACCTATATTGGTATTAAGGCCTTTCCCTACCTTTCCAATGCGCTGGTATTACTGCTGGTGTCAGTTCTGCTCTCGTCCATATTAGGCCCATTCGTTGACATTCTTGAGCGGCGGCAGATCCCCCGAGTTATCGGGGCCTTGATCGTGTTATTAGTCTTTCTATTTCTGATTGTTCTCGCGTTTCGCTTTTTAATCCCGGCTGTCCGGGAGCAGGCCATAGCGGTTAACGAACTCATCCAGTCGCAACGCCCGGCGGAATTACTTCACACCTTTCAGCAGTGGATTTCCGAGAAACTCCCGGCTGCGGCTGCCGGCGAGATCGAGAATATCGACTTCTCTGGCAAGATCAACGCCTTTTTCAGCGATTTTCTGTCCGGAAGCGTCTCGTTGCTCTTTAATATCGCCGGGATGATTTCCTCGCTCTTCATCGTGATCGTCATCACCTACCTCATGATGAAAGACAGCCGGAAAATCACCAAAAGTATTATCAGCTTGATTCCGAATAAATATTTCGAACCCGGATTAAACCTGGCCGATAAAATACAGACGCAACTCAGCAACTACATCCGCGGCCAGTTTACCGACGCCCTTGTCGTGGGTATGTTGTCGGTGATTGGCTTGTGGATACTGGATATCAAGTATTTCGTGTTTATCGGTCTCATTGCCGGACTGGCAAATTTAATTCCCTATATCGGACCGGTCGCAGGCGCTATCCCGGCAATGGCGATTTCGATCATTAATAATCCCGGTGAACCAATCATGCTGGTTTATATCGCGATTATGTTTGCCATTGTCCAGATGATTGACAATTCCATCGTGTCGCCGGCCGTCATGTCCAAAAGTGTGAATATGCACCCGATTTCGGTGATCATAATTATCATCATTGGCGGGAATCTGATGGGAGCCTTTGGGATGTTAATCGCCGTACCGGCTGCCGGAATTCTCAAAGTAACCTTCGAACAGATCGTCTGGACGGTCAAGCACTACCAGTCAGCGTAACTTCAGAGTTTAACTTTTTCAACCTTCGTTACTTTTCGTTCCTGAAAATAGATATACTCATAGATGTTATTCGTTAAGCGATACACCCACAGTTGGTAGCGGCGCCCCATCATATCCGTTTCTTCATAGATTTCGCCGGGCGGGCCGTAGACCTCCCGTACCATATCCTGATACATCCCGACTTCCGCCTGATATAAATCCAGCAAATCCCGCTGGCGGGCTTCCCGCCCCACATTTCCCTCCGCCAGTTGCCCGGTTATATTTTCATGGAGCCGTTGCTTCACCGTGTACCAGTTTTGAGCATGGAGGATTTTGAGCGCATCATCCGCCTTGTCCCGGAGTTCATCATTAATGTCCAGCGCCCGGCGGATAAAGTCAGCGGCGGCAATATTAGCGCCTTCCGCCGCTGCCCGGCTGGCATCCTGCAGATAGCCGTTTGCGATTCTGGTGCGTAAATCGTATTCGCGCTCGGTATTTTCCGGCAGACGTCCGAGAGAATCGGCAACGCTCAACTCTCTGAGGGCTGCTTCCCACATCGCATGTTCAACAAATTTCTCCGCCCGGTCGAAATGCAGCCGGATCATCCGGCGAGCTACGGAATCCTCCACCGCACTGCTGATAGAACGCGCCGACTCGTACAGCGATTTGGCTGCCTCCAGTTCGCCGCTCTGATGGGTTGCAATACCCTCGTCCAGCAGAATTTGGCTTATCTGCGCTTTTCGAACTTCAATGG
Source organism: Fidelibacterota bacterium (assembly GCA_018263365.1). Lineage (GTDB taxonomy): Bacteria > Fidelibacterota > JAANXI01 > JAANXI01 > JAANXI01 > JAANXI01. Next base: position 21,117 of record JAANXI010000019.1, on the reverse strand, counting down.
TGTCAAGGAGCGCCTGGTCATCCACATCCTGCGCTAATTCATAATTATTTAGCGCCTCCCGTACCTTCCCCTCATCAAATAATTCTTCGGCGCGCCGAAAATACTGATACGGGATCAATCCTTCCAAACGCTGCAACTGCCTCTGGGCACGGGGTACACGAAAATGGTTCGGATAATCCTGCATAAACTTTCTGAACTTGGATTCCGCATCGATATATTCACCTTTCTTCATCAGTTTCCGGGCTTCATCGCCAACAGTTTTGCCACCGCCAAGAATAAGTCCTATAGTAAATAATATACTATGATTGCTCACGTTAATGGCGCTGATCGGGGCGATATCATCCGGATCATTTAATTTGGAAAATGGAAGCCAGTGATACCGGTACGATATCCCAAAATCGAATTTGGATCCCACCATATCTACGTTTGCCCAATGGAATCCGCCGCCAAATAACTGGATCATGTGTAGATCGGAATCCACATATCTATTGCCGATATAATCCGTGTACAGCCACAGTTTGCCGATACCTACACCGTAATCGAATTGAAAGAACGTGCGGTCGGTCGGCTGGTAATAGAAGGAATGCATAATGCTTCCCCCGAATACTGTCGGACGGTAGCGCGTCGACTGGCGGGAAGAGCCGCCGATTTGAGGCCAATTCTCCGGCACGAACACGGCAATGGCATTTCTCTGGTAAAACAAATTCAGCCCGATCTGGTAATCCAGCACATTTTGTTTCCACAGCAGATTCAGGTAATTGTACTTCAGGAGATCCACCGATAAAACGAATGGAATCCGCGACATCGGCAAGTTTATGCTTCCGGCATCCGTTTCGGTCGAATCTAGCAGCACGTACGGTGTGGCGGCAAAAAAACCGCTCCCCATCCGAATTTCGTAGATAGATAACGAAAAGGGCTGCCGGTACGGAATGCGGGCGTTTGCTGGGTCTGGCATGAGTGATACCACTAATCCAAGCAGGATAATATAAAGTAACGTCTTTTGCATCATCATGATAGGTTTCACAGTTTGAGCAGTGTTTCTTCCAGGGAGGTGTATTCCTGCTCATCTTCGGGAAATTCGGAGCGGCCTTCGGTTTTCATCCGCTGTGAGAGAAAGATAACCACGCCAATAAGCGCAGGCAAAACCACATTCACTGCAAATACCAGGAGCGGCACCCCTATCCCAACATCGGCTGTAACACCGTACTGCTGCAATAGAGTAAAGGCTACCGATTCTCTCACCCCTAATCCGGCAAAACTGATGGGTATTAAAATTGCAGCGAGCACCAGCGATACTATGCTTCCCATTTCGAGCAGACCGATATCAAAAATGCGCAGAAATACCCAGTACTGCAATACTACTATCGCAATATGTACAAACGAAAACCCCAATTGCAGCAGAAACACACGTCGTCTTCGTAATTTTTCAGAGAGATATTTTTTTACAAAGTTCCATTGAGCTAACGGTTTCCATAAGAATAATCCGGCTATTAGGAGCGCCAGCAACAGTATCTCGAGCCATACATAGTCTGGAAATACAATCCAGCCCAATAACCCCACACTGAAAAGCACAGCAAACACAAAGGATACCTTTTCAATTACATACACGGCAACCCGCCGGGATGGCTCTCCCCGAATGAACAGCATTTTCCCGATCTCTCCCTGGCTGCCCGGCAAAACGAATCGGAGCGAAAACCCTACGAAAAATACCCTCAGAATTTGCTGGATAGGTTGCGTTAATCCCCCCTGCCTACACAAGATCAAAAACCGGAGGAACTCCACGGCCCACAACAAAAGTGCAAATCCAAGGACGAGGATCACAGTTCCGGTATTCTCCCGAACGAATTGGCCCAGTTGACGAAACTCAATCTGTCTCGTAATCCAATACAGTAAAGCCGCACTGATGCACAATTTTATCAGAATGACTACACCTGAAACAAGGCGTTTCCGTGTCATGCGGATTCCTTAATAATCGAAACGGATTTGAAACGAAGTGAAATGATCGGTGCCGGACTCAGTGGTTGCGAACCGGTATCCCAGATCAATGGTCAGGACATTACTCATCTGATAATTCCAGGAAATTCCGAATGTCTGAGACTTTCGAATGTCGCCCATGAGCCATTCCGTGGAGGCATCAAAGGCCTCGTTACGTTCATCGTAGTTTTGATTGGGATCGCTCCCGATAGGATAATATCCTGGATCGGTCGGTTCAAGTGACTCAATACCGTGCTGTAAATACCGATATTCGAATGACAGCGTTTGCCTTTCGTTGAGCCACCATTGATTCCGCACATACCACTGCTGTGAGTTCGGCCCGGGCGAAAACCCTAAGCCGCGACTGTCATGAGTATAAGTGTTATAGGCAAACTTATGAGTGTACGTCCACGGCCGAACAGCCGTAAATTCGCCGGTAAATTCTGTCGGTTTCCCGAAGATAGTCGGCGTAAGTTGTGTTCCAATCTGTACGCCCTGTTTATTGGCCCAGTGCGCCTTAAGGATATCCTGCAAACGGAGTTCATCCAGGAGCAGCCCCCCGTAAAACTTGAGCCCATCCCATGGATAATATTCGAACTCCAATGCCACCAGCAGATTATCCCGATCGACCAAATTGTGTTCCGTAGAGAGGAGTAAAACCGGTGGCACAAGGTAGGCCAGCTCAATATCCCTGTTGCCATAGATGATCATTTCGCTCACAGTGATATGCAATTTAGAGAACGGTATCAATTCCAGTCGATGCCCCACCAGATATTTGTTGGTACTGAGTTTTTCTCCTGTCGAATCGATAGCGGTTGTATCGATACTCAAAAGCGAACCATGGATAAAAGAATATTTTGCCCTGAGAAATAATTTATTCCAGCCGACATGGGCAAAAGCCGGAACACTATTCGAGAGTATCATCGAATTCGGTCCATTTCCCCAATAGAGTGGATATGTCCCCAGTAAAAAATTACCGGCCACTGAACTATATTGCAGATAGCCGTGCGAATAATCGAACGAGTGAAAATTTGCGCCGTCGTCACCGGTATAGCGCCAGCCCCCCGTAAATTCATGGGGTGGCTGCACATACTCTGACTTTGGCTGGTAGACATATCGGGACAGATCCATATACCCGGAAAAATGGTCCCCAAATCCACCAGTGATGCGAAACCCATCATGATAGAGGAGCCGACCGGCATTGTTTTTCGCCTCGTACTGAAGCATCTCCGCCCAATCGATCCAGATAAATTCGGAATCGGTCTCATACACGAAGGTATGCAGCGCCTCCTGCGAATTGCGATAATCCAATGTTCGGCTGAGTCCCTCTTTGATCTGTCCCAGGGATTGAAACAGAAAATACGTGGATTCGTTTTCCTCGTCTTCCAATAAAAAATACGGTTCAGCGGTTAACTCCATCCGGTAATCTGCCAGAAACTCCCGGAGAATACGACGGTCAACTGCGGAAAGTTGCCCCTCTTGCTGCTCAACTTTCGCAAGGTACTCCGCAATATAATCTCTGGTGAGCGGTTTGGTATCGTTTAAAAAACCGGGAATCATTCCCTGGGTGGCGAGCCGATCAAGAAATGGATAGACAGGATCCGCCAACTGCACATAGTTTTGGCTGGCACTGAGTGATCCCACCACAATAAGCACTACTGATAGCAGATACGCCCACAATCGATTCCTCTTTTGCCTTGGGAGTAAATTCATCGCCTGTATTTCGCGCCCTTCCACGTAAAACTGCCGAGCATTCCCTTAAATGTTACAAACAGCACGAATGGGATATGGACAACCTGCATCAGTATGTAATGCCACGGATAGAACGGAATGTCCATTTTTCTGTGACCGGAGACAGTATACAGCGTATCCGGGACCACCTTCAATCCCAGCAATAATAAGAAGATACTCCAATGAAAGCCACCCCAAAGAATTGTCAGCGGATACAAAAACGCACCCAAGTAAAACAGGAAGGTAGCGATCGAGAAGAAGAGAGCTGTCGGAGCCCCGGCCCCCGCTTTCGAAGCCCAGCGTGCGCGCTGATTCAACAAATCCGGAATAGTCGGCTGGGGATCGGTATGCGCAATCACCGATTTGTTTGTCAGAAATTCGAGGTCATAATTCCGCTGTTCAGCCGTTTGAATCAGAAAGAAGTCATCTCCGGATGTTAAATGTGCCTTCATCACCTCGTGACCGGCATTCTCATATAATGCTTTGTTAAAAAACATATTATTGCCGTTGGCAGTAAAGCCCATCTCCCGGGAAATCGCTCCTGCGCTCACGAACGCCAGCGCATTGTGCTCGATGTACTGCATCTTTTGCCATAATTCTTCGAACTGAGAACCGTATTTTTCCTTGTTATTCACTGTAATCGCCGTTGCCACGCCCAATTTTTCGTCCTGGATACTTGCGTAGGTTCGCAGCCAATTTTCCGGATGAGTGCAGTCCGCGTCGGTGGCCGCCACAAACTCCGTGTCAAGTGTAGCTACACCCTGAAGCAGTGCGTATTTCTTGGGCGATACCCCGTCTTGTCTCTCCGCAATTGTCACCACGCTCAAATTCGGGATCTCCGCTTCCAGCCGGGCAAGAATCTCGCCGGTCGAATCTTCGGAGCGATCATTCGCAACTACAATTTTATATAGATCGTTGGGATAATTTTGTGCCGCCAGGGATCGCACTGTCTTTTCGATGTTCTTTTCCTCGTTTCTTGCGGCCACGATCACGCCAATCACCGGTAACTCATCATCAGACAGCAGGTCAACAGGTTGCAATGTTCGTAAACCGAAATAAAAATACATAATAAAACCACAATAGATGAGGCCGGTGACGCCAATCACCAGAATGAGACTACTCATAAATCTGATATCTTCCTTTTGTCAGTCACAACAGACATAGTCATCGTTTCAGAGAATTTGAACGTGTTCAAATGTATAAAAATTCTTATCGAATCCCGCATAGAAATACCCCGGAAACAACCCGCAATGGAATTCCCCTGGAACTCCTGCGTCCCAGCGATGTTTTATTCTTTAATCTTTCGCGGATTTGGTCTAATTTCGGTGCTTATGAGTGTTGCGCTACATATTATCATGTGGATTGTCCTTTTTGGAGCGCTGCTGGTAATTCCACTGGGAGTGCCGGGGACATTCATCATTGCGGGAACCGTCTTACTGGAAGCAATCCTGACGGATTTCGCTGTTGTACATTCCAACCTGCTCATCTGGCTTTTCGCGATTGCCGTGGCTTTAGAAGGAGTCGAATACCTTGTTACCGGCATCTCTGCCCAGCGATACGGCGCCTCCAAAATCGGCATTGTCGGGGCAATTCTGGGCGCGTTGATCGGCGCCATTGTCGGTTCGGCGTTGATTCCCATCATTGGAACGCTCATCGGGACGCTCGCCGGGGCTTATGTCGGGGCGGTCGGTGTGGAGATGTTTCGCACCAGTTCCGTGGAGAAGGCCCTGCGTGCAGGCTACGGCGCTTTTTTGGGGAACGCCGGCGGGAAGATCGCCAAAATGGTCGGCGGAGTATTTATGATTGTCCTCGTAATCAGAGCCTTTGTCGGAGCGTAATTCCTATTTGCTAATATCTGAATCATGATTTCAAAATATTTCAAATTTGGCATTGGCGTTATATTTCTGCTGGGAATGCTGGTTACCGTTACGGCGCAGGATCAGCCGTACGATTTCGCTATAGCCCGTTTGCATTACGACGGCGGCGGCGACTGGTACAGCGATCCCAGTTCGCTCCCGAACTTGATTAATTTTTTGCAGGAAAACACGGATATCAAAGTGCGCCCGGAAGAAGTTCGACTCAAGCCCCAGGATCCACAACTTTTTCTGTATCCATATTTCTATATGACAGGTCACGGTAATGTTCGGTTTTCTGAATCAGATGTGCAGCGTTTGCGGCGATATCTTACTACCGGTGGATTTCTCCACGCTGACGACAATTACGGCATGGATGAATCGTTTCGCCGGGAGATGAAAAAAGTCTTCCCCAACAAAGAATTCGTTGAACTCCCATACGACCATCCGATTTACCATATCAAATACGATTTTCCGAACGGCTTGCCGAAGATACACAAGCATGATGGGAAGCCGCCCAAAGGGTTCGGCATTTTCCACGACGGCCGCCTTATTGTGTTTTACACTATCGAGACGGACCTCGGTGACGGCTGGGAAGATACGGACGTCCACAATGATCCGCTGGCGAAACACGAAGCTGCGCTTCAGATGGGAACGAACATCATCCTTTACGCATTAACACACTAGAAAAATGTCCAAAACGCCTGAACAACATATCAGAGAGGTCCTTCGGAAATTCCGCACCTATCTCGCGGCGGAACATTTTCGCATCGGAGCCATCGGCGCCTTGATTTTCGGCCTGGTGCTACTTGGCATCGCTATCACCGCGGAATCGCTGTGGTACCTGAGCGAGACCAGTCGGACGCAACTCCTCTGGATCATCGGCGGTTCGGTGGCACTCGGGCTGTTCGGCGCCAGCGTTTGGGTCGGATTTCTCGGGGCAGGCGGGTCGGCGAAATACTCCGATATGTCCCTGGCCAAACGCCTCGGACAAAAATTTCCGCTTCTTGGAGATCAAATCGGTAATGCGCTCTCGCTAATACGGGAAAGCCGGCAGTATCACTATTCTAAAGATCTCATCCAGGCCAACATTCAGTCCGTTTCCGAGGCCATAGATAATATTGATCCCAAAGATGCCGTATCCACCGACACCCGAAAATTTCTGAGCAAAGCTCTGGTTGCCGTAGCGGGGTTTTGGATCATTATTTGGCTGCCGTTCACCGGCAGCGTGCTGGACGGCGCCGGCCGCCTGTTCCATCCCAATACGCACTACGAAATTCCACAGCCATTTACCTTTGAAGTACAACCAGGCAACGTTCAGGTACTAAATGCCGACGCGGTGGACATCTCGGTGAAAATTAACGGAGAAATCCCGGATGAAGCCCTGCTGACGATCACGGAACCGAATGATTCGGAAACGATCATACTTTCCGAGGATTCCACCGGTCAATTTCGCCATACCTTTAGCAATATCAGACAGAGTTTTGCTTACCAGGTGCATGCGCAATCCCCGCACTGGTGGGATCGCTGGGACGAGATTTACTCGGAAAAGTACCGCGTGCAGGTGTTGAGCCGTCCGCAGGTGCAGTCGCTGGCTATGCGGTTGGTTCCGCCGAGATATTCGGGGTTGTCGCCGCGAAATCAGGAAATTACGTCCACGGAAATTGTGGCGCTTAAGGGCACGAAAGTGGAGCTACGAGGACAGACGAACAAACCGATCAAATCGGCGGAACTGGCATTTTCCGAAACCGGCAACTCAGTTCAAATGGATCGGGAAGAGACGTCCATCCGGGCGGCGTTTACTATTGATCAGCCGGACAAATTCACCATCCGGTTGCGCGATCACTCGGATATCACCAACGCCAACCCGGCGAAATATCGGATTACGCCGCTATCGGACGAGTATCCCCGAATCGAAATACTGCAGCCACAGGGCGATGTGGATTTGGGTGAAGCGCTGCATATTCCGCTGCTGCTCCGATTGCAGGACGACTTTGGGTTTTCCCGGCTTACCATTCAATATCAGGTTAAAAAACCCGCTGCCGCCGAAGGCGATACAACCTGGAAATCGACAACGCTTCCGCTGGACCAAACCGATCAAAAAATCGTCGAGTATTCCCATCGCTGGGATTTGAATCCGCTCAACCTGTCCCCCAGGGATATGGTTCGCTACCGGGCGGCACTCTGGGACAATGATCAAGTGTCCGGGCCCAAAGTGAGTTACAGCCGCATTCAGACGGCCCGCTTCCCGTCGCTCAGTGATATGTTTACCAGGACGCAGCAACAGCAGTCCGGGGCGATGGAGGACGCCGAGGAAATCCAACGGACCATCCAGAAGATCAAGAAACAGGTGGATGAACTGACGCTGGAGATGAAGAAAAAGGAAGAGGTCAACTGGCAGCAACAGCAGCAGGCGGAGAATATCGTCAAATCGCACGAGGAACTGAAAAAGAAGCTGGAAGAGGTCAGCAAGCAGCTCGACCAGATGATTCAGGAAGGTCAGAAGCACGAATTATTCAACGAGGAACTGGCCAAAAAGTATCAGGAATTGCAGCAGTTGTTCAAGGACGTGATGACGCCGGAACTGGAGGAGGCGCTGAAAAAACTCCAAGAGGCGATGGACAAATCGGACCCCACGGAAGTCCGCAAGGCGATGGAGGACCTCCAGCAGTCGGAGCAAAATCTCAGCGAAAACATCGACCGGGCGATGGAGTTGTTTAAACGGGTCAAAATTGAACAGCAGATGCAGGAGGCCGTAAAGCGCATCAAGGATTTGGCAGACCGACAGGAAAACATTGCCAACAAAGCCGATTCCAGCGGTGCGGATCGCAACGCCCTCAGTCAGGAAGAAAAGGTCGCGGCCGACGAATACGACATCGCCGAAAAGCGGATGGAAGACCTGGCAAAATCCATGGAGGAATTCCCGGTGATGCCCTCCGAGGATATGAAGCAGGCGCTTTCTCAGGCCAAAATGGATTCGATTGCGTCTCAGATGCGGCAGGCCCAACAATCATTCAGTCAGGGACAAATGCAACAGGGACAACAACAAGCTCAGCAGTCCAGCCAGAAGCTACAGAACCTGTCACGGCAGCTGCAACAGACCCAGCAAAAATTGCAGCAGCAGACGATGAATGAAATCATGAAGGAGTTCAGGGCAGTGCTCCGGAATGTGTTGTCCATGTCCCAGCAGCAGGAAAATATCCAGCAGCGTACCGCCCCGCTCCAGGGGAAAAGCCCGAAGATGGGTGAACTGGCCGATGAACAGCAGGACCTCCAGATGAACCTGCAGCGGACTGTCGGACAACTTGTAAAACTCTCTCAAAAAACCTTTGGTGTCAATCGGAATATGGGCAAAGCACTTGGGAAGACGGCTTCCAATATGCAAAACTCTGTGAAAAACCTGAGCGATCGCAACGCCAGAAGCGCATCGAACAGCCAGTCGAAAGCAATGGCCGCATTGAATGAGACTGCCCAGCAGATTATGAATTCGATGAACAGTTTGCAGTCTCAGGGCAGCAGTACCGGCTTTGAAAACTATCTCAAGCAGATGCAGCAGATGGCCGGTAAGCAGCGCGGTCTAAATCAGCAGTCCATGCAATTAGGACAGAGCAATACACCATCTTTGGCGAGACAAAAAGCCATGCAACAGTTGGCCCAGCAGCAGATGGGACTCCGGCAATCGCTCCAGCAGATGCAGGAAAGTATGAAGAAGTCTGGCGGCGGGCAATCCATGGGCGATCTCAGAGGCGCGGCTCAGGATATGGAAAAAGTTGCAGAGGATCTGCGCAATAACCGGTTCACCCGCGAAACTATTGAGCGCCAGCAGCGGATTTTATCCCGGATGCTGGATGCCACAAAATCGCTGCGGACGAGAGATTACAGCAAAAAACGTGAGTCGGAAGTTGGCGAAGATCTGACACGCACCGGTCCCGCCGGTTTGCCGGGCGATTACGGCGAGCGGCGCAATTTGCTGCAAGAAGATTTGCAGCGCGCTCTACGGGAAGGCTATGGGCGATCCTACGAGACCGTAATCCGCGAATATTTCAATGAATTAAGCCAAATCCAGCGAGCCGAATCTTCGGATAATCAATGATAAGAGATTACAAATTTAGCAGCAGTGGTTTGAGATTTATATTGCTAACTGCTCTTGCCCTTGGAATAAATTTTATAATGCCGGGAGACAACTACAGTCAAATCCGTGTGCTGCAACGGAACTCAGAAGTTGCACAGCAAAAATTGGAAAACCAGGGTGACATTCAGAACAAACTCAGGCAGGCGCAGGTGCTGGAGCGCCAGGGTGATCTGGAAAACGCCGCAAAAATTTATCGGTCGCTTTACGAATCGTATCCTGATAACCAGAACGTCTATATGCATTACGTGGATATCCTGATTCGGATGAGTGATTTCTCCAGAGCTGAGGGGGTCATTTCCCGGTATTTGCAAGAGCATCCGCGGGATGTTAATTCCCTTGTAACACTGGGAACCGTCTTTTACAATCAGAACGACAAAGAGCAAGCTCTGCGCCAGTGGCGAAGCATCCTGCAATCGCTGGGGAAAAATACCAGAAATTACCAGATGATTCTGGGCGAGATGGTCCGCAACGGTCTGTTCGAGGAAGCCTATACTCTGGCGAACGCTGCCCGTGCAACGCTGAAGCGGCCTGCATTTTATGCATTACAACTGGGATCGGTGTTCTCCTCCCGGCTCAACTATAAACGGGCTACTCAGGAGTATCTCCGCTATTATCGGCACAAGAATCGGAACGTCAATTTTCTTGTATCGCAACTGTCACGGTTCCCCGATGAAGAGGACGTCCACCAGCAGGTCATTCCGGTGTTGGAAACGGCTCTGAAAGATCAGCCCAATGACAAAGGGCTTAACCAGGTGCTTGCGGATTACCAGTATCGGATTCAGGCGTATGACAAGGCGCTGGAGCATTACCGGAAGCTGGAAGAAATAGACGGGACGCCCGGCGCCTATCGCCGAAAGGTCGCCGACGATTTTCTGAAAGACGGCGAATACCAGCGAGCCAAAGATTTATACCAAACACTGCTCTCGAATCCAGACATCACGGAAAAACGCTCCAAACTCCGCTTTGGCCTGGCCGAAGCGGCCTACCAAGACCTGCTGAACAGATATTCCAAGGATTCCGGAATAACCATGTTTCACCGCAACCTCCTTTGGGATCTGAATTTTGTGGTTATTCCGGAAGAAGCCGGACCGATGCTGAGCGAAGTCGTCGCCAATTACGATTCCGTTGTCAACCGGCATCAGAACACGCGGGAAGCCCGAGCTGCAGAATATCGACTCGGCGAAATTTATTTCCGGCTGGGCAACGATTTTGACCGGGCGCTGAACTACTTCAGGCGCTGTGTGGAAACCCCGAATCATCCGCGGTATGCAGAGGCCCACCTGCAGATCGGATTGAGTTATCTGGCGAAAGGCGATATCGGACGGGCGCAAAAATACTGGAATGACAATCTGAATCGCGTCAGGTTGCAGAACAAGCATATCGCTAATACGATACAACTCTACCAGTCCGGGACCGAGTTATACGCCGGGAATATCGATTCCGGCATGACCGCCTTGAATAATCTCCACATGGATGTGCCTTTCTCCTCGGAATTGTTCAACGATATCCTCGAAATTCAGACCGTAATTGAATCCGGGTTGCAGAATAAAACCGCCTCGGATACTGCGACGCTAACACAGTTCTTTACGGGCGAATTCTATCTGAAGCAACATAAGATCACCGAAGCCCAGAAGGCCTATCTCCGGGTGCTCGATTTGGATAAAGATGCGCCCATTGCCCCATACTCGCTCCTGCGGTCCGCACAACTCGGGCGGATGCTACAGCAGCGGGAACAGGCACGAAACTGGCTGACGACAATCATTGATAACTATTCAGAGTCCGCCGTCGAGGATCAGGCCATGTTTCTGCTGGGCGAGATGTACCAGGAGGAGCAGAATTTCACCGAGGCCATCCACTGGTATGAACAGATTCTCATCAATCATCAGGGTAGCATCCTGGCTCAGCAGGCCCGGCAGCGAATCCGGCAACTTCAACAGCAAACTTCATAATTTATGCGGCGTTTATTTGTCATACTTTTACTCATAGTTCTCTTACCTCTCAGCCTCTTTGCCCAGCAGAAGCTGTTGATTCCCATGGATTTAAGCCAGACCGATCATCTGAAGGCATACGGCGTGGCCTACTGGACGCTGAAACAGCAGATCAACGTTGAGTGGCTGCTGAATTACCGCGGCGGCTCGTTTCTCATCGATTACCACGATGGTATCGCCCGGGAATGCCGGGTAAGAGGTGTGACGTTTGAGACGGTCTCACCGGGACAAGTAACGCAAATTTATTCCACCATCGATCAGAATAACATGGATATGGTGCTGCTGGAGAAAGCGCCGAAGATCGCCATTTACACGCCGCCGAATAAGCGTCCCTGGGATGATGCGGTCACCATGGCGCTCACTTACGCGGAGATCGATTACGAGACGCTCTGGGATGAGGGTGTGCTGGACGGCGAACTTTCGGAGTACGACTGGCTGCATCTGCACCATGAGGATTTTACGGGCCAGTACGGCAAATTCTACAAGAATTATCACACAGCACCCTGGTATATCCAGCAGCAAATTGAATACGAAAATATGGCGGAACGACTCGGTTTCCCATCGGTGCAGGTGCAGAAAAAAACCGTAGCGGCGCGGATCAAGGAGTACGTCGTCCAGGGTGGCTTTCTCTTTGCCATGTGCTCGGCCACGGATGCCTTCGACATCGCGTTATCCGCCCAAAACGTCGACATCGCCGCCAGCGTCTACGACGGCACACCCGCCGATCCGAATGCGCAACAGAAGCTGGATTTTTCCAGGACGTTTGCCTTTGAGGGTTTCCACCTTGAGATGGACCCGTTGGTGTACGAATACTCGGATATCGATATCCCGCCGAGTTACTCCGCGCCGATCCGGGGCGCCGAGGGTGACTACTTCAGCCTGTTCGAGTTCTCAGCCAAGTATGATCCCGTTCCAACGATGCTGACACAGAATCACGTCGCCGTTGTGAAGGATTTCATGGGACAGACTACGAGTTTCAACCGGAAATTCATCAAAGACGACGTGGTCATCATGGGCGAATTCGAAGGGACACAGCGCGTCAAGTACATCCATGGGAATGCGGGGAAAGGCACCTTCACCTTTTACGGCGGACACGATCCGGAGGATTTCCAGCACTTCGTCGGCGACCCACCGACTCAGTTGAGTCTGCACAAAAATTCCCCGGGATATCGCCTGATATTGAATAACGTCCTCTTTCCGGCGGCGAAAAAGCAGAAACGAAAAACGTGAAAAACAGTGTTATAGTGTTTGTGTGTTCAAGTGTTAAAGTTGAAAAACGTGAGACACAGCCCTGAAAGGTTATAAGGTAAAAGGGTCTAGGGTCTACGGAATAAGATGTCAGGCGATTTACCGTGTCCGTGTTTTGGGTGCGCAATACAACCCCCTCTTTGATTCTCCCCCTTCGTAAGGGGGAGAAAAAAATCCCGGAAATGTTACCCGACCTTCAAATCGAGTTTCAGGTTTCCAGTATCAAGCCATACATTACAACCAAATTCGGAATGACAACTTTCGAGAGAAGGGATTGAAGCCGTGGAAACTATTACCGTCTCAACAGGTCAACGGAATGAACTCGTCGACATCACCGGGAAAGTCAACAATATCGTGCGGGATGCGGGTCTGCAAAACGGAAACTGTGTTGTATATACGCCACATACTACGGCTGGAATTACGATCAATGAAAACGCCGATCCCAGTGTGAAACACGACATCACACTGAAACTCAATGATGTGATTGATGACGATCCCCGGTTTCGTCACGCCGAGGGCAACAGCGATTCGCACATCAAATCGAGTCTGGTGGGATGCTCAGAACAAATCATTATCGACAACGGACGTCTTGTGTTAGGCACGTGGCAGGGGATTTTCTTTTGCGAATTCGATGGACCGCGGACACGCAAGGTCCATGTGCAAATTTCAGGTAACTAATCCGGCTGATGTTCTGATTCGTTTTCGCTGGCTTTGACCGCATTCCAGTGGGAATCCAGTTCTTCCAGGCTCATTGAATTCATGTCTAAATCCTGTTCATCGATGCGTGTTTCGATGGCCTGGAATCGACGGATAAACTTTTGAATTGTGCCGCGCAGTGCATCCTCGGGATTCACCTTGAGAAACCGGGAGAGGTTCACCAGTGAAAAGAGCATATCGCCGAATTCGTCCTCAACCTCTTCTGTGGCGCCGTTCTCCACGACATCTTTGAGCTCGTCAAATTCCTCCTCCACTTTGCCCCATACCGGCTCGGCGGAGTCCCAGTCGAACCCAACCTGCGAGGCTTTTTGCTGCAATCGGTGTGCGCGTATCAAAGCAGATAATGATTTCGGGACGCCTTCGATGACCGAGTCGCGGCCCTCTTCCATCTTGATCTGCTCCCAGTTTTTAACAATCTCGTCTTCACCGGATACCTCAGTCTCTCCAAAGACGTGTGGGTGACGTCGGATTAACTTCTGCGTGATACTCTCAATGACCTCATCGATGGTAAATTCGTCGTTTTCCTCGGCGATTTGGGCCTGGAAAACGATATGCATGATCAGATCGCCGAGTTCACCTTTCAGGCCGTCCATATCCTCGTAATCGATCATCTCGACGACTTCATGCGCTTCTTCCAGGAGGTGCGCCACCAGCGATTTGTGTGTCTGCTTTCGATCCCACGGACAGCCATCCGGTGAACGCAGTATCTTCAAAATTTCGACCAGCGCCCGAAATTTATCTTCCGAAAGGTTTTCTAATTTTTTAGTCATTTCGTGCTGATATCTTCCCGATTCTGAATTAATAATTAAACCCACTATCACAGATGCCATCTTTCCGAAAAGATGGCATCTGTCATCTCAACGCGCCTTCCCTTGGCCTCCTCCCCCGGCAGTGGCTCCTCACGGAGCTGAGCCTTTCAAAGAGTGAACGCCAAAAGCACTTACCCTGAATAATTCATAAACTGGGAATAACCTGCCAATTGAGCGGAAGATATCTCCAAAAATAACAAACCTTTGTAGAGACACGCCATGCAGGGTGTGTGCAAACAAGAAATCAAGAGGAAAATTGTGAATAATCATCAGATTTTCCTCCCAGTAGAGACGTGCCAGGTTGTCCTAGAGACACTGTCGGCACCGGGTTGGTATAATTCAAATCTCATTTATGAATTACTCAGGTTAAATTTTCTGCAGGGAAATCATCATAGCTATAGATATAAAAGTATAACATGTATGGACAACCTAAATTAAGCGATTTTGTGCGGCGATCTGCACCAATCTGTTGAGCGCGAAGGCTCCGTGAAATCCTCGACAGCCCCTCCGGGTATGCCTTCGGTTTCCCAAAACCCTTTTCATCTCAACATCTTGGCACATCTCATCCACAACAATCGCTCAATTTAGGGGACAAGTTATTCCTGCGTTACAGAGGTGGATTGGCTGGTGCGCTTTTTGGGGAGGATAATCCGAACGCGGGTAATACGATTGCCGTGGACGCGCTCGATGATATACCGGATATCGTTGAACTTGATTTTAGTCTTCTCCTCCGGGATATCGCCAACGTAGGAATAGAGAAATCCGCCAAGGGTATCGTATTCCCGCTCTTCCGGGATGCCGAGTTCCACCACGTCATCCAGATCATCGAGCGTCATGCGGGCGTTCACCACGAGAGTTTGCTGATCCAGCCAGCGATACATCGGCGTCTCGAAATCGTATTCGTCACGGATTTCGCCGACGATTTCCTCGATGATATCTTCGAGTGTCACCAGTCCGGAAGTTCCGCCGTACTCATCCACCACAATTGCGATGTTGGTCTTCCGCTGCTGGAATTCCCGGAGCAGTTTATCGATCTTCATCTTCTCCGGCACAAAATACGCCGGCCTTGAAAGCATAGCGATTTGGATATTCGTCGCCTTCTCATTCAGATACGGCAGCAGATCCTTGGCAAAGATGATCCCGGAAATGTTGTCCACGCGCTTATCATACAACGGCAGCCGGGAGAACCGATGTTTTTTGATTAGTTCGATGACATCTTTAACCTTCATAGATGTCGGAACGGCCTTCATGTCGATCCGGGGAATCATAATTTCCCGGACGTAGGTATCGCCGAACTCGAATATCGAGTAGATCATCTCCTTTTCCTGCTCCTGGAGAGCGCCCTGGTTCTCACTCACCTCGACCAGCGTCCGAATTTCATCCTCGGAGAGGAACAGGTTTTCCTTCTGAATCCCCAGAATCCGGGTCACAAATTTCGTGAGACTATACAGAACGTACGCAATCGGATACAGCAGGCGAAATATCCAGGTGAGCGGCAGACTGACTATCCGACTGAACTTTTTGGTATTGCTAACTGCAAAAATCTTCGGAGTAATCTCTCCAGCTACCAATACCACGATAGTTATTACAATCACCTCTATTGAGACGATAATGACCTCAGCCACGCCGAGCTGGTGTGCTATCATTGTGGCAAGGAGCGCAGCCAGCGCACCGATTGCGATGTTCACCACCGTATTGCCTGTCAGAATGGCAATGAGCAGGCGCTTGGGCTTGGAGATGAGTTCCAGAATTCGCTGATTCGGCGCATCCTGATTTTCCTTCAACTGCTCAATGTCGTTATCCTTCAGGCTGAAGAGTGCAGTCTCCGAACCCGAGAAAAAGGCGCTCAGGACAAGGAGCCCTAAAAATATCAGCATTTGTGTTACCAGGAATGACATGGGTAATATGGTACTATTTCGACTAACATTTACGGAAGTGTTTTCACGATAAGCGGCTCATCAAACTGCGCCAGTTGCGCATCCTCCAGCGAAGTCATCTCCTGCTTTTTGCTCTCCGTATCGTCCTCGTATCCAAGGAGATGCAGGGCGCCATGGACTGCCAGCCGCAACACTTCCAGATCCGCTGTGACGCCGTATTCGACGGCCTGTTCCGCCGCCCGGTGCAAACTGATATAGATTTCACCTTCGACGCGGTCTTCTTCGTATGGATTGAGACGAAAGGAAATGACATCCGTGTACACATCCTGGTCAAAAAATTCTCGTTTCAGCTCCCGGAGAGATTCATCGTCCACCAGGATCACATCGATTTCCGCTTCGGAACAATTTTCGGATTTTAGTGTGGAGTGTACCGCTTTTCGGATCGGGGTTTCGTCGTAATCCAACCCCTCGAAATTCGTCTCAACGCTTACCGCATAGACGGGAAACGTCACGCTTTCGTCGCTTTCAGGTTTTTCCGCCATTCTTTCTGTTCCGTTCTGGATTTCTGCTGGTCAGGATATTCGATTCTGAGGTGATACATACCGAAGAGGATCGGAATAAACGCGTCCCGGATTTCGCTCAGCTCTTTTATCGTCAACGGGCAGTCATCCAGCTGGCCGTCTTTCAATCGTTTATCGAACATCATATCAATGAACTGATGGAACTTCTGCGGTGTCGGATTTTTAATAGACCGGGTTCCGGCCTCGATAGCCTCGCACAACATGACGATTCCCGTTTCCTTGGTATTCGGTTTCGGTCCCTCATGACGGAAATCCGCTTCGTTCACTTCTTCGCCGGTTTCAGCGGCCTGCTCCAGCGCTTTCTGGTAAAAATACTCGATCTTCATTGTCCCGTGATGCATCGGGATAAAGTCCTCAACTTCCTTGGGCAGATTATATTCCCGGGCAAGTTCGAGCCCTTCCTTCACGTGCGCCTGGATGATCAGGGCGCTCAGCTGCGGTTTCAGGTTATCGTGCTTGTTCTCGCCGCCGCGCTGATTCTCCACAAAATATTTCGGTTTGTTCATCTTGCCAATGTCATGATAATACGCCCCGACGCGCGCCAGGAGTGAATTTGCGCCAATCGCCTCAGCAGCCGCCTCCGCCAGGTTTCCCACGACCACGCAGTGATGATAGGTACCGGGTGCCTTCATCGCCAGCTGCTTGAGCAACGGCCGGTTCAGATCGGACATCTCGAGCAGCGTCATATCCGTGGTGATCTTGAAGGACATTTCAATGAGCGCAATCAGTCCATACGTCAGCAGCGGTGAGAGAATACCGTTGCCCGCAGCCCAGAGGAAGTTACTGCCGAGATGCCGCAAATCAGGGACGAGCGTTAATTCCGTGGCAAATAGCGCCAGGTAATACGCACCGGTAATGTACAGAATCGCGTAATAAAGCTGGTTCCGCGTCCGCAACCTGCGCACCGCGTATATAGCCAGTGTACTGGCAAAAATGGTGGTGATGAAAAAGTTCATCCGGTTGCCGAGGAGTACCGAAATAAGCACCGTTAGCGTAATCGTTCCGAAGAAGCTGACACGCGCATCGTAAATAATAGTAAACAGCATTGCGGCAATCGTAATCGGGATGATATACTCAGACAGCCCCCACTGATAGTAAATAAAATAACTCAGGGTCGTAAACAGGATAAATATCAGTGCGATTAGAAAAACATGCTTGTTGTCCTCGTAGATCTCCGGGCGATAAGTCAGTAAAAACGCCACAAAGAAAAAGAGAATGATGGCCACAAAAAGCAGGCGGCCGGTGTAAGTGTAAACCTTGGAAACTACACCCTGCTCTCCTCCGCGTTTGGACTTTGCCGTAGCCAATGAGGAGAGCTTTCGCTGGATTCCAGGGGTGACGCGGGTGTTGGCATCAACGATTTTCTCATTTTCCAGGACGATCCCCTTGCTGATCGGCACTCTGGAAATGGCTTCCTCCTGGCGCCGCTCCGTTACCTCTTTTTGATAGATCAGGTTCGGCTCCAGGAAATGGACGATCACTTCAAATGCGGCGCTGACTAATCGCTGATTTTCTTCCCCCAGCGCCGAACGAATTTGCCGCTTGGCATTGATCCATGCCTTGTTACGGTCGTTGTGGGCGCTGGCATCCTCGATTACCTCCTCTCCCTGGGACTGAATAGCCACCCGGGAGCTGGAAATATTCTCAATTGGAATGTCGTAGAGGCCTTCAGCAAACTGATCCGTGAGAATCCGTTTTAAAATCGGCTGAAGATACGGCACTAACCGATCAGAGCCGTCCGGAGCCGTTGTGGTCAATAAAACATTCCACTTCTCCTTTCGGAGATCCACTCCGTAGGCGGAGTTAAACGATTCCACCAGAGATATAAAGGCCAGCGAATCGTTTTGGACAGTGTTTTGCTGGGTTTCAAAATCCTGGGGCGATTCAGTTCCGGATAAATCAGAGAGTGAGTTCTGGTACCGTTGATAGACTTTCCGCATCTGATCGAGATCGGTGAAAAAGTTATCCAGCTGATTTAACTGGGAGTCGGCGACCGTTTGCTTCCGCTTAAATACATACGGAACATTTTGGCGCGCCTCACGCCGATCTTCGGCCAGTTCCTCTTCGGATTTCAGCACGGGAAAGGTAAACGGCGCAATTACCGGCTCGTTGGTGATTTCATTCACCTGATAATTGTATTCGACCGCTTCACTGCGGGGAAACATCAGGGCGGTAAGAATAAGAATGACAATGAGCAGACCGGCTTTTACCCAGGGACTCCGCCGCCACGGATTTTGCTTGGAATCGGTTTTCCGGTTCCTGGACGACTTTCTTTTTCCGAGGAGACCGCTGCCCGATTCGGATGTTCCGGATGAAGATTTCTGCGCCATTATGAGTCCTTCAGGACTTCCCGGGCGATAACCAACCGCTGGATTTCAGAGGTGCCTTCGCCGATCTCCAGAATCTTGGCATCCCGAAAATACCGTTCCACTGGAAAATCCTTGATATAACCGTATCCGCCGTGCGTCTGTACCGCCTGATTCGCCGCCCAGGTCGCCAGTTCGGATGTGTACAGCTTTGCCATCCCGGCTTCCAGTTTAAAATCCTTGCCTTCATCCTTCAGTTGAGCTGCGTTAAACGTAAGATGCCTGGCCGCTTCGATTTTGGTTTTCATATCGGCCAGCGGAAAACTCACACCCTGAAATTTTTTTATTTTCCGCCCGAATGCTTCCCGTTCATTCACATATTTTTTGGAGGCCTCAAATGCCGCTTCAGCCAGGCCCAACCCCATGGCGGCAACGCTGATACGGCCGCCGTCGAGCGTTTCCATAAACTGAACGTAGCCGTGATTGAGTTTGCCCAATAGATTTTCCTTCGGAAGCCGCATATCCTCGAAGAAGACCTGGTGCGTGTCCGACGCCCGCCAGCCCATCTTTTTCTCTTTTGTACCGATGACCAGACCGGGGGTATCCGCCTCCACGATGAAACAGGAGATGCCTTTTCCTACATTCTCCGCGTCCGGATCGGTGACCGCGGTAAACACGATCACACCAGCGTGTCCGCCGTTGGTCATAAACATCTTCGCTCCATTCACAATCCACTCATCACCATCCGGGACGGCGGTGGTCTTTGTACCGGACGCATCGCTGCCGGCCTGTGGCTCGGTCAAACCAAACGCGCCCAGCCATTCGCCGGAGGTCATCTTCGGGAGATATTTCTGCTTCTGCTCTTCCGTGCCGAACTGGTAAATAGGAAATGTGCCCAGTGATGTGTGGGCCGCCATGGTAATAGCGGTGGAGGAGCAGGCTTTCGTCAGTTCTTCGACTGCCAGGGCGTAGGCCACGGTGTCCATTCCCGCCCCGCCGTAGTCTTCCGGATAGGGTATTCCCATTAAGCCCAAGTCGCCCATTTGATCCACCAATTCGGATGGAAACCGCTCATTTTGGTCCAGTTCGTCAGCAATCGGTTCCACTTCGTTTTTTGCAAACTCCCGAACCATGTCCCGGAGCATCCGATGTTCATCGTTAAAATAGGAGGCCATAGTGTCCTGTCGCTATTGCTTTGAATTATTCAGAATATCCACGATTTGGCAATATAAACGCCGGTTTAAATCGTTGCAAGATTTTTCGGGGGATTTGGTGGTTTGCTGGATTCGTCATTTGCCAAGATTACAAACACTGTCTTATCGCTTTTCCAGCTGATGGATGTGGTTTTTTACTTTATTCAATACAACATCCAGTTCATTTAAACTGAATTATTCATAAATGTCGTTTTGGGACCTCCTGTTCCAGGTCTGGATGCAGTTTCGATCCAAACGTACGCCGATCAGAGTGGGAATTCCTTTAGCAGAGACACGCCATGGAGGCCGTGTGAATACAGATAAACAAGGGAAAAACTGTGAGTAATCATCGCATTTTCTTCAGTGTAGAGACGTGCCATGGCACGTCTCTACATTGTTTAATATCAAATGGTTACGATAGGTTATCATAGGATGATATTCCATGATTTTTATTTCGTGTTCCTGAGTTATCTTAATAGCCATATTTTTTAAAAACACCGCAAGAACAAATAAACCGACGCCCCCCTCTCCCAAACACCGGGTGTCTCCCCTTTAAAAAGGGAGAGATGTCATCTAGCCTGAATAATTCATGAATTTCCTTTGTGAGAAGCACTGGTATACCTTCCACGGTGTCACTGCCAGGAAGAAGCCACTCTTCGACGGGCTCAGAGTGACACCCCGAGGCGTCATCCTGAGCTTGTCGAAGGG
>JAANXI010000018.1 GCA_018263365.1 Fidelibacterota bacterium | reverse complement strand
AACGTCTCTACATAATTGAAAATAATGAGCTTATGTTGGTTTCAAATCAGTCATATTTTCCGATTTATGAATAATTTAGGTTATGATTATTATTGCACAGAGGAATCCTTTGCGCTATCCTTAGGAGGAGAGGTTTTCATCCGAGAATTGGCGTGTAATGCGTTTTGTGAAGAATAATGAATTTTCATAACTCCAAGGATTATCATGCGAAATAGTATCGTCGGAATCGTCCTGCTGTTATTGCCGTTAGTGGTTCATACCGAGCCCAAACCCACGCCGGAACAGGTATTCTTTCTGCCATGGGGTAATGGAATCGAGTATCGGGAAGCGCCTGGCGGGCGATTTGGACCCCGATCGTTTCTCGTGGATTCAGGAAAGGTATATCTACTCAATACAAACCGGAACCGTGTCGATCTGATTGATCAGGACGAAGTGTCTAAGGTTGTAGATGTTCCCCCGTATTCCGATGATTTCACGATGATTGATAACCAGGTATACGTTCTGCACGATAATCAGATTGTGCGTATAAAGAACGATGAACAGTCCACGGTCTTTCACCCCGCCGAATCCCAACAAGTAATCAGCGGACTTTCTGCGGCTGACAGCAATGTGATAGTCCGCCTGGCAAATGGGGAATCCCGGATTGTTAGGGGACAGGGAACCGTCAGAAAAGTTTCAGGACAATACTTTTCTGAAGAGAAAATTTTGACAGTCCGAAAAACGGATAACCATGCTGTTGAGCTGGTCTCAGTGACGCCAGATGGCGCCGAACAGAAGACCAGCCTCGATTTCGGGTGTCGCAGTGACGACCCTGAATTACGGTGATATGGATGTCCGTACTGAAGAAGACCCCGGAGGAACCGGTGAGCGGTTCTCCGCAATGGATCTTAGCCTCGGATTTGTGTACGCAAATAATTTGACCGATCGATTTTCCATTGGCGGGCAATTTAAGGTGATTCGAGAGGAAATCTGGCACATGGCTGCTACAACGGCGGCTGTTGATTTAGGAGTGCTTTATTTTACTACGAATAAAAACTTATCCTTGGGGATGTCAATTTCCAATTTTGGCGGGAAAATGCAACTTGCAGGCCGGGATGTCCGATTCTACAGTGACCCAGATGAGACGATGTACGGGAATAATGATCAGATCCCTGCCATGTATGAATTACAGCACTGGCCACTCCCGTTGACTTTTCGGGTAGGTATTGCTGCTAATATCATCGATACACGCAGTCTCCAGGTAAAGATTGCAGCCGATGCTCTGCATCCCAGCGATAATTCTGAGTATATCAACATCGGTGGAGAAATTGGTCTGTTTGAGCAGTTCTTCATCCGTGGGGGTATGCGCACACTCTTTATGGTAGACCGAGAGGGTGGACTGAGCGTTGGGGCAGGTCTGAAACATGCATTTTCACCGAATTTGAAGGTTAAAATCGATTATGGCTGGAGTGACTACAATCGCCTCACGTATATCAATATGTTGACTGTCTCTCTCCTGTATTAGAGAGACCAACCAATACAGTATTCAACGGAACCGGTTGGCTGTCAGGTAAATACAGTTGATTCACGAGCAATTTATCCTGATCTTATTATCTATTTCTGTGTATTAAGATGGTGAAGGGCTCACTGTTTTGGAAATTCCGAATAAATCCCAGGGGAAAATTTCCTCTCAACTAATTGACTCGCTGCATGATTCTGTGACATCTGGCAATGTGCTCTATCGCCCCATCGATCGGGTCGGCTTCGCTTCGGATGCCAGTTTTTACCGGCTGATTCCCGAGGTCGTGGTACAGCCCAAATCCGAAGAAGAAATCCAACATATTTTTCGTATTGCCAAGGAGTACAAGACTCCGGCAGTCTTCCGCGCGGCGGGTACCAGCTTATCCGGGCAGTCTATCACGGATGGCGTTCTGGTTGATATCGGCAGGTTTTGGCGAGACTATTCCATTCTCGAAGATGGTAATGCCATCAGGATGCAGCCAGGGGTCATTGGCGCTCATGCCAATATGTATCTGCGATCCAAGAGCCGTAAGATTGGCCCGGATCCAGCCTCTATCAATACCTGCATGATCGGCGGAATCGTTGCCAATAACGCCAGCGGGATGTGCTGTGGGGTGAAGCATAACTCCTATCACACACTCAAAGATATCCGGTTTATTTTGCCGAACGGGCATATCTATGATTCCAGTGATCCTGATGCTGCGGAACAATTTCGGAATACTGAAACACAACTATATGAAAGAATTGAACTGGTCCGTAACCGTATCAGAATTAACCAGGAGCTGACAGAGAAAATTCGCAGCAAGTACGAGCGAAAAAACACTTCTGGATACAGTCTGAACGCTTTTATCGATCACGATGATCCATTTGACATTTTTTGCCAGCTCCTGGTTGGTTCGGAGGGCACGCTGGCATTTATTTCGAATGTGACTCTGAAGACTCTGCCGGATTTACCGGAAAAAGGCACAGCCATCCTGGTTGTTCCATCATTGGAGGAAGCGGTGGCTGCTGTCTGGCCGTTTCAGCGGATGGGCGCGGAGGCTGTCGAGTTGATGGACCGGGCGTCGTTGCGCTCTGTCGAGCATCAAAAAGGCGTGCCGTCGGAAATCAGCGAAGTCAGCGAAAATGCCGCGGCGTTACTCGTGGAGTTCCAGGCGCAAACACAGGATGAATTGCAGAAGTATCTCACGAAAGCTGAAGAGTGGCTGAGCGATCATTCCCCGGAGTTCTCCACCGGATTCTCCACGGATGTGGAGTTTCAGGCCCGCCTCTGGAAGGTCAGGAAAGGACTCTACCCGTCTGTCGGAGCAGTGCGAAAAAGCGGCACGTCAGTAATCATCGAAGATATCGCGTTCCCGGTGGAGCATCTGGCGGAAGCAACCGCAAAAGTTCGGGAGTTACTGGATAAGCATAACTACTCGGAAAGCATCATCTTTGGACATGCCAAGGACGGCAATTTGCACTTTGTAATCGCCCAGGAATTTGACGACAAGGGGTTGAAGCAGTACCAACACCTGATTGAAGATATTGTGGAATTGGTAGTTGAGCAGTACGATGGCGCCCTCAAAGCAGAACACGGTACCGGACGGAATATGGCGCCGTTCGTTGAATCAGAGTGGGGACCGGAACTTTATGTGATTATGCAGGAATTGAAGGCGGCCGTCGATCCGAAGAATATTTTGAATCCCGGCGTCATCGTGAACGACAATCCGAACGTGTATCTCGAAGATATCAAGGAATTGCCCTCAGTTGAACCCATCGTGGACAAATGCGTGGAGTGTGGATTTTGCGACCCGGTCTGCCCCTCCAGGGATTTGACCACCACGCCGCGCAGACGAATTGTGCTCTGGCGGGAAATCACGCGACTCTCCCGGGGGGATGCTGCGCAGCAGGAGCTGGCGAATCAGCTGAAGCAGGAGTATCAGTACGATGCCGTCGATACCTGTGCAGCCGATGGGTTGTGCAGTACCGCTTGTCCCGTGGATATCGATACCGGCAAGATGATGAAGTATCTTCGCAGTCAGGAGAAACCGGCCTTCCAGCGATGGATCGCCGATATCACGGTCAAGTATTTTAGCGCCGTAACCACCGGAATCCGTCTGGCCTTCGACGTAGCCAGGGGATTCAGAACCATCCTTGGAGAACAACGATGGGAACAGATATTCGCCACACTGAATCGATGGACGAATCATACGTTGCCGGCTTGGAATACGTATGTACCCGGCGGCGAGCACTGGCGTTTTCCAGCCGATATGGATGCTGTCAATCCGGATGTGGTCTATTTTACGAGCTGCCTGAACCGAACGATGGGAGCCACGCCCGGCGAAAATGCACAACCGTCAGTAAGTGACGCGTTTACCACTATCCTGCAACGGGCGGAAATTTCGTACACCGTTCCTAGTGCAATAAACGATATGTGCTGTGGTACGCCCTGGAGTTCCAAAGGGTACAATACTGCGTACAAGAAAATGGCGGAGCGCGTCGTCGAATCACTGTGGCAGGAGACCCAACACGGTATGCTTCCGGTCGTCATCGATACCAGTCCGTGCTCCTATTCCATGAAACACTATGATGATATTTTGCAGGGTGATTACTTGCGGAAATGGCAGCAACTGACCGTGTACGATATCGTCGAATATCTGGATGAGAAGGTTATGGAACGCTTGCAATGCAGCAGACAACAAGGGACAGCAGTCTGTCATCCGACATGCAGCACAATGAAAATGGAACAGACAGCACATTTGCAATCCATCGCAGCATATTGTGCTGAGGATGTCATCGTACCGGAGCATCACGGCTGCTGCGGATTTGCCGGCGATCGGGGGTTATACTATCCGGAATTGACTGCTTCTGCGACAGCAAGGGAAGCCAGCGATGTGAAATCGTACAAAGACGTTATCGGGTACTACTCAACCTCCAAAACCTGCGAAATTGGAATCAGTGATGCCACGGGTGCACCGTATCAATCTATCGTTTTTCTGGTGGAACATGCGTCCCGGCCTCAGAGAGAAAACGAAGAATAATCCCAAATCGAATTCTAAAAAATGGTTAGGTTCAAAGTGAAATTCTGGTGGAGTGTACTATTAATTTTTCCGTTGATGACCACACCAACCTTCGCCCAACCGGGATTATGGCAACCGGATATCATGAATTTTCCGCATTTCATTTATCTCTATAATAATGCCGAAGATAACACGGAGCGCAGGGGCGTTGTCCGGCAATTCAATGAGATGCTCGATCG
>JAANXI010000178.1 GCA_018263365.1 Fidelibacterota bacterium | reverse complement strand
GATGAAAAGGGTTTTGGGAAACCGAAGGCATACCCGGAGGGTCTGTCGAGGATTTCACGGAGCCTTCGCGCTCAACAGATTGGTGCAGATCGCCGCACAAAATCGCTTAATTTAGGTATTATTCCATGGTAAGGAGTCGAGATCTGCATTCCCGCCTGAGAGGATAACTCCAACGCGTTTGCCACTGAAAATCTCCGGATGTTGCTTAAGCACCGCCACCGGCACTGCCGCCGACGGTTCGATAACAATTTTCATCCGCTCCCAAATCAATCGCATGGCCTCAATTATTTTATGATCGCATACAGTGAATATCTGTTCCACATGATTACGGATAATGGGGAAGGTCAAATCACCCAGAGAGGTGAGTAAACCATCAGCGACGGATTGGGGATTTTCTGGCCGGATGAGTCGACCAGCCTCCAGGGAACGGAATGCATCATCGGCCCCTTCCGGTTCAGCGCCGAATACACTCATCTCCGAATTTATTCCGTGCACTGCGAGAGCTGTCCCGCTCAATAGTCCGCCGCCACCGACCGGAGCAATGACGCAATCCACATCCGGGTAGTCTTCCAGCATTTCAAGCGCCGCCGTCCCCTGACCGGCAATCACCCTAACATCATTGGACGGATGGATGAATACGGCGCTGTTCTGAGTCAGGATTTTATCCAAAGTAGCCTCACGGGCCTTCAGGGTCGGTTCGCAAAAAGTAATGTCTGCTCCATAAGACCTGACGGCCTGTATTTTCACGGATGGGGCATTCTCCGGCATAACGATGTGGGCGGGCATCTCACGAATCCGCGCCGCCAGAGCAACCGCCTGCGCATGATTGCCGGAGGAATGGGTTGCGACACCGTTACGGAGTTCTTCGCTGGAATACGAAAACAGGGCATTGCAGGCCCCGCGAAATTTAAAGGCTCCGACTTTTTGAAAGTTCTCGCACTTGAAAAACAGTTTCGCGCCTGTCAACTGATTCATACTGGCAGAGGTCAGAACCGGAGTCCGGTGTACATACGGGGTGATCCGTTCTGCGGCGGATCGGACGTCCGAAAATACCGGCAGCCGTTGTTGGGATTCAGTCATCGAGCAGGTATATCGTTGTAAAAGCAGACATTATCCTGATTCCGGGTCATTTGCGACGTGCTCAACCTCTTCCCAGACTCGCAGGAAATTCCCGGAACATATTTTTCTGATGTCAGATTCTGAGTAGCCTTCTTTCAGGAGTTCGTAGATGAGATTCGGATATTTTGAAACGTCCTCCAGTCCGGTTGGAACAGAACCGACTCCGTCATAATCCGATCCCAATCCAACGTGGTCGATTCCCACTAACTGGACCACGTGATCAATGTGCTGTACCACGTCGGAGATATCTGCATCGGCCAGCGGATGCTCCTGATCGTATTCTTCAATATATGATTTCGCCTCCGGATCTGAGCGCTCCAATCCATGTTCATCCAAATAGGCCCGGATATTTTCCGAACGATCTCCCCGATGCTGACGATACGAATCGCTGACAAAATAGGACCCGAAATTAATTTGAACGATGCCGTCCCGCTTTGCCAGCGCCTTGATTAATGTATCGCTCATATTCCGGTGAAAGCCCGGGGTGAATTTCCGGCATCC
Organism: Fidelibacterota bacterium; assembly: GCA_018263365.1. GTDB lineage: Bacteria > Fidelibacterota > JAANXI01 > JAANXI01 > JAANXI01 > JAANXI01. The sequence continues at coordinate 1,701 of JAANXI010000178.1, read as the reverse complement.
GGAATGCGTAGCGACCACCGGAGCCTTCGACAGTTCCAGCACCTGAAAGGCGGTGGAATCGGTGACATGTGAAATATCGATCATCATACCGATATTATTCATCGCCGGGATAAGCTTTTTCCCGAACGGGCTGAGGCCGTCCCACGTATATGTTGTATCGTACGAGGAATCGCAGATGTGATTATCTTTGGCGTGAGTCAAGGTGATATATCGAATACCCCAGTCAAAAAAGTACTGAAGATTCGCTAAATCTCCTTCGATGGGAGCACCGTTCTCCATGCCCATCGCTACCGACATTTTTCCGGCGGTCACGTGCTTTCTCACATCGCTGGGACTAAGAGGGATGGCAAACTTATCCGGATGCGCGTTTACCTGTTTTTGGACCATGCCGATGAGTTCGTCTGCCTGCATTTTCGCGCCGCCGTCCTGGTATTTCGGAGAAATATAAATCGACATAAACGGCGCGTCCAACCCGCCCTTTACGGCTTTTGGATAATCAAAATGCCGGTCGGACGGTTGCGTCCAGTCTACATATTCCTTTGTTAACTGGTAGGGAGCATCGATATGAGAATCCAGGATAATGAGTTCTTCTGCCAGTTGCTCCGCCTGCGTCCGTAAATCCGCGTCATTCATAGATTGGTCGTCTTTCCCATACATTGTTAGCGTAGTTCCAGCGAGTATCGTAATCATCGCAAAAACGTACAAATTTTTCTTCACAGGGTTATCTCCCGAATCTGAGTGTGGGTGAACAGGATTCAGTGTAAGGGGCTCTACATTACGGAAATTTTCGGTGTGAAAAAACCGAAAATCGTTGCGGAATCGGTTGGCAAGGATACATTTTCCTGTGTATACTTTGTTACCAAAGATGTCTGCACGAGGATGCATAACGCGCCTTGTGTCCCACCTGAAATTTTGATTGTCAGTGCAGAGCACAAAGTTAGAAGGGGCCTTATGATTAAACGGTCTTTCACTGTAATACTGGTACTTGTATTGGGCGCAGGTTTGAACGGGTTGCCTGCACAAAACAAGGGAGATTCACTTATGGTCAACGATGCACAGATCCAGGCCGCGGCAGAAATTATCGGCTTGTCTTTTACGGAGTCGGAACGCGATTCGATGAAGGAAAACCTCAGTGAAAACTACGAAGCATACCAGGCGCTCCGAATGCTGAGCCTTTCCAATGAAATTCCTCCTGCGCTCATTTTTAATCCGATTCCTCCGGGGATGGAACTACCCTCCGGGCCGTCGAACGTCCGGTGGAGCGATGTCGATAACGTAGCCGTGCCTGAAAATATTGAAGACCTGGCCTTCTATACCGTCAGGGAACTTGGAATTTTACTCAAAACACGGAAAATCACCTCTGTCGAGCTCACGCAGATGTATCTTGATCGCATGAAAAAATATGATGCACAGCTCCACTGTGTCATCACATATACCGAAGCTCTGGCGATGGAACAGGCCAAACGCGCCGATGCGGAAATTGCCGCTGGACATTATCGCGGTCCGCTCCACGGAATTCCCTACGGCATCAAAGACCTGTTCGCAGTGAAAGGATACAAAACCACCTGGGGAGCAGAGCCATACAAAGAACGGACCATAGATTATAATGCTACCGTAGTGAAAAAGTTGGAAGATGCCGGAGCTGTACTCATTGCAAAGTTAACGCTTGGTGCGTTGGCGTGGGGCGACGTCTGGTACGGC
>JAANXI010000177.1 GCA_018263365.1 Fidelibacterota bacterium | reverse complement strand
CAAGGTTACATCCTTCTCAACTGCCAAACTAATCGAGGACTTCTTATATGAAAAATCATTTTTCTCATCACACTTATTAATGTTCTATACATCACTTCGAATATATAAGGTTACATAGTTTTATTCCGACGGAATGAGATTTTGGAGTTTGGGAGCCACCCTCATGGATCCAATTTTTTGCTGAACTACCAAATCCCTCGCCAGTAATATATCTTCAGTAGATTTACAGACGATGTAAGCCAGGGAATAAAGAATGACTCAAAAGTTCTCCCTTTCAATTTGACACCTGCGACTGAAAGCGATACATTTTAAAGCTTCAATAAAACCAAAGATGGAGATTATGGAGAAAGCACGCGCAAAAATCCTATGGGCGGATGATGAAATCGACCTGCTGACGCCTCATCAGATGTACCTGAAGGAAAAGGGATACGAGGTGACAGGCGTGACAAACGGCGCGGACGCCGTCGAAGAGATCCGCAATAACCGGTACGATCTGGTGCTGCTGGACGAGATGATGCCGGGGCAGGATGGATTGGAGACCCTGACCCAGATTAAGGAAACCTCTCCTGGGCTGCCGGTCATCATGATTACCAAAAATGAGGAAGAATCTCTGATGGAAGAGGCGATCGGATCCAAAATCTCCGATTACCTCACCAAGCCGGTGAATCCGAGCCAGATTCTGTTGGTGTGCAAAAAAGCGCTTGAACAGGGGAAAATCTCCGGTGAACAGGTCTCGAAGAGTTATATCAATGAGTTTAATCGTATATCCCAATTGTTGATGGTCGGTCCGGCAGCGGACGAATGGATCGATTTGCATTTTAAATTGTCTCAGTGGGAAGTGGAATTCGACGACCACCCGGACCTGGGGTTGAATCAAACCCTGATGGATCAGAAAAAAGAGTGCAACGGGGAATTCGGAAAATACATTGAACAGAATTACGGCAACTGGGTGAATCTTGAAAAGGACGAACGCCCCAACCTTTCACTGGATGTAATACCTGAGTTTGTTGCGCCGAAGCTGAAGCACGGGAATAAAGTTGTATTTATCGTGATTGATTGTATGAGGCTGGATCAATGGCTGACGATTGAGTCCATGCTGTATCCGTATTTCCGGGTGCGCAAGGATTACTATTTTTCGCTGCTTCCTACTGCAACGCCGTATTCCCGGAATGCCATTTTCAGCGGACTGTTTCCGGCAGAGCTGCCGGAATATTTTCCGGAAATATGGCAACAGGCTGAAGATGACGATTTCAGCATGAACCGCCACGAACATAAGCTGCTGAACCGGCAGCTGCAGCGGTTGAACCTGAATCTTGATAGCGGAACCAAGTACATCAAGGTACTGGATGCTGAGGAGGGGCGTTCGGTGGAGCGCAACATCAAATCCATGATGAATATTCCGTTGATATCCCTGGTGATCAACTTTGTGGATATCCTGGCGCACCGACGCTCCGAATCCGAATTTCTGCAGGAGATGGTACCGGATGAAGCGGGATACCGAACCATTGTCCGGGCCTGGTTTGAGCATTCCTGGCTGTTTCAGGTTCTGAAATTGTTCAGCGATAGAGATTATACCGTTGTCCTCACCACGGATCACGGGAGTATCCGCGTCCAGACGCCCGCCAAAGTGAAGGCGGATCGGGAAGCCTCTACCAATTTACGGTATAAGTATGGGAGAAACCTGAATGCTGACAGCAAACAGGCGATCTTCATCCCGGAACCGGAAGAGTATAAACTCCCCCGGCGGGGCGTGAATTCCACCTATTTGCTTGCCAAAGAGGATCACTATTTCGTCTATCCGACAGAGTACAATAAATATCGCAATAAATTCTACAATACCTTTCAGCACGGCGGCGTCTCCCTGGAGGAAGTGGTATTACCGGTTGTCACACTGGAGCCCAAGGGAGCGTAATGGGATCTGCGAAAAAATGGTCAACGAATTCACCGGCAGAGACCCAACACATTGCCGCATCACTCGCCCGCAAGATGCAACCGGGAGATATTGTAGCGCTGTACGGCGAGCTCGCTTCCGGCAAAACAACCTTTGTCCAGGGAATCTGTGAAGCGCTGAGTGTGCGGGAGCCGGTGACTAGTCCTACTTATACGTTGATCAATGAGTATTTCGGAACGATGCCGGTGTACCATTTCGATTGCTACCGCCTGGAAAACGAAGATGAATTTTATTCCCTGGGATACGAGGAATACTTTTTCGGAGAAGGACTCGTGCTTATCGAATGGGCGGAACGAGTGGAATCTCTGCTGCCAGAGCATACGATTCGTTTGCGTTTTGAACACAACTTTTCCGGCGAAGGCACGCGCACCATTCAGCTGCACGCGATCGAAGAGCAGGAAGAATTATGCACCTCCTTGCCATAGAGACCGCCACGGATGTGTGCAGCATTGCCCTGGCAGAGGAGAATCGTCTAATGGCGGAGAGCACCATACACGCGCCCCGGAAGCATTCCGAATTACTTGCCGCACTGATAAGCCAGCAGTCAGAGAACTTGGGTTACGACCTTGACCAACTCGATGGTGTCGCTGTCTCGATAGGCCCCGGTTCGTTCACCGGATTGCGCATCGGGTTGAGCACTGCAAAGGGATTGCTCTTTTCCTCGGATGGTGCGCTGTTGGCCGTTCCTACATTGCTCGCATCTGCCTGGAGCGTGCGGGATGTGGCAGATGAGGTGGCAGTCTTACACCACTCCCACCGGGATACCTGTTTCCTGGCTGCGTACGAATTGAATGAGTCCCCTACAGAGATTATCGAGCCGGTCCGGGATTCCATTGATGTGCTCAAAACACAACTTCCTGAGGACATGCCCGTCGTGTATCAGGCGCCCAATGAGGAAAAATTACAATCCGAATTGCCGAATCCGATTATTGGTCGCAATAGAGTGAATGCCCGCAACATTGCGGAGGTGGCACTGAGCGATATGGATCGCTGGGCTGTGGAAGATCCGAATATCGCTGAGCCGGATTACCTCAAGGAATATGAGGCGGTCAAATTTTCAAATCCGTTGCACAGTGACTGAATAAATAATGCGTGCACCAACATCTGTTTGTGCTATGGAATTCTCACATGAAAACCACGCCGGTACCAGGGCGGTTTCTATCCGGGAGATGACCGTGAATGATCTGCCCGAAATTCTGCAAATTGAACGAGCCAGCTTTGCAAATCCCTGGAGTAAAGTGCATTTTTTGTCATCTCTCTATAAAAAGCCGGTGGCGCAATGCTGGGTGGCCGTTTCTGAGGAACGTATTGTGGGTTTTATCATTGCATGGTATATTGCCGGATATTCCAATGATGCGGGAGAAATACATATCCATAATATTGCAGTCAAACCGGATTCGCGCCGGCTGGGCATTGGACGTAAACTGCTGAAAAAAGCGGTCGGGTTTGGAACAGACCAGGATTGTGAACTCGTTTCGTTGGAAGTCAGAGCGAGTAATAAGCCGGCCCGATATTTTTACGAGCGCCACGGATTTGCTATGATTGGAATTCGCCCGGATTATTATGAGGACGAAGATGCCTTGGTGATGGAGGCCGAAACTCAGACCATTCTCACAAAATTCCAGGAACAGGAATAATTTATGGATTGGTTCAGGCGCGTTAAAAAAAGTATTCTCTCATCGGAGAAAAAGCAGATCCCGGACGGGTTGTGGGTCAAATGCGACGGCTGCGAAGAGATTATCTATAAAAAAGAGCTGGCGAACAATCAGCACGTCTGCCACAAGTGCGACTACCATTTTCGGATCGGGAGCCAACAGTATATCGATATGCTCCTTGATGAAGGCAGTGTTGAGGAGTTCAATCAGCACATTAAATCCGTTGATCCGCTTGATTTTAAGGCATCCAAGAAATACAGCGATCAGTTGAAGAACGCCCGCCATAAAACCGGCATGGAAGAAGCAGTCCGATCGGTGACGGGGACAATCAATAGTATGCCATTGACTATGGCAGTGATGGATTTCTCGTTCATCGGCGGATCGATGGGATCGGTGGTCGGCGAAAAAATTGCCCGCGCCACGGATAAAGCCCGCGAGAACAAAACTCCGCTTGTTATTATCTCCTCGTCCGGTGGGGCCCGGATGATGGAAGGGGCCTATTCTCTCATGCAGATGGCCAAAACCAGTGCGCGTTTGAAACTGTTTGCTGAAGAAAACCTGCCGTTTATCTCACTACTGACCCATCCCACCACCGGCGGCGTTACCGCGAGTTTTGCGATGCTGGGCGATTTCATTCTGGCGGAACCCGGAGCGCTGATCGGATTTGCCGGACCGCGGGTCATTAAGCAGACCATCGGACAGGACTTGCCGGAAGGATTCCAGCGGGCGGAGTTCCTGCTGGACAAGGGATTTGTGGATCGCGTAGTCGATCGCCATCATTTGAAACAAGAGTTAACCACTATTATCGAATTTTGCCGTACATGACAGATCGTAAACCTTTTATTCTCGTAACCAATGATGACGGAATTAATGCACCGGGCATTGCCGCACTGTATAAAGCGCTTTCCCAAATAGCCGATATCGCAATCGTTGCACCCGACAGAGAAATGAGCGCAGCCGGCCATGCGATTACCCTTTCCGATCCGTTGCGGGTGACCGAAGTGGAACTCGAGGACGGGATCACCGGCTGCGCAGTCAACGGCACGCCGGCTGATTGCGTCAAGATCGCCGCCAGAGCAGTGCTGAAACGCCCACCGGATCTGGTCGCTTCAGGGATCAATCTGGGGAGTAACACGGGCATCAATGTGATTTATTCCGGTACGGTGTCAGCCGCGACGGAAGGGATTATCCTTGGAATTCCCAGCGTGGCGTTCTCACTGGCGACGTATCATGATCCGGATTTCGGACCGGCGGCGGAGGTGGCGAAAAAGGTGGTGACGAAAGTGCTGGAAAATGGTCTCCCGGAAAATACGTTGCTGAACGTCAATGTCCCGCCGATTCAGTCAGATGAGATCAAGGGGATAGTCGTCACCAAACAGGGCAAAGCATTTTACGATGAGAAGTTTGACAAGCGCGTCGATCCACGCAATCGTACCTACTACTGGATGTCCGGCGAGCGGAAATCTATGAAGGAGGACGAGGATTCCGACGAACGGATGGTGCAGGAAGGGTACGTCTCCGTCACGCCAGTCTATTACGATTTGACACACTACGAGTTTTTAAACAATCTGCGGAAGTGGCCGCTGTTCAATGGGGAAAAACCTGATTTGAGAGAGTCTTCGTGAGCCAGCTGGTCGCCATCCTGGATTTCGGCTCGCAGTACACCCAGCTGATTGCCCGGCGGGTGCGGGAGTTAGGCGTATATTCGGAAATTTATTCCCCGTTTATTTCCAAAGATGATTTGGTGAAAAAGGAACCCGCGGCGATTATTCTGTCTGGTGGCCCCGCTTCAATTAATGACCCGGATGCCCCGCACCCTGATCCTGATATTCTGGCGCTGGATGTGCCGGTGCTTGGAATCTGCTACGGGATGCAGTGGTTGACGAAGGCGCAGGGAGGAGTAGTACACCACAGTGATGCCAGGGAGTATGGGAAGGCGGAGATCAAGGTAATGGAAAATTCTGATCTCTTGTCAGAATCAATGGATAGGTCGCAGGTCTGGATGAGCCACGGTGACCACGTTGAAATTGCGCCCAGGGGCTTCGAAATCTATGCCCGAAGCAACGGAATTGTGGCTGCGATAGGAGATGCAAGGGAGCATCGCTATGCGCTTCAATTCCATCCGGAAGTTACCCATACGACACATGGCAAGGATATACTCCGCAATTTTCTGTTTTCGATTGCCGGTTGTGCAGGCGATTGGACACCGAGCCAATTTGTTACCCAGGCGACTGATCGGATTCGAGAACGGGTAGACGATGCCCGCGTTATCTGTGCGGTAAGCGGCGGGGTCGATAGTTCCGTCCTGGCCGTGTTGCTGAACCAAGCTATCGGAGAGCAATCGATTCCGGTATTTATCGATACCGGATTGCTCCGCTATGACGATATCGAAAATGTAACTGAAATTTTGTCCAGTGAACTCGATTTGCCGATCCGCTATCATGATGCATCGAATGCATTTCTTGAGGCTCTGGAAGGGAAAGAAGACCCCGAAAAAAAACGCAAAGTCATCGGGCATCAGTTTATCGAGGAGTTCCAGACTATCGCCAATGAGTATGACAACCTGGGCTTTTTAGCCCAGGGCACCTTGTATCCGGATGTCATCGAAAGCCAGATGGTCACCGGCCCGTCCGCCACTATCAAGACCCATCATAACGTTGGCGGTCTCCCGGAGCACATGGATCTGGAATTGATTGAACCGTTCCGCGAAATGTTCAAGGATGAGGTTCGAAAAATCGGACGTCTGCTGGACATCCCTGGAAAAATACTGGGGCGGCATCCCTTCCCCGGTCCCGGACTCGCCGTTCGCATCCTTGGAGATATTACCAGAGATCGGTTGCGCATGGTACGCGAAGCGGATAAAATTTTCACAGAAATGCTGTACAAATATGATGAGTATGATAAAGTCTGGCAGGCGCTGGCGGTGCTGTTGCCGGTGAATACGGTTGGCGTAATGGGTGACAGCCGAACGTATGAGCATGTTATTGCGTTGCGCGCGGTTGTGAGCGTGGATGGCATGACCGCAGATTGGGCAAAACTGCCACCGGCGCTGCTGCAGGAAACATCATCGAAAATTGTAAACGGCGTAAAAGGTATTAACCGTGTTGTGTACGATGTTACATCGAAACCGCCCGGCACCATTGAGTGGGAGTAATTTTAACATAAATAGAGCGTTTGTTGTGGATGAGATGTGCCAAGATGTTGAGATGAAAAGGTTTCGCGATACCGGAGGCATACCCGGAGGGTCTGTCGAGGATGTCGCGGCGCCTTCGCGCTCAACAGATTGGTGCAGACCGCCATATAAAATCGCTCAATTTAGGTTTATAATAGATTTTGGACAGGAGTTGAGCGTATGTGTGGAATAGTTGGATATGTTGGTCCCCGGCAATCCGTACCGATTTTAATGGAAGGATTGGAACGCCTGGAATACCGCGGTTATGATTCCGCTGGTGTGGCCTACATCCAGGATTCGAATATCAGAGTCGAAAAGCAGAAGGGAAAACTCCAGGTATTACAGGATGCCCTGGACACGGTGGAAATCTCCAGTACGGTCGGCATCGGCCATACGCGGTGGGCGACTCACGGAGCCCCGGATCAAACCAACGCCCACCCCCATACGGATTGTGAGGGCAATCTCGCGTTGGCACACAACGGTATTATCGAAAATTATTCCAATCTCAAGAAAGATTTAATAGAGAAAGGCCATTCCTTTCGCAGTCAAACCGATACGGAAGTACTTGCGCACCTCATCGAAGAATACCGGGGCGATATGCTTGAGGAGTCAGTAGCAGAGGCGCTGAAGCATGTGGTCGGCGCTTACGGGGTAGCCGTGATTTCCAGAGAGGAACCGGAAAAAATTGTGGTAGCGCGCTCCGGGAGCCCGATCGTCGTAGGCATTGGAGAGGGTGAGTATTTTGTAGGCTCCGATACGGCTGCGCTTGTGAAATATACGCGGGAAGTATTTTACCTCGAAGACGGCCAAATCGCAGTCATCACTGCCGATGAAGCCCGGACATTTGACGTGCAGCTGGAAAGTGAAGTCGAGTCCGATAAGCATACGATTCCGTTCGATTTGCAGCGCATCGAAAAGGGCGGGTATCCACACTTTATGCTCAAGGAGATCCATGAACAGCCGACCACGCTGCGCGACGCCATGCGTGGACGGTTACTGCCAGAAGATGCGAATGTGCGACTAGGGGGCATCACCGACGTGCTGGAGGAAATCGAAAACGCCGATCAGATTTATCTGACAGCCTGTGGCACAAGCTGGCACGCTGCGCTCATCGGCGAATACCTGATAGAAGAGTTCGTCCGGACGCCGGTGGAAGTGGAATATGCCTCGGAATTTCGGTATCGCAATCCCATTATCACGCCGAAAACCGTGTTAATTGCCATCAGTCAGTCAGGCGAAACCGCCGATACTCTGGCGGCTGTAAGAGAAGCGCAGGCCCACGGAGCGCTGTGCCTGGGAGTCTGTAATGTAGTTGGCAGCACCATCTCCCGGGAGACGACTGCCGGTGTGTACATCCACGCGGGACCGGAGATCGGTGTGGCATCCACGAAGGCCTTTACGTCCCAGGTAACCGTGTTAACGCTGTTGACAGTACTGCTTGGACGCAGAAATGGACTGAACCGGGCGAACGGGGAGCGAATAGTCCATGAATTAAGCAATTTACCACAGAAGGCTGAGCAGATACTGGCTGATCCCGAAGCGATCGAGGCGATTGCAAAGGAATTCAGCGACCGTCCGAATTTTCTCTATCTTGGGCGTAGGTATAACTATCCAGTGGCGCTGGAAGGGGCGCTGAAATTGAAGGAGATCTCCTATATCCATGCCGAAGGATATCCGGCGGCGGAGATGAAACACGGGCCGATCGCGCTTATCGATGATGATATGCCGGTCGTCTTCATCGCGACCAAGGATAAGAGTTACGATAAAGTTCAGAGCAATATGGAAGAGGTACGGGCGCGAAATGGCCGGATTATCGCCATTGCCACCGAAGGGGATGAGGAGATCCGAGAATTGGCTGATCATGTGATTTATATTCCGGAGACAGAGTCGTTTCTGATACCGATTCTGGCCTCCATTCCATTGCAATTGCTCGCATATTATATTGCAGTAGAGCGGGGTTGTAATGTGGATCAACCGCGGAATCTCGCCAAGAGCGTGACGGTTGAATAGAAATATTAACAGGAAAATGAAATACGTGCGACCACGTGTAATTATTTTTGTTATCATCCTTGGATTAGCGGGAACAGCAGTGACTGCACCTCAGCTGTTTACCTCCGATCCGACGAAACAACAATTTGACAAGGGGGTGGAGGCGTACAACAACCAACATTATGAACAGGCTTTGGAATTATTCCAGGAGTTATATGTTGAGCCAGGGTTTAACAAGTATGCTACCGCAACTCACTTAATGTTGGTGAAATCGTACCATAAAGTCGGCCTGGAGCGTCAGAGCATCCGATACGGAAAGGTGTTTATCAGTCAGTACTCCAGTAGCAATTACTTAGATGACATTTACTTCGCTATGGCAGAATCGTATCTGTCATTGCAGCAGTATTACAATGCCGCCAATTATTTTGCGTATTCAATTACCATGTCCAGAGATAACGCCCTGGCCCGCATTGCCCTGGATAATTTGCTGAAGACCGCCGACGCCTATCTCACCATGGAAGAAGTGCAGGCGCTGGTAGATGGCGCCATAGGGGATGATGAGGCAAATATTTTCCGTCTGGCGCTCCTCGAGGAATACATTCTGGCTGGCGAAATGAGCCTGGCCAGTACCACGGCCCAGGAACTAGAGCAGGCGCGATTAAACGACATTCTGCTGCCAACATTCCGGGCATTGAAGAAAGCTATCCGGATCGAAGGTGATCAGCCCCGTCTCGCGATAGGGGTACTTGCACCGTTCAGCGGTTCCTCTGCTGATGTGGGAAAGGAACTCTTGCGGGGAGTCCGGTATGCACTTTCCAAGGAAAATGAATTATCCCGAATAAGCGTTATCCGGCTGGATAACCACGGCTCCGGACTGGAAACAGTGCAGCAGCTGCAACGCATTGCGGATCATACCCGTGTTATTGCGGTGATCGGACCGGTCTGGTCGGAAAATGTTATCAGCGGGGCGGCACTGGCAGGTAAAGACAGACTGCCGCTTATCACTCCGACGGCAGCCGGGAACGGACTCGCCGGATTGAACGAGTTTATTTTTCAACTAAGCCCTGATTATGAGACCCGCGGCAAGGCTGCTGCGCAGTATGCGTCGGACTCGCTCCGCTTGCAAACATTTGCCACCATCAGCCCGGCCGATCCCCAGGGAAAGGCATTAACGGATGCGTTTACCGCCGAAGTGGAGAAGCGCGGCGGAGAAGTGGTGACTCAAGTGTGGTACAGCGGTATCCCGGAGGACCCATCGGAACAGTTCAAGCATTTGCGGAAAGTCGGCTTTCAGTTGCGGAAACAGTATGCTCCGCCTATTGATACCAGCCAATTCGTTTCCGACAGTCTGCAGGCCACCTTGCCGGATTCGGAGTTTGTGGCTCTCTTCAAAAAGCAACTGGAGGAATATCGCGAAGAAATTGACTCCACTGAAATTACGCTGAAGCACATCGACGGCATGTATTTTCCGATCCGGAACAGCGACATTGACTACATAGCGCCGCAATTTGCCCTCTATAATTTCGATACCCAGGTGCTTGGCAACGTGGATTGGTACGATGAGCAGAAATTGCAGCAGTACGCCAGCTACATCGATAGCATGATAATATTTTCGGACCATTATATTCCGGATGATCAGCAGTCCTACCAACAGTTTGTTACCGATTTCCGCAAGACGACAAATGCTTCACCGTCGGCCATTGATCTGTACGGATTCGATACTATGTCGTTATTGCTTCAACTTATCAAAGAAGGTAATTCCACACGCGCTTCAATCGCGATTGCACTGCGAGAAATGCATAAAGTTCGAGGGATGGCCCGGATGTATACCCTGAACGGATTGCGACGACGAGTCAACCAATCGATGGAAGTACTGCAGTACAGGCGTAGACACTTATACCCTTTGGATGTTATGACGATCGGCCCGCGGAAAACTCATCCGATAGAGTCGTATTTCGCCGAATGATTGTTCAACAACATGACAATTTGGAATGGGCGCAATTCCGGGAGTGGGAATCGGAGTCCCGGCTTTTTCACGCCTTCACTACAAGGAATGGTGGTGTTTCCGAAGGCAATATGCGATCACTGAATCTAGGGCGTTCTGAGCACGATTCCGACGAAAACGTGGATGAGAATCGCCGCCGGTTTTTCACTGCTACCGGAGTACCCCGCGACGAAACGGTTATGGCGCGCCAGGTGCACAGTAATCGTGTGACCATAGGCCATGAGCCTGGTGTCATTCCGAATTGCGATGGTTTTATTACAGGTGTTGATGATTTGTATCTGATCATCGGGGTCGCCGATTGCCATACAATTTTTCTGACAACCAGCGATCAAAAAGTCGTCGGAGCGCTACATGCCGGCTGGCGGGGAATCGCCGGGAACATCCTTGGGAAGGCGATTGACTCTCTGGAAAAGAATTTTCACTACAGGGCGAACGAAGTCGAGATAGGTATCAGTCCGGGGATTGGTGAGTGTTGTTACGAAGTTGGCGCTGAAGTGGTTAGTAGGTTTCCTCACTCGGTGGTGAGCAAAAGGGGTGAGTCATATCATCTGAATTTAGCCAAAACTATTGAGATGCAGGCGCATCAACTGGGGATTCCCGGTGAGCAAATATACGCAGCAAATTGCTGTACGAGTTGTGAACCGGAGTATTGGTACTCATATCGCAGAGATGATGGCGTGACCGGACGGATGTGGGGTGTGATCGGAATGAGCGGAGACAGGAGTTAGCGCGTGGAGATTTTACGGGCGGTATTTTTAGGGGTGGTGCAGGGTTTGACGGAGTTTTTACCCATTAGCAGTTCAGGGCATCTGGCGCTGGCCCAGGCGGTGTTTGGGTACGAGGAATCCGGCTTAACGTTCGAAGTATTTGTGCATTTCGGCACAGTTGTGAGCGTCCTTGTTGCGTTCCGGCAGGATATTAGCCGCATTCTCGCTGCGCTGTTCCGCGGACTGACAAAGCCAGATCAGTGGGCAGATCTGTGGGAAACAGATGATGATTTCCGAATGAACTGGCTGATTCTGATTGGCATTATCCCGGCAGGTATGGCAGGATTTCTGGTGGAAGATTTAGTCGACCAGGCCTTCCAGAATCCTCTGTTGGTTGGTGTGATGCTTCTGGTTACCGCCCTGATTCTTTGGAGCAGCCGATATGCTCAAGTCCGGGAGTCTGAACTCGACTGGAAAAAAAGCCTGCTTATCGGGCTTGCACAGACATTGGCTATTATTCCGGGCATTTCCCGCAGCGGGACGACCATCACTGCGGGCATGTGGCTGAAACTTGATCCTGAACGGGCTGCAAAATTTTCTTTTTACCTGGCAATTCCCGTAATTTTGGGCGCAAGTCTCATCAAATTGTTGGATATCGTTAATACCGGCATTCCGCAAAATGCGTTATGGGCACTGATTGCCGGGACTGTCGCCGCATTTCTTTCCGGGTGGCTCGCTATTGTTTTTCTCATGGAATTGCTTCGGAAAGGAAAATTCAGTTGGTTTGCCGTATATTGTTTGATTGTTGGATTGCTCACAATCGGGATATCGCTGGTTCATTAACTTAGTCGGACAATCATGGCGCGAAAATCACCAGTAGAAGATTATTTCTCAAAGATCCGGACGCTCGAATCGAAGATCGATCCGGTGTACTTTCTGTACGGGGAAGAGGTGTACCTGCAGGATACTTTTTTGGATGCGCTGTATTCGGCATACCAGGAAAAATACGGGTCCGACTGGACGAAGTATGTGTATCACTGTAGTGAGGTAGAGCCGGAAACTATTCTCGAACAGCTGGTTTCAAACTCCCTCTTCAGCGAACCGAAAGCAGTGATTATCAAAGAGATGGATTCCTTCGATGAAAAGAAGCAGGGCGGGAAGAGTGCACTGCGGGATTATCTGAGACATCCGGGCAATGACATCACCGTTGTGATGTTGAAGGAATCCAAACGAATCTCGGATAAGTTTTCCAAACAGTTGAAAAAACTCGCCACACCGCTAGAAGTTCGGATTCCCTGGATGCGAGAAATGGACGCCTGGGTGCAGTACTTCCTGAAAGAAAAGGACATCAGCGCGTCTCCGGAAGTTCGCAGCCAACTGATCGATCTGGCAGGCGAATCGCTGCAACAACTGGCGAACGAGATTGAAAAACTGGAGATATATCTCTCAGACGAATCCCGGGAGTTAACGCCGGAATTACTGGAGGAATTCGTGGGTGAAACCCGGACGCACTCCATGTTCGAATTCGCCGATATCCTGGGTTCGCAATCGTTGGACAAGATACTGAATTACCTGTTTTCATTGCTTGATGAGGGTGAAAGCGTTAGCTATATTGTAAAAACGGCGGCGGATTTTTACGAGAATATTTTACTTATAAACGCAATGGTGACCGCACACAAATCAGATAAAGAAATTAACCGGGAAGTGTTCAACGGTCGCAATCTTGCCTGGAAATATAAGAAGATCGCGCCCAAATTTTCCCAGACAGAAATCTATCGGGCATTTCCTATTTTAGAAGAGGCGGATCTGTTGACCAAAACCACCAGCGCCATTGATGAAAAGAATTACCTGACGGCCTTATTTTATGAATTACTGAACGAAGAAGAGGCTGATATCCATGAATGATTTCATGGACCGATATACGGATGAGGAGCTCATTGCCCGGTTTCAACAGGGTGACGAGTACGCATTCGAAGAGATCGTGAATCGGTTTAAGGATCGACTGAAGAACTTTGTTTACCGGTATCTGAGTAGTGAAGAAGCCGCGGAAGACGTGGTGCAAGATACCTTTTTGCGCGTTTATCAAAAAAAGCACATGTACCGGAATATCGCAAAATTTTCCACCTGGATTTACACTATCGCCGGGAACCTGGCAAAAACGGAACTCCGGAAACGCAAGCGGCGTAAAATGTACTCACTGGATGATTTGGGATTGGAAGACAAAGAATACGAAATTCCCTCGGAAGATTTTGCGCCGGAAGAAGGTGTGGAAGGAGAGTTTACTGAGGCGGAGATCCAGACCGCAATTGACCAACTCTCTGAAAAATTTAAGACCGTGATTATTTTGCGGGATATTCAGGAACTTAGTTATGATGAGATTAGTAATATAGTCGGTGTTCCTGTTGGAACGGTCAAATCCCGGATAAACCGGGGGCGATTGAAATTACAGGAGAAACTCCGACACCTGAGAAGTTCCGAAAGTGAAAAAGCCTCGAAGAAATCATGAGTTCAGCTAAAAGTCAACAGTCGCAAGCCTGCAACAAAGGAGGTATTCTATCGAATGAATTGTTACGAGTACGAGTCACACCTATCCGCATTTGTCGATGGCGACCTGCCATCCCGTCTACGGAAGGAGTTCCTGCAACATAAATCCGATTGTTCAGATTGCGAAGAGACCTACCGGGATTTTAAGAAGACTGTTTCAGCGCTGCATTCGCTGAAACAAAAGCGGGTTTCCCCGGACTTCAATAAACGATTGTATGCCCTGATACAGGAAGAAAACCAGGCCGGGGTCTGGCAGAAATTCCAACTCGCCCTGCCGGACATGCGGTTGCCCAGATATGTGGTGGCTACAGCGGTCGTCGCCCTTATTGCTGTGGTGAGTTACAATTCCATTACGGACAATTCCCCGGCGAATCAGCCAATCCAAAAATCTGTAATACCGCCACCGTCACTCAACATTCAGCAACCGGTGGTTGCGGTGAACGAGGCCCAATCTGAAACTGATATGGTCACGGAGTCCGATTTGCAGGATACCAATCAATTTGTTCCTCCAAAAAATACACGATCTTACGAAGATCAAATCAAGTACGTTAACAGCGATTAACCGGCTGTTGCGTTTGCGGAGGACACCCTTTTCTCGTTGATTTTACGGGGCTTCGGTATTAAAATTCCCCTCAACTGACAACACCGGAAAACGGAGAAAAACCGCCGTCATGCCCAGTGGGGGAAATATTCGATTATATTTTATCTTAGCCATCATTTTTGGCGTGTTGGCGATTGGCATTTTTTTGTATCCCGGTGTCCCACCGACTGGCCTTGGCTGGGTCATAAAAGCCTTGGTTCTTCTTGCCTTTGGCGTCTATCTCTGGCTTCTTCTTCAGGATTTACAGGTCAATGCTATAGCCGCAGCCGAAGCTGAGCAAACCGATCACACACCTTCTCAACAAATTGTTGAACGCGAATCGCTTCCACTCTCTCAGCTGGAAATCGATTTTCAGTCCTCGCAGGACGAGGATTCCCCAGAACACCTTGATGCGACTGAAGCGTATAACGCCTTTCTGAACCGGCTGCTGCGCGTGATCCACGAGACTTTGGTCAGTAATGCTGCAATGCTCTACATTGTGGATTCTACCGGTGGGAATCTGGTGCTACAAGAGGCTCAGGTAAATACCGGCTCGAAACTTAGAGAAAAAGTTGACGCAGGCAAAAGTATTCTGGATAAGGCTTTTACTGAAAATAATCCGGTATTAATTTCCGACTTTTCGGAAGAGACGGCTGATTATTACGGTACGGATTCTCCGGATATTCAGTCCTTTTTGGCCGTACCGCTGCGATATCACGGACAGGCAATTGGCGTACTGGCGGTCGATGATTCGGCCAGAGAGAGCTACAGCCCCGAAGACAGTAAACTGTTGGAACAATATGCGGAAATTATCTCTGCGGCAATGGTGCAATTGGACTCCCTGGACCAACTCACTGATGAGAAGCGACTTTTTGCGCGGCTCTGTCAGTTTAATTCCCAACTCAGCCTTACTGATAGTCAGGATGACTTGTTAAATCAGATTTTACGGGTGTGCGGCAATTTATTTGACTACGATAGCATTACCGTGGTGTTGTTGCAATCGCAGCATTCCAGCCAGGCGGAAGTTGCCGCAGTGGATGGCAGCATTAAGCATCCGGGCAAGGGATATCGGTTCGAACTACAGGATTCCATTTTGAGCCAGGTCATACAATCCGGGGAGCCCCAGGTATTGACCGATATTCAGAATTCGGATGAAGTGAAGGAATTTTTACCGGAACTCCGGGGCGAATTTACCGATGTGCAATCTCTGTTAATAGTGCCGGTGAAGAGTCATTCGGAGACGTTTGGCGCTATCGTCCTCGAAAGCCGGATGCCGAGGGCCTTTTCAAAACAGGAGCAGGATATTTTGCTCATGGTCGGTTCAGTCTTTGGCGCCGGTCTCAATCGATTTTATCTTTACCGTTATATGAAAAATATCGCTTCCAAAGATGAGATGACCGGGGTAGCAAATTATCGGGCGTTCAAGGAACGGCTGGAAGAGGAAATTCAGCGTAGCGATCGATATCAGACACAATTTACGTTGTTTATCACCGATTTGGATAAATTTAAACGCATTAACGATACGCACGGCCATCTCTACGGTGACTATATGTTGAAGGAAGTTGCGAGCATCATTGAAAATTCCGTCCGAACTATCGATTTGGTTGCGCGATACGGCGGTGAAGAATTTGCTGCTATCCTGGTAAATACGAACGTCGAAGATTCGGAGAAGACGGCAAACAGGATCCGGGAGAGTATTAAAAATTATCATTTTGAAAAAAATAACATCAAAGAGCGGATCACCATCAGTATTGGAGTTGCCGAATATCCGTCTCATGCCAAAGAGGTCGAAGCGCTAATAGAATGTGCGGATGAAGCGATGTACCAGGTGAAACAAATTGGTGGGAATGCGGTTCAAATATATCAACACGATGCACAGATAAAGGAGGCATAATGGCCAAGAGAAAAACATTTGCTGATAAAGTTGCTGCTGCCACAACAGAGCAGGGACGCCACTGCCCGGAATGTGGCGATCTGTACGAATACGTGCAGCACGTATCATCAGTGGAAAATGAAGTGTCAAGGAGCTGGAAGTTTAACCAGAAGATGGTTGCGGTGTGCAAATGTAATCGCAGCGATGTAATAGGGTAACACATCCGGTGAAATCCTTTCTGCAAAAAGGGCTGGACAATTTCGGTCACAGCCCTTTTTCTATGTTACAATGGAAGTCCGTTGGATGGATGGTTTCAGTGATTGCGCTGGCATGGCTCGTCTCATGCGCCGGGACCAAACCGGAACAAAATGCCGTCCCGAAAGATTCCGAATCGAAGACGACACCGGCCAAAGAGTATAATTCGCGGGCGATTCAGCATTATATGGAAGGTGTCTCTGCAAAGATGCAAGGCAATAATGCCATGGCTGCTCTCGAATTCCAGGAAGCGTTACGGTACGATTCGACATCTGCCACCATCTATTCGGAATTAGCACAAACGTATCTGAGATTACGGAAGATTGATCAAGCGGAACGTATTTTACGGGCCGGATTGAAGAATACGGAGGAAACCAGAGAGTTTCTTCCAATGCTTGGCGAAGTCTATGCGATCTCGAGACAATACAATAAAGCCGAAGAAGTATATCACCAAATACTGGACACCATTTCCGACGAAGAACTGCAGCGGGATGCGCTATCCGGTTTAGGGGAAATTTACGCCCGGCAAAAACAGTTTTTGAAAGTCGCAGATGTGTATGAGCGATTATATCAGTTGGATACCGACCGAATTGAATATCTGAAAAAAGCCCAGCGGATTTATTTGCAGACGGGAAAGTACGGAGAAGTGAAGCGGCTGCTGAAGATACTGGCCGAAGATTATCCCGGTGATGAAAACTATCCGCTGGAAATGGCAAAGATTTACGCAGAAACAGGTAACCCGGACTCTGCTATCACTATCCTGCAAAATCTGATCAAATCCAATCCGGATGAGGAATTGAAGTTATTGCTGGGTGAATTATATTTTCGTACCGGTAATCCGTACTCATCCTAT
>JAANXI010000176.1 GCA_018263365.1 Fidelibacterota bacterium | reverse complement strand
CCGTGAAATCCTCGACAGACCCTCCGGGTATGCCTTCGGTTTCCCAAAACCCTTTTCATCTCAACATCTTGGCACATCTCATCCACAACAATCGCTCAATTCAGGTAATAGAAAGAGTTCAAAAATCTGATTACGTATCTACGATGAGATAAAAAACGCTTCATGTGAAACGAATAAATTCGGGATGATCGTTCACACCAGCACTTCCAGCCCCTCATGCGCTGCCTGGCAAGCAATATTATGCCCGGCGTTTTTCAGGATATTGTTCGTCTGGGTTTCTATCTGTCTGACCATCTCGTCAGAATGCTCCGGCTCATGATGAAATAATATCACAGATTCCACATCTGCCTGAATTGCCAGCTCTGCTGTAAACTCATAACTGGAATGCCCCCAATCGATTTTCCGGCGAAACTCCTCCGGAGTGTACTGGGTGTCGTGGATTAGCAGATCGGCGCCCTTCGCAAAATCTATGATGCGCTCGTTCAGATCCTCAAAATACAGTTCCACGTGTTTAAATGAATGATTTTTTGCATTCTCAAAGTATTCATCGGTGGCCCATCTGCCGAGATGCGGACAAAATCCGTATGGCTGGTTATCAGTGGCATATACTAGCGTTTTGCCCTTCCAGTTGAACCGGTACGCTATGTTATATCCGGGATGATTCAGGAAGATCGAGTCAATACGGATATCGTCAATGCGAAAGCTCCCCTCAGCAACTTTATTGAAGTTCAGTTTCGCATCCAAATCGCCTAATTGCACCGGGAAGTACGTCGGATCCATCTGGTTGGCAATAATCTTTTCCAGTTCCTGATTGGTGGATTCATATCCAAAGATGTTGAGCTCGTACTCTTCCCGGAAAGCCGGCATAAAAAACGGCAACCCCTGAATATGATCCCAATGCGGATGGCTGATCAGCAGGTTAATCGTTCCGCGTTCGCGACGCTGGTGCAAGTCCAATCCGAGCAACCGAATGCCTGTCCCGGCATCCAGCACAAAATAATTGCCGTCAATTTCCAGTTCCACGCATGAAGTGTTGCCGCCATAATTAACGGTATTTTGCCCCGGTGTGGCAATTGATCCCCGAACCCCCCAAAATCTCACCAACATGGATTCACCTCAACAGATGGTTAGGCTGGCTACAATATAATTCATTGTCAACATCGATTTTGCAAATATATAAACAACAGATAGGACAAAAATCCATCTTACCCCGATGAAAAATCACCAAAGATTTCGTTAGCAACTTTACTAATTAAAAAAGTAAGACGGAAAATATTGTGACACGTATCACAATATTGATGTTATCCCAAAAATTGCTTCGAAAAATAAGGGAAAGGACCCACCTGATTCAAGTCTTTTTTAATTTAGAGGCTGCCGCGGTACCCGTATTCCACGTATTCCCGAAGCATCCGGTGCGTATTAAAATAGGGAGCCACGAGCGCAATGCTGGTCTTCATCATCTCTGTCCATTTGGTCTGATCCTCATAAAAGGTGGGGATTACCTGATTTTCCAGCTTTTCGTACAGGTCATCCGCATCTTTGCTGTCGTCATAGGATTCCATGTCGGCCAGTTCAGCATTTGGTCCAATTGCCCAGCCCGTCTTCCCTTCCAGGTAGCCTTCAATCCACCAGCCGTCGAGAATACTTAAATTGAGCACGCCATTGGACGAGGCTTTCATACCACTGGTCCCTGAGGCTTCCCTGGGACGCCGCGGGTTGTTTAACCAAACGTCGCAGCCTCCGGTGAGCATTGCGCCGATATCCATGTTATACTCTTCCAGATACACTACGGGTATATCACTGCTCACCTCTTTCGCACCCTGGATGACCCGGTGAATGAGTTCCTTGCCATCCTTATCCTTGGGATGTGCTTTCCCCGCATAAATGAACTGGAGTTTCCCCGCCCCGATTTCGAGCAGCCGCTCAATATCTCTGAACAGGAGATCGGCGCGCTTGTATGTCGCCGCACGCCGTGCAAATCCAATGGTGAGTACATCCGGCTTAAGATCCGTTTTATAGGTCTGATTCACATATTGCAGCAATTCGTTTTTGGCTGCGGAATGCGCCCTGGTGATTTTCTCATCGGGTATTTTAATCGCATGGACGAAATTTGACGGCTCGAACTGCCATCCGCCGATCTCTTCGTCAAACAACTCCTGGAGCGCCGGATGAATCCAGGTGGGCAGGTGAATGCCGTTCGTGATTGCCCCGATTTCCGGATCATCGAGCATCTCCCGGGCGACTTTTCCGTGCATCTGGGAGACCCCGTTAACGTAGCGACTCAACTTATGTGACAATCGGGTCAGATTCAGAGGATGCCCCTGCCCGATGATGCCTTCCAAATGCTCCAGATAGATTGGATGCAGCACTTTTTTCAGGAGTTCGAACGGAAATTCATCGTGGCCGGCTGCCACCGGTGTGTGCGTGGTGAACACGCAATTCTTTTTAATTTTATCGTAGGAATTATAGCCCCGTTCGCGGATCAGCTCCAAGGCCAGCAGACTGGCATGACCTTCGTTCAGATGGTACACCTGACCGTTATTAAATCCGATATCCCGGAGGATTCGTATACCGCCGATACCGAGTACCACTTCCTGGCAGAGCCGGGTAAATTCATCGCCGCCGTATAAATATTGATTGAGGTCCCGGGCACTTTTCGGATTTTCCGGCAGATTGGTATCCAGAAAATAGACCGGAACGGTATAGCCGGTGCGTCCGACAATTTCGTACTCCCACACCTCAATCCGGATACTTTTCCCGGCGATTTTGACCCGGGCATAATTCGGGAGTTTTCTCAGTTTGTTCCGATAATCCCAGATGGCATTTTCTTCCTTCTGCCATCCCTCTTCGTCGATTTCCTGTTTAAAATAGCCGTTGCGCCACAGCATGGTAACCCCAACCATGGGCATCCCCAAATCGGCGGCCGATTTGAGGGTATCCCCGGCCAGGACTCCCAAGCCTCCGCTGTACGTCGGCATATCACTTCGCAGGGCCACTTCCATGGTAAAATAAAAAACGGATCGTTTCGGTTGGCTGGCATCCACAGAGAAAGATTCTAAAGTCGGTTTATCCATATACTATTCGCCGCATCCTGTTCAGTTAATTCGTCACTCTGTATATAGTTAATAATTCCAGGGAATATCAAATATAAAACCATTTTATTGAAAAACAAGCCGAATATATTCCGGAATATTTTTCGGATGAGTATGCAAGAATAGATCCCGATATCTTACAAAAAATCGTTTGCATTCGTTTGATTTAACCATATATTTTAACCAATTAGTTAAACAAGAGAGTTCACAGGAGCCTTCTCGTGGAAATCGCGTTTGATGAATCGTCTCCGCAGAAAGAAATACTGCGGGCAGCACTAAAGGAATTTGTTGAGTACGGACAAAAAGGTGCCCGAATGCAATCGATTGCCGACCGGGCGAACGTCAACAAGGCGTTGCTGCACTATTATTTTTCCAACAAGCAAAACCTGCACCGGGAAGTATTGCACCGGGTGTTCCGAATGGCCATCAACTCAATCTATCAGTCGATTGATGAGGCGGACTCCCCGGAAAATCAGATTCGCGGTATTATCCGGGCATATTTCTCCCTCTTTCGGCAAAATCCGGCTATTCCCAGACTGATGCTATTGGAGCTGAACGCAAACTCTTCCGATTTTATCGAAGCGTTCACACAGGTATTCCAGGCTGATACCGTTCCGTTTCCCCAAAAAATGATCCAGATTATCGAAGACGGAATCGAGCGGGGAATTTTCCGGCCGGTCAATCCGAGGCAGGCGCTCCTAAGCACGCTGGGGACGGTCGCGTTTTATTTTATCGCCCGGCCGTTTGCCCGGCAGGTGTTATCCATTGAAAATGAAGACCAATTCATAGAAGAACGACTAGAGCATATCCAGGATCTAATATTTCACGGTTTAATAAAGGAATAGCAATATGAAACAGGCTGCCACGCTTTTTCTGATCGCTCTTTCATTCATATTAATGGGATGTGAATCCAATAAAGAACGGACCTATCAGACGACCGGCACCGTTGAAGCGTACCAGGTAGATGTCCGGTCACCGGTATCCGGTGAGGTGCTTTTCAGCGCAGTGAAGGAGGGAAAAAGAGTCACTGCCGGGTCGCGGTTGGCGTTGATCGATACAACCAACTTTCACCTGCAAAAGGTGCAAATACACAAACAACTGGAAGGAATTGAACTCCGGTTCGCGAGCATCAACAACCAGGAAAAACAGCTGAACACGCGTCTCCGGTTTTTGCAAAAGCAATACGAGAGATTCAGCCACCTTGCTGAAAATGAGGGCGTCGCCAGGAGCAAAGTGGACGAAATTGAGACGGAACGGGATGTCGTGCTTGCTCAATTAGACGAACTTCCTGTCCAGAGGCGGCAAACCCGGAACAAGAAAGACCAGCTGACCAGCCAGCTGGATCTGCTGGAATACCGGATATCGCAGTTAACGATTTCTGCCCCGGCATCCGGAGTAATGTTGGAGCGATTCATCAACACCGGAGAGCAGATTCAGGCAGGACACCTGCTGACATCTATCGGCGTGACTGATACGGTCTGGGTGATGATGTATCTGCCGGAACCGATGCTCTCGCGGATTCAAACAGGCAGTGAGATTACTGTGAAGCCGGATGGAGTTCACAACACTTTGACGGGCAAAGTGGCCTGGATTTCCTCAGAGGCTGAATTTACTCCCAAAACGGTATACACCGAAGATACCCGAACTTCACTCACCTACGGCGTGCGGGTCAGGATTCCAAATAATGAAGGAATTCTGAAGATCGGGATGCCGGTTGTGCTGGAACTGTCAAAGTAGGCCGGATTGACTTGATGCCCCATTCCGCTTCTGTTCAGTTTAACGGTTATCTGGAATTCTCAGAAATCTCAAAGTCTTATGGCGAGGTCTCTGCACTCCAGAAGGTCTCCGGACACATTCCAAAAAACAACATCTGTGGATTTATCGGGCCGGACGGGGCAGGCAAATCCACATTACTCAGCACATTTGTGGGCCTGAACAAACCGGATTCCGGCGAGATATCTTACGCTTCTTCGGATGCGCGCCAACCCGGATCAATCGGGTATATGCCACAGCAGTTCTCAATGTACGGAGATCTCACCGTGCAGGAAAACCTCCTGTTCTTTGCCGACCTCTATAAGATCAAGGGAGAATTGCGACAACAGCGCTTTGAGGAGTTGCTCCATTTTAGCCGCCTCACTGACTTTACTGGTCGCCTCGCAGATAATTTGTCCGGCGGGATGCGGCAGAAACTGGCGCTCATCTGTGTACTGATGTATGCTCCGCCGCTGCTCATCCTGGATGAGCCGACCACCGGCGTTGATCCTATCGCCCGAAGCGAACTCTGGGATATGCTGCACCAACTTCAATCCGATGGTCATACCATCCTGATCAGCACTCCGTATATGGAGGAGGCCGTCCAGTGCGATCAGGTCTTTTTCCTCTCCCACGGAAACATATTGGCGACAGGCTCTCCTGATGAACTACAGGCAGGTTATGCCTATCAGCTGTATGAACTGAAGTGCGAAAACATGATGGAGAATTTGTCGCTGCTGCAGCAGGAGCCATGGATTCACCTCGTCTATCCCAAGGGCGATCGGCTCCACCTGAGTGTAGCAGAGGGCAAAGGCGATGAAGCTAAGGTCCGAAAAAACCTGGAGAGGCAGATTGCAGACAAATTTAGTTTGAGACGGATCAAACCGGGCATGGAAGATGTGTACGCCGGTCTCGAGGAGCGGATATGAACCACGATTATGCCGTTGATGTGGAAGATCTGACTAAGCGATTCGGACGATTTACCGCCGTCGACCATATCGACTTTTCCGTTCGGCGCGGGGAGATTTTTGGATTTCTCGGGGCCAACGGAGCCGGAAAAACCACGACTATCCGCATGTTGTGTGGCATCCTTCTTCCCAGCGATGGCAAAGGTTCGGTCGCCGGCTACTCCATCATGACGCAGTCCGAGCGAATTAAGCAGGTTATCGGGTACATGTCCCAGCGGTTTTCCCTGTATTCGGATTTAACAGTTCGGGAAAACATGGAATTCTTTGGCGGCACATACGGCCTGAAAAACCAGAAACTCAAAAACCGAATTGAGCGGGTGACCGACCTCTACGGCATCGGCGATTTTTTGGATCAGCTCACCGGTGATATTCCGCTGGGATGGAAACAGCGGGTTGGCCTGGCGAGCGCCACGCTGCACGATCCGCAGATCCTGTTCCTCGACGAGCCAACCTCCGGCGTCGATCCGTCGGCGCGCCGCCAGTTCTGGCAAACCATCTACCAACTGGCCAGGGGCTCCGGTACGACGATTTTCGTCACCACCCATTATCTCGAGGAGGCAGAGTACTGTGATCGCGCTGCAATCATGCACAAGGGGACTATTCTCGATCTGGATACGCCGGCTTCCCTCAAATCACGGTACAGTAAATCCAATATGGAGGATGTTTTCGTGCACGTCATCCGGGAGCACGAGGGGGAGTTGACCGTATGATTTCCGGGATCTGGACGATTGCCAAAAAAGAGGGGCTCCACATCCGGCGCGATCCCCGCTCTATTGCAATGATGTTCCTGCTTCCTCTGCTGATGATGATGCTGTACGGATACGCCATCAACATGGATGTGAAAAACGTGAAAATCGGGGTCATTGATCACGATTGGTCGCCGGAATCCCGGGAGGTCGTCAGTCGGTTTGACGGCAGCGAATTTTTCAGCGTGCACCGATATTATCCATCCAGGGATGAAGTCAGAAAGGCAATAGAAAGCGGTGCGATCAAAGGGGCGCTCATTATACCGGCGGATTTTTCAGTCCGAATCGGACGCGGGAAAAATCCACCAATCCAGGCCATTATCGATGGGTCGGACTCGAACACCGGCAAGATCATGCAGGCGGGAATGCAGCAAATCCTTGGTTCTGTAGTGTTCGGGGCCGGAAATCTCCCGGTCCTGTTTACCGTGGAACCGCGGGTCTGGTATAATCCTGATATGGAAGGCGTCAACTTTATCGTACCAGGACTGGTCGCCGTTTTTCTCATGATGATTGCTACGATTCTGACCTCCATCACCATTGCCAGGGAAAAAGAGACCGGAACAATGACCCAACTTCGGCTGAGTCCGGCCGGTCCGGCGCAAATCATCATTGGAAAAGTGCTCCCTTATACGTTTCTGGCATTTATGGTCGGCTCGCTCATGCTGGTCTTCGCACTCCTCTACTATCGGGTTCCGTTCTACGGTTCGCCCTGGTTGCTTGCCGGTTTGAGTATCGCGTTTTTGCTGGCGTCGCTGTCCATCGGACTGCTTGCGTCAACCGTGGCAAACTCACAGCAGGTTGCAATGGCTGGGGGACTTCTTGGTACCATGTTGCCCTCAATTATCCTGTCGGGGTTTATTTTCCCGATTCGAAGTATGCCCCAGGTCCTGCAGTGGGTGAGCACGGTGATCCCGGCGAAGTATTTTCTGGAGATCATTCGCGGCATTATGCTGAAGGATATCGGCATACAGTATCTGCTGGGACAATTGTTCGCCCTCCTCCTGTTCACCCTGATTGTGCTCGCTATCAGTACCATTAGATTTCGGAGGCAAATGCGGATATGAACCGGCGGCTACTCTCCCTTATCAAAAAGGAATTCATCCAGATTTTCCGCACCAAGCCGATGCTGGCGTTCCTGTTCGTCATGCCGGTGGTTCAAACGCTGCTCATGGGATACGCTGTCACCACTGAAGTAACGAAGGTTCCGACCATTATCTGCGATCAGGACCAGAGTCCCGCAAGTCGATCGCTCATCCAAATGATTGATCAAACCGAATATTTTAATCTGTTCGATATCACGCCCGAATACCTGTCCATCAGGCCAAAGATGGACCGGGGTGAGGCGACCGCTGCACTGGTTATTCCACCGAATTTCTCACAGGAAATCCGCAAGGGACAATCCCCGGTGCTCCAGGTCATTATGGACGGCAGTAACTCGAATACGGCCATGGTGGCTATCGGATATTTGCAGGGTATCGCGGGCCGGTACGGACAAAAGCTGCGGCTGGAATTTCCCAACGATATGCGCTATTACGGTGCAGGTCCGCCACCGACAACAATCGAATCTGCGATTCGTGTTTGGTATAATCCGAATTTCGTAAACGCGTATTTTATGGTTCCAGCCATCATCGGTATAATCCTGGCATTTTCCACGATGATTCTCACCGCCGTGTCCGTCGTCAGAGAACGGGAAGTCGGCACGTTGGAGCAATTGATGGTGAGCCCGCTCAAATCCTATCAGATTATCATCGGAAAGCTAGTGCCTTTTGCATTATTGGGATTCGTTGAGATAGTGATAGTACTGGTGATGGGGAAAATCTACTTTCAGATCCCAATTCGCGGGAGCTTCTGGTTGCTCTTTTTTGCAAGTTTTCTGATGCTGCTGACGACGCTGGGACTGGGGTTGTTCGTCTCCACAGTCACGAAATCGCAGCAACAGTCCATGTTCCTTGCCTGGTTCATCCTGATATTTACGATCCTAATGTCCGGATTCTTCTTCCCCATCGAGAACATGCCGCTTTGGCTCCAGCGTCTCTCTTTGCTTGATCCGCTGCGATATTACATCGCCTGCCTCCGGGGAATCTTCCTGAAAGGCGCCGGAATGGAAGCGCTGCTGCCACAGATACTGGCACTGGCCGGGTATGGAATACTCGTGATTGGCTTTTCCAGCCTGCGGTTCCAGAAACGGACCAGCTAATCGCAAAAGATTAATAACACGCAGATGACGCAGAAACAACAGACAACCGCAGATTAAAAAGGATAAAAATACGGCAGCCGCGAAGTCACACGAAGAGACGCGAAGAAAATATAAACGACAATTTTTAATTAGTTTTTGTTTTCTTAATTCGTGTCCCTTCGCGTTTCTTCGTGGTTAAATTTTTGTTGCTTGTCTGTGTAAATTTGTTGTTTCTGCGTCATCTGCGTGCTATGCAGTTAATTTTTCTTTCTGCTTTTTCAATTCCGGGATTAGCTCCTTCAGCGGCGGAACACCTTTGAACGTATCATTGCCCAGGTACAGGTTGGCTCCGGATTGATAAATTTGGCTCACCAATGTAATGAGGTCCTCCGGGAGCGGTTCGGGTTTTTTCTTGCAGTAACTCTTCCAGTCGGAATCGTCCATGGCTGCTGCCTCTTTTTTGGCTTGGCTCACAGATTCAACCCAGTCCGGCTGGTACGCTTTGTACGCCTGCCGCAAAATCTCTTTACTGACCTGCTCGCCGTCATACAAAAACCGGTTTTCATCAAACGTTCCAAGGACGTCGACTAATTCAATGCGGCCGTGATTGTACATGGTTTCGATTTTCCCGTCGTAATGCTGTAATCCAACCTGTTCACACCGCTCGGTGATAAATTCGTTGACCTGCTGCGCCAGTCTCGTTAATTCGCCAAAGGCGGGGTCTTCCAGTCCGGAGATGCGTTGCGCCTCTTCATCTGTGAGGGGCCGGTCCGTGCTTTCCAGTTTGGTGGTAAAGTCGTACACCGGTTCCGGGAAAAAGTCGCCGGGTGACGGCTCTTCGGAGAGGTTCAGCGAATCCAGGATTTCCCGAAATTTCTTTTCGTCTCCGCGGGCGCGTTCCAGTTTTTTAAAGAGTGAACTCCCCTTTGGGGCGCCATTGCGGTAGATGATCTCCAGCGGCACAAGGTAATGCTGGTACGGCTTCCGGAACTCCGCGTAGTCGTTTTCGATTGATAAGACTCTGGTCAGGTTGACATACATCGTATCCGACGGCTCACTCGGATCGAAGGCGTCATCACCGTCTGCATCTTCGGAATACAGGGAGGTGAAGTGCGAGGAAATTCCGATCTTTCGGAGTTCCACAAAATTGTACGCCGCCATCATATTCAATGACTGCCCTTTGCCTGGAATATGATCCGGCATCTCTCCCCAGTCGAACACCGAGTATCTGTCCGAAAAGGTGAACTTCCCTACGCCAAGCTCATCAGCGGTGGGCGTTGTAAGCACCGTTAAATCTTTGACACTTCCCATGGAATTCTCCTTAGTGGTATCTAAATATTTTTATCCCGATTCCCTTACATTTGTGGCTGGCAAAATCGGTGGAAATGTACAAAGATTTCGGAAGAAAAACACCCCGCCCCGTGTACGTAATATCACATTTTTTCGGCCAAACGAATCCGGGACCTCTTTTTACTTGAAAAATCTGGTGGGGAACGTATTTTATGTTTTACGGAATTGTTTAAACTCGTATGTTTATCAATAATTTTGGCGGCCGACAAAATTTAAAGGAGCATTCTATGAAACGAGTAGTGACAGTTTTATGTACCTTGATTCTGTTCCTTCCGATGTTTGGCATGGCGCAAAAAAATCTCCCGGAATCCCGGGAGGCGACACTCGTGGAGACCACCTCGCCCACCGAAGTGATGGTCCGGGCGAAGGGCATCGGTCAGCATGATCCCAGCGGGTTGTTTAAAAGCCCTGATCCCAACGTGATGAACAAGCGGGCGGAAGCCGATGCGATGAAATCCGCGGTGTACTTTCTGCTGTTCAATGCTGAAACGCCGATTCTCCAGACCGCGGAAGAGAAACTCGCCTTCCAGAATATCCAGGACTCCTTTTTCAAGGCTGATCATTTGGGCAAATTCATCTCCTGGGAAAGCTCCCGGTATTCCAGTCGCGTGAAGATGAGCAAAACGAGCGTCAAAGTCGAAAAATCGTATAAAATTAACAAGCAGCTGATCGTGGATGAGCTGGTCGAAAAAGGTATCATCGCCGCTCGCGAAAATATCGTTTCGAAGATCGGTATGCCGTACATTATGGTGTTGCCGCAGTCCAAGGATGACCAGAGCCCGCTGGATATGCTCTCCGAACCGAAATACAAAAAGGCCGCGGAAGTCGTTGAATCCTATCTGACTTCACGCCAATATGATGTGTTAGTCCCTGAGGCTGTGCAGGCCACCAACGCCATGCAGCAGACGTCCTCGTTCATGTCCGGAATGGCGGAGGATTACTCATATCAGCTGGCGCTCTCGATCGGGAGCGACATTTATCTGACCTATTCAATAAACCTCGAAAGTCGGAAAGTCGGTTCGACCAAGGTAACCAAAGCCAGTGCGGGTGTTCGGGCATACGAAACCACCACATCCCGTCTGCTGGGAACCGCCACCGGCTATTCCGAAGAGCGCCCCGGAAGTGAACTGATGCTAGTGGAAGAAGCCGTCAACAACGCAGTGGATCAGACGCTGAGCAAACTCATGTCCTACTGGAAGTCGGATCTGGAACGCGGACTGCAGTATAAACTGGTCGTGTCACTGGGTTCCGGGTTCAATTCCGATACTGCAGAAGACATCGCCTGGGGATTCGGAGACATCCTGAAAAAGGTGACCACGGAGTATAAAGAGAATGTCATCAGTGACAAGACGCTGGATTATCTGATTTGGTGTGCGCCCAAAGATTATGAGCGCTCCTCCGATGTGTACAGAACATTGAAGCAAAACTATCTGAACCAGGGGCTTCCCGGCGAACTGGATCGCGGAACTATCAATCGCAAATTGTTGCTGCTCAATATCAAGGAGTAACCCATGGAACGAAAAATTTTTGCATGTGTTACACTGGTCTTTTTTAGTCTGTCGGTAATGGCACAGGCTCCCTCCTGGGTTACCAATCCGCAAAAAACGTATCCGGCGGATCAGTATATCACCGGGGTGGGCATTGACCCGGATCTGGCTGCGGCGAAAAGTAAAGCCAAAGCCGAAATCGCCAGCCAGATTCAAGCAACCATCCAGTCCGAAATTACGGACATCGAGCAGGAAATCACCGTAGAAGGTTCCTCAAGCATCCGCAGCGATTTTACCCAACAGATCAAGGAAATCACCAATGTCTCCGTGACCGGAGTGACCTATCCGAAGTCCAAGCAGAAGGGTGAACAATATTATGTTCTCGCCGTGCTGGACAAATCCCAATATCTCCAGGATATCCGGGCCAAACTGCAAACGAAAATGAGTGCATTACAGGATTTGCATAGTTCCATCGAGTCTCAGTTGGAATCCGGCGGAATTTATACGGCGTTGGAAAACTATGATAAGCTTACCAGCCAGCTCAATGAATATCTTGGGTTACGAAGCATCTACAACTCCGTTAGCGCCACCCCGTATCCGGATGCCCTCTCTTTCAGTCTGAATTCCGTTTGGACGGATATCATCTCGCTGATTCGCAGTATTGAACTGCAACCAGTCAGCGGCGGGGGTCAGACCGCAAAGCCGGGCGAAAAACTAATGAATCCGGTTGAAGTGAAGGTCATCTATACCTCCGGTGAGAAAACCATCCCAGTGGCCGGCATTGAGTTGCGGTTTGAGAACAGCGATGGCAGCGAAATTGCAGAGATGGAGACGAACAGTTCCGGTAAAGCGAGCGTCACTCCTGTTGCCGTGCCCGGCGATGCTCCCACAGAAGGCCGAATCGAGGTCACCTTTGCACCGATGCGGTTTCCATCGCTGCGAAAAAATTTGCGCACCAAGTCGCTCACCATTCCGTACACTATTGAGCAGCCGTCCTACACGTTTCGGTTGGAAGTGACCGGTGCAGCGGCGGAGAACGAGGCGATCAAAAAATCTCTGCAACAGGCGCTGTCGGCATTAGGTTATACGATATCAGCGGAGGCGCCGGCAAAACTCAAAACCGAAGTGAAGATCACCAGTTCCAGGGAGGTCAAGGGGTTTGCCGGAACACAGCACATGGCCGAAGCGCAGGCAACGGTCAAACTGATTGCTGTCTCCTCAGAGGATCTGCTGGGACAGGCGCAGTTTACAGGCAGAGGCATGAGCAACGATTCCGGTGAGGCGGCGGAATCGATGGCATACAACCGTATCGAATTTTCCACAGGGAAATTAACACGGCTATTCTCAAATAATTCCGATAAATTAGCACCGTTATTTAATGATTGATGCGACATAATTGTTCGTAGGAAGACCGCGTTTGGTAGGATGTCTCCGGAATAATCGTTGTATTCTTTTTGGTGTCTGGATTTTGGGATTTTTAGCCGCTGGGAACCTCCTGGCTGCATCGACCGATTCCACAGAGTTCACTCCCCTCTTTAAACCGAATGTTATCATTCAACGAACACCCCAAACCATTACCATCGATGGAAATCTGGATGACCTGGGATGGAATGCTGCAAGCCAGGTGAACAATTTTTCCGAGATTCAACCGGGCGATAACACGGCTCCGCCTGTAAAAACGACAGCATGGATCACGTATGATCAATCGAACCTGTATGTGGCGTTTCGGGCCTATGGGAATCCGGAGGAGATTCGCGTGTCTCTCCGAGACCGGGACGCCATGTTTTCCGATGATTTCGTCGGGGTGTTCCTTGATACCTATGGAAACCAAGACTGGGCTTATGAATTATTGGCAAATCCACTGGGTATCCAGGGCGATGGACGGAAGACACGAATGACCGAGGACATGTCCTTTGACGCAGTGTTTCAAACCAAGGGTAAAATTACGGAAACCGGGTACCAAGTGGAGTTTGCGATTCCGTTCCGAAGTTTACGATTTCCGGCAGAGAGTTCAGAACCATGGCGAATCACCTTTTACCGCAATCTCCCAAGAGACAGTCGTCACCAAATCTCCTGGGCGGCTATAGACCGTGACAATCCGTGCCTTCTTTGTCAATTGGGATACCTGAAAGGTTTGGAGGGTATTTCCCCCGGGAGTAATCTGGAGTTTCTGCCGGAAGCCATTGTCTCTCAGCGAGGCTATCTCCGGGATGATGAAGATCCCACATCTGCATTTGTTAATAAAAACGTGAATGCAGAAACATCTCTGGGGCTGAAGTATAATTTTTCCTCAAACAGTACCATAGATGTCGCTGTGAATCCGGACTTTAGTCAGGTGGAAGCTGATCCCGCTCACATCGATGTCAATACCACTTTTGCTCTCTCATATCCGGAACGCCGCCCGTTCTTCCAGGAAGGAAGCGACCTGTTCGAAACCTGGATGGATTTGGTGTATACGCGCTCCATCAATGATCCCAGTCTGGCGACAAAACTGACCGGGCGGTATGGCAAAACGAATATCGCATATATCGGCGCACGGGATGAGCGCACCCCGATTATCCTGCCGTTCGAAGAGCAGAGCGAATTCGTGGGCGGAGAAACCCGGATTCGCAGCGTCTCGAACATCATTCGTGTCAAACAGAACTTCGCAGAGGAGTCGCATGTCGGGCTGCTCGCAACCGATCGTCGCTTTGATCCCGGCGGCTCCGCAACAGTACTGAACGCCGACTTCAATCACCGATTTTTACAAAATTATCGGATTCGGGGGCAATTTGCCCTGAGTCAGACCCGGGAAACGCAGGATACTTCTCTTACCTCCGAAATCGATGCAATCACTTTTGGCAAGGATGACTATACCTCCGAATTCGACGGTGAAAATTATCTTGGCCATGCCCTCTACACCGAACTCCAGCGGGATGCCAGAATATGGGATGTTGACCTCAATTACCGGGAGTACAGCCCGACCTTCAGAGCCGGGAACGGATTTATCACGCAAAACAATCGACATCATTTTGGTGGAAGTACAGAATGGGAATTCTGGCCTGAGTCCAGCTGGATTGATCGCTATAAATCCGGATTACATGTGGGCTATATCTGGAATTACGACAACATCCGGAAAGATCAATGGATAGTTCCCTACTTCAATGCAACACTCATCAAACAAACGCACCTGAATGTGCATTATATTGCCAGCCGCGAACGCTTTCAGGGGATAGATTTCCCTGGGATTCGTCGCATCGAGATGAACATCAATTCCGAGTTCAGCGATGTAATGACTGCAGGATTCTATGTGGAGTACGGTCGCTCAATTGCCAGAAACGAAGACCCACCCATCCTTGGAAAACAGATTCAGGGTAGTGTGTGGACGACACTCAAGCCAAATCCCCAATTAGTAATTCAACCGGAGCTTGACTTTTCAAGTATGTATCACACTGCAGCTGACACTACGATTTTTGCGGGGTTTATCCTCCGGACCCGGATCAATTACCAATTCACCCGGCAGCTGTTCATCCGGTTTTTTGTGCAATATAACGACTTCTACGGCGATATCGACTTTGACCCGCTCCTCACCTATCGCATTAATGCGTTTTCCGTAATTTATGTTGGAACAACTCACGATTATCACGATTTCGGAACGCCTGCCAGTTATATTCGAACCGGTCGTCAGTTCTTCCTGAAATTCCGGTACCTTATCCATCTCTGATTCCCAGTATATTTTGCTCCGGTATTTTCTAATTTATGACTGCATCCGCTGAATTCCTTCACTCACAAGAAAAGGGTAAAAAAATGGAAAATGAACAATTCAGGCAGTACACAGAATTTACGGAATTGCCACTCGAAGAGATGCAACGTCGAGCCGAAGAATTCTTCCACAAGATGAGAAAACGACGCACCATCCGGCACTTTTCCGATCGGGAAGTTCCCAGAAATATCATTGAACATTGCATTCGGACGGCAGGGACAGCTCCAAATGGAGCTAATTTACAGCCCTGGCATTTCGTGGTCGTGCAGGATGCAAAAGTGAAGTCTGCGATCCGTAAGGCCGCAGAGGCAGAAGAGCGGGAATTCTACGACAATCGCGCGCCGGATGACTGGTTGGAGGCATTGGAATCACTGGGCACCGATCCGGAGAAACCCTTTTTGGAACGAGCACCGTGGCTTATTGCCATCTTCGCGGAAACCTACGGCCTGAATGAGGACGGGTCAAAGCGCAAACATTACTATGTGAAGGAATCCGTGGGAATTGCCACCGGTATGCTGATTACGGCAGTGCATAACGCCGGCCTCGTTTCGCTGACGCACACCCCGGGTCCCATGGGATTTCTGAATGAGATTCTGGATCGACCGGAAAATGAAAAGCCGTTTTTGCTCCTTGTTGTCGGTTATCCTGAAGAAGATGCGCAGGTGCCGGATATTTCAAAAAAGCCACTGGATGAGATCGCGACGTCTCTTTAAATCTGTATGGTTAATGGCCAAAAGCAAAGACACCATAGTGCTTTTATGTATCTTTTGAATTGACAACCGGCTAAGATCAGACCATATTTATTTATCTTTATTTTCCGCGCAATATGTGTTCAACCGGTAACGT
>JAANXI010000175.1 GCA_018263365.1 Fidelibacterota bacterium | reverse complement strand
CTGATCTGTTTTTGCATCCAGGACTGCACCGGAGAGTTTAACCGTACTTTGCCCCCAAAGAAGAAAAGGGAAAAGGTACCCGAATATGAGTAGTGTGTATTTTACGATGCGCATCCTGCGTCCCGTTTGGACGGGAGCAGAAACGATGATCGATCAGGTACTAATAATGTGTGTGTGATCACCATGACCTTGCCCTCGAAGGTTTGGAGTTGCTGGTTCGGAAATGGCAGGTCTCCTGACTGACGGCTCATCCTTCCGGTGCACCTTCCCGTCCCGAAATTGGGGGACAGTGGTTCACGCACTGGTCGTCACCGATCACAGTAGCGGGGCTGTGCCCGATTTTCGCGGGCTTCCCTTGGCCATTTCTCTGTTGTCAAATAGTGATGGAAACGTACGCCAAATCTTCGGGGTTGTCAAGGTGACATTAAATAATTTCACCGCTGAGGGCGCTGAGAACCCAGAGAAAAAAAGCGGAAATAAGCAAAAGATATGAACCGCAAAGACGCCAAGACGCAAAGAACAACGGGAATCAGGAAAGAGCCAAAAACAAAGAGAAAACAAAAAATGTAATTTTTTACCGCAACGAACGCTAGGTAGCGCATAGAAAATATTACCTGATGCAAAAGAGTCAGCACATTACTGAATGGATACAATTCGATATAACGCCGCTACGAGGCTTCTAAGTAGTTTCGGTATACTGCACTATAAATGTGTTGCCCCGACAGGGCTCACTGAATTCTCTTGCACCTAATTCGAATTTAAAATGCTTTTGGTAATTGCCGACTGTTTACTGCCAACTGGAGACATTTTGTCTCACGTCTGACGTCTCGCATCTTTCTGCCATGGATCCCTCACCGGTGGATTCTTGCAACTTGAACACTTGAACACTTAAACACATGAACACTATAACACTGTCTTTACGGATGGCATACAATTTGAAACAGGAAAATGGGACTAATGAACTCATCTATGGGAACAAAGGGTTTCAGAGTTTTGCATTCTTGGAATTGGGAAAATAAAAATACAGACGAGGAATACAGCCGGTGAAGTTTCCAACTTTTAGCAAAGGCATTCATCCGTCGGACCATAAAGAGTTCACAAACACCAAGTCCATCGAGTTTATGCCGTTGCCTAATGAGGTTTTCATACCCGTGCAGCAGCACATCGGCGCGCCGGACGAACCGATCGTGGATCGGAAGGATGAGGTGAAGACCGGTCAGGTCATCGGACGGAGTGATAAGTATGTGTCGAGCCCCGTGCACTCGCCGGTGACCGGCAAGGTGAAGAAGATCAACAACTTTTTGCATCCCATGGGATCGAAAGTCAAAATGATACAGATTCAGCGCACCGGAGAGGATGATTGGGAACTGCTAAAGCATCCGGAGGATTGGGAATCAGCCTCCATTGATGACCTGCGGCAACTCGTCTGGGACGCCGGCATCGTTGGGCTCGGAGGCGCAGCATTTCCGACGCACGTCAAACTGGCGCCGCCGGAGGAGAAACCCATCGACTCGTTCATCCTGAACGGCTGCGAATGCGAGCCGTACCTCACCTCGGACCACCGTGCCATGGTGGAGATGACCGATAAAATCCTCACCGGGATGTCCATAATAATGAAGGTGCTCGGTGTGGAGAATGGCTACATCGGCATCGAGGATAACAAGCCGGACGCCGTGGAAGCCATGAATGAGCGGGTGCAGAATCTGAATTTAGATTTCAAGGTGATGGCGCTGGAGACCAAATATCCGCAGGGTGCGGAGAAGATGCTTATTATGTCGGTGCTGGACCGCAAAGTCCCCACCGGCGGCCTTCCCATGGATGTGGGCACAGTTGTAAATAATGTGGGGACGGCCATGGCTGTGGCGGAAGCCGTCACCGAAGGCAAGCCGCTCGTGCAGCGGGTCGTGACGATTACCGGTGACGGCATCTCCGAACCGAAAAACGTATTGGCACGGATCGGCACGCCTCTCCAATCACTGGTAGATTTCGCCGGCGGATTATCGGAAGAGACGGCTCAGGTTTTTATGGGCGGACCGATGATGGGCATGGCGCTGCATGATTTGTCGGTACCGGTGATCAAGGCATCCAGCGGCATTATTTGCAGCACGGAGTCCCGCGTAAAAAAAATGCAGTCCTATCCGTGCATCCAGTGTGGTGCATGTGTGGACGCCTGTCCGATGAATTTAGTATCGACTCGATTAGCCAAATTCTCAGAAAACAAGCAGATAGACGCCATGGAAGACTACGGAATTGACAGCTGCGTGGAGTGCGGATCATGCGCGTTTGTGTGTCCATCATACATCCCATTAGTGCAATGGATACGCGTCGGCAAATACCGCGTGAATGAATCCCGAAACAAGCAGGCAGCATAAGAACCGGAAGCAGAGGGTTATGACGGACGAAGAAAAGAAACAACAGGAAGAGACGGGAGAACCCCCATCTTCCGATGGTAAGTCGGATGACAAGCAAACTTCCGACTCCAAAACCGGGACTAAGAAAAAAGCCCGGGCAAGGAAAAAGAAGAAAGCCAAAAAGAAAAAGCCCGATCCCCGCAGCAAACTGTTTCAGTTAGACCGGCAGCCGTTTATTCTGGCGCCGTCGCCGCACCAGTATACGGAGGACAGTGTTCCGAAGATCATGTGGTCGGTAGTGGGTGCGGTGGCACCGGCGGCGATTATGGCGGTCTACTATTTCGGGATGCCGGCGGTCTGGATGATTCTCGCCTGTATCGGCGCTGCGCTTGGAACGGAAGCACTCATTAATCGCATAAAAGGCGAGGGATATACAATTGGCGACGGCAGCGCCGCAATTACCGGATTGCTGCTGGCGCTCACATTACCGCCGTCGTTCCCGGTAAGCGGCGGCATTATCGGCTCTGTCTTCGCGATTGCCATCGGGAAGCAGATTTTCGGCGGACTGGGCGCAAACATCTTTAACCCGGCCCTGCTTGGCCGGGCGTTTTTGCAGGCGAGTTTCCCGGTGGCAATGACGACCTGGACCGCGCCGAACACCGCAAAATTCGCCGGCATAGATGCCGTCTCCGCCGCAACTCCATTAGGACAGTTCAAATTCGAGAATATCATGACGCAGTACGGCGATCTATTGACTGGTAACATCGGTGGATCGCTAGGTGAAACCTCGGCAATTGCGATTCTCATCGGCGGTATTTATCTGCTGGTGAAAAAGTATGCGGACTGGCGAATTCCGGTGAGTTTTCTCGGCAGCGTTTTCATCCTTGGCGGAATTTTTTGGCTCATCAATCCAGCCCAATTTCCGGATCCGATATTTCATCTGCTCTCCGGCGGACTTATGTTCGGGGCGTTTTTCATGGCGACAGATATGGTAACCTCGCCGATCACGCCGAAGGGTGCGTGGATATTTGGTGCAGGTGCAGGATTAATTCTCATTATCATCAGATTATACGGCGGATTGCCGGAGGGTGTGATGTACTCGATTCTCCTGATGAACTCGGTGACGCCACTCATTAACCGGTACACCCGGCCGGAGATCTTCGGCGAGGTGCGGGCATGAATACCTCAGCGAAGATGATACTCGTCCTCACCCTGATTACGATGATTTCCGGCGGGGTGTTGTCCTCTTGGGACGGGTATACCGCGCCGAAAATCGAGCAGTATCGTCTGGAACAACTGCGGCAGGCTGTCGGCGACGTCCTCCCTGCGCATGAGGATTACGAGAAAGTCGAGGCCGACGGGATGACCTTTTACGTTGGTAAAGAAGGGGCGGCAACCGTCGGGATAGCATTTTTGGCCATCGGAAACGGATTTCAGGGCGAAATCCGAATGATGGTTGGTATGAGGCCCGACTTCTCTGAAATCACCGGTCTTTCGGTTTTGGAGCAGGTGGAAACACCGGGTCTCGGCACCAAAATCGTCACGGACCCCTCTAATAAGGAAAATCCGGACTGGTTTACTGATCAGTTCAAAGGACTTGTACCACAGCCAAAGATCGAGGCGCTGAAAAACCAGGCGCCGCAAAACGATAACGAAATTCAGGCGATCACTGGTGCGACAATTTCATCAAAAGCAGTCGTCGATATTTTAAATTCGGCCATTGAACAGGCCAGGAAGAAATACAATTCGACAAAAGAGCAGGTTTCCTAATGGCAAAGAAAGCAACATTAATGCGGGAATACGCGAAGGGGCTCTGGGACGAAAACCCGGTGCTGATATCTCTGCTGGGCTTGTGTCCGACGCTCGCCGTCACCAATTCGGCAATCAACGGAATCGCTATGGGATTGGCAACGACCTTCGTAGTCGTTAGCTCTAGTGTGATCATCTCCAGCATCCGAAAAGTGATTCCGCACCAGGTGCGGATCGCGAGTTACATCGTGGTTATCGCCACCTTCGTCACCGTGGCAGACCGGTTTCTGGCGGCATTTACGCCGGAGATTAGCAAAGCGCTCGGACCGTATGTGCCGCTGATCGTGGTGAACTGTCTGATTCTCGGGCGACAGGAGGCGTTCTCATCCAAAAATAGTCCGGGACGCTCCTTTCTGGATGCCCTCGGCATGGGGACCGGGTTCCTGTTAGTCCTGTTTGTCCTCGGCGCGATTCGTGAACTGCTCGGCTCCGGCTCGATACTCAATTTCACAATCCTGGGCGACTGGTTTATGCCGTGGATGGTGATGATCCTGCCGCCCGGTGCATTTCTGACACTCGGTTTGTTAATCGGGCTCTCCAACTGGATTAATGAGAGGAGGGCTGAAGCATGAAACTCTTCCTGATATTTATCTCGGCTGCCATCGTCAACAACTTTGTCCTCTCGTATTTTCTGGGGATTTGCCCATTTGTTGGCGTCTCGAAGAAAGTGTCCTCGGCAGTGAGCATGGGAATGGCCGTCACGTTTGTCATGACAATCACCGCGGCGGTGACCTGGCTCATCTACCACCTGATCCTGGTACCGTTCAACGTGGTCATCCTGGAATACGTCTCGTTTATCCTGGTGATCGCATCACTGGTGCAGTTGGTGGAGATGTTCATACGGAAAATCAGTAAACCGTTGTACGATACGCTTGGTATCTACCTGCCGCTGATTACCACGAACTGTGCTATCCTCGGGCTGGCGCTGTTCGCCGTACTCCGGGAGTACGGATTTATCGAGAGCATCGTGTACGGAATCGGCGCCGGCGTTGGATTCACGCTGGCGCTCGTCATTATGGCGGGCATCCGGGAAGAGTTGGAACTTGCAAATGTCCCGAAACATTTTCAGGGTGCGGGGATTACAATGATCGTCGCCGGGAGCCTGGCGCTGGCGTTTATGGGATTTGCCGGGTTGATATCGATTTGAAAAAAAAACGCATGGAACACGGATTAACACGGAAACAAAAGATTAGCACGGATAAAAAATGTTACCGCTAAGCCGCTAAGGACGCGAAGAAAACGCAAAGAAAAAGCAGATTAAACACTGAAAAACACCGAAATCACTGATGATAACAACACGACACAGGACTGAGGACTCACGACCGATGACAGATTTCAACTTTAACCCGCTAACACCTTAACACCTTAACACAATAACACTGAGCTGAAACTATGGACGTTACAGCACTACTAATATCAATGGGAAGTATGGGCGGACTGGGCGCGATGTTCTCCGCCGGTTTGTCCATTGCCAACAAAAAATTGCACGTGGATGAGGACCCGCGGATCGAGCAGGTGAAAAATGCGCTTCCCGGCGCCAACTGTGGCGGCTGTGGATTTCCAGGCTGCGCTAAATTCGCTGGAGAGGTGGTACTGGATGACGTTGAAATCAGCGATTGTACCGTCGCCACCCAGAGTGAGATCGATGAGATTGCCGAGATTATGGGAGTGGAAGTCGAGGCGGCGGAGCGGAAAATCGCCCGGGTCATGTGCCAGGGCGGCACTTATGAAACGGCCGTCAAAGCCGATTACGCTGGTATCGAGTCTTGCCTGGCTGCCAATCTGATGAGCGGCGGCGACAAATTGTGCGAGTATGGTTGTCTGGGCTTCGGCGAGTGTGTAGATGCCTGTCAGTTTGGAGCGATGTATATGGATGATAACGGATTGCCGGTGGTCATCGAGGACAAATGTAACGGCTGTGGCAACTGCGTCGGAGCGTGTCCACGGAACGTCATCGAAATGCATCCGGAATCGGATAAACTGTTTGTGCTCTGTAAAAATTTCGACGATCCGAAAACCTCGCGCCAGCTGTGTACCAAGGCGTGTATCGGTTGCCAGATCTGTGTCCGCGCCGTGGAGGACGGACAGATGTACATGGAGGATAACCTGGCCTACGTGAATTACGACCAGTACGGAAAAGAGGCGAAATTACCGACCGATCGGTGTCCCACCGAATGTCTGGTGGTGCTGGACGGGAATGAGGAAGCGGCAGAACCGACGGCAATCCAGGAGAAGGCAGCCTGATGTCCGAAGAAATTCTCGACGAGGGCATAGTTAAACGCATCGAAGGTGACAAGGCCTTCGTCACGCTGATGGAAAACGACACCTGTGAGGATTGTGGGGCGAAAATTTTATGTGCCCCGAATGAAAAAGGTGAGCGGGGCGTATTGGCGAAAAATGAAGCGGGGGCGACAACCGGGCAAAAGGTGATCGTCACCGAATCCCGGGATCTGCTGCTGAAATTATCACTCATGCAGTACGGCTTGCCGCTTCTGGGTTTCCTCCTCGGTATCTTTGCATTATATTTCAGTGACATCTCGGTTGCTGGCATCGCAGACGAGGTTGTATATTTTGTCGGTGGACTCGTTGGGTTGGCTCTGACGAGTGCGTTATCGTGGAAGTGGGCAGCGCTGGCGTCACAGAACGA
Source organism: Fidelibacterota bacterium (assembly GCA_018263365.1). GTDB lineage: Bacteria > Fidelibacterota > JAANXI01 > JAANXI01 > JAANXI01 > JAANXI01. Next base: position 25,944 of record JAANXI010000175.1, on the reverse strand, counting down.
AGATAATTATTTCGAAATTTCAAAGATATACTCAAACGGGAGTAAGACACATGAAAAAGTTGGATAGACGGGAATTCCTGAAAATGGCATCGATAGCTGGGACAGGAGTATTGGCCGCCGGATTACCGCTATTGAAAACCAAAGCAAGCGAAAATACCGTCGTTCTGATTACTGATTCACCGGAACAAGATATCCGCAAGATACTGCAATCGGCATCCGGACTCATTGGGAAAAATCCAGCGATCGACTCTCATCCCATTCGCCCGGCAGCGCAGGATCTGTCTGTCATCAGCAATACACAGGTCCTCGATCCCACGCAATCGGGAGATGTCTCATCGGATATCCGGACATTTGCCAGTGAAATGCGGAACAGGCGAGGCGAGGGAAACACGTGTGTGACGATCGGTACCCGTAACAATTCCGATGGAAAATACGTGACTTTTCAGGTGGATGGACGCACTGTCGAACGTATCGATCGGTCGAAAACCTATAACGATATTGTGATTCCTGGATCTCAGGGAGATACACGTTTTTCGCTGAAAAATGGAAAACTCGCAGCTGTTGAATCGTTTTGTCGCCACGACATCTGCGTGAAGATGGGTGAGAAACAGTCCGGCCGGATTATCTGTGCACCGAATAAACTGGTGGCGACTATCGACGGCAAACGCCGGGTGGATGGCATCACCGGATAAAAGATTAGTTGTTGAGAATCTATCATGGATGGTTTATTCCAAATAATCCATGCTGGTTAATGTAGAGATGTTCCATGGAGGGTGTGTGAGAATACCGAGTCAAGACATTTTTTCCTCCGGGCGTTCCTAAACACCACACAGCATAAATTATGTGATAACCCATTGATATTATTGAATGTAGAGACGTGCCATGGCACGTCTCTACTCGGAAGAAAATACGATGATTACTCACAATTTTTCCCTTGTTTTTCTGTTTTCACACACTCTCCATGGAACGTCTCTACTAAATCGAGGACGTTCGAAATTTCATTCCCTCCATGCTCTACCTCTTGAAATAAAATGAGTGGTGTCTCCGGCAAATTTCAGGGAGTCAATCCCAACCAATTATTTTCTTATTATCCCAGTTGGTTCCTGGCAACTTTTTTTTCACTCCTTGTGCTCGTTTCCTGCAGTTCAAATCAGCAACCGTTTAACTTCACCCGTTTCGCCATGGATACGGTCATCGATTACACCATTTTCGCGGAGAACCGGGAATCCGCCAGAGCAAGCATGCTGGCGGCGCAGGAGGAAATTGAACGGATTTCCGTTCTGTTGTGGGAAGAGAACCAGGGAAGCGAAATCTACCGGTTCAATTACGCCAACGATTCAATTCATACAACGGATGAAGTGTACAATCTACTGGCGAGGGCAAAAGAGTATTACGAAACCTCGGTTTCGACATTCGATATTTCGATAAAGCCTGTGCTGGACCTCTACAATTTGACGGCAGATAATCCTGAGCCACCTGCAAAAGAGACGATCGAACAGTCCCTGAAAATTGTTGGTTTTTCCTATGTGAGCCTGCGACAGGAAAACGAGAAGTTCCTTCTGGAAAAGGAAAAATCTGGTGTCCGTCTTGCTGTAGGCGGTATTGCGAAAGGGTATGCTGTCGACAGGGCCATTGATATCTTGAAAGAGCAGGGAATCGAAGATGCACTCATCAATGCGGGCGGCGATCTCTACTGTCTCGGGATGAAAAACAGTCAACCGTGGAAGGTCGGCATTCAGGATCCCCGTAAGACTAATGACCTTGCTGAAGTACTCAACATCTCCGGAGGAAATGCCGTGGCCACCTCCGGTGATTATCAGAGATACTACATATACGACGGAGTCCGTTATCATCACATCCTGAATCCGGAAACGGGTTTACCGACACGGAAGTCACTGAGCGCAACTATTGTTGCTGAAAGTCCGGAGCAGGCCGATGCATACGCCACAGCGTTATTTATTTTGGGGCCAATTGACGGTATGCGCTGGGTCAACAACCTCCCCAATGTCGAAGGAATGGTGATCGATTCGTCCGGGACTACGTATTATTCGGACGGGGTTACTGCATTTCTTGGGGAATAAACACAATCCAATTGTATTCAACCATACTGGGAAAGGCAAAAAATGGGGAGTCAAATAGACGAAAAAGAAGATACGGCATTACAGTCTTCATGGGGTTGTTATCATATGTCATTATAACCACATCGTTACTCTATGAATATGAAAATACCCTAATGAATTTATCTTTTCCTGAATAATTCATGAATGCGATTTCCGGATCATACCATCCATGTTCCGGCGGGGTTTGGAGGTGCAAGTTGTGGAGTATAACCGTCCACAATATCGTTGGGTAGAGACCCTCCATGGCGTGTCTCTACAAGCACGTGTTATTCCATAAGTTACATTTGGTCTTATCATCAGAATAAACCCGGTTTATGAATTATCAGGTTTTAAAGACATGAGTGCAGTCTAAAAAGTCCCGATTTTTCATAGGAATTCTCCGGGGAATTTGGTACATTATCTCTAATAATATCAGGAGTTTACCAACGATTAACCTCGTGGGATCCCCCTGTTCAAACCCAACCAATCGCCCACCCAAACCGAGGCGTTCGGCTATGGCCCGCATTTGAGCGACCGGAAGCGGCAGCAGCTGGAGGACTCGGACGCATATCAGTTCTACCAGCTGATCTTCCGCCGCATTCCGGAGGACGTCTTTGCGGTGCTCTATTCGGAGGAAGGCAGCCGGCCCAAGCAAATGCAACGACGGATGCCGCGGATCGGGCAGACAATCGGTCAACGTCGCAATGATCCCGACGTGGGCTTCGGTCTCCCGGAGCAGGAGCACGCCCGCATCCGAGGTGAGGTCGCCTCCTTGCGCATCGATGAAAACCGGAGTGCCTTCCACGGCGGTGACTTCCAATGGGAATTCGGTCTGGTTTTTACCGGGAATAGCTGGTACATTATTCATAAGAGAGTTCCTGAGTGGTTGTGAATGTTTATGTGTTTTTAACTTACTGTAATTTAACATTTTACAACCACTATTGGAACTCTTTTTTCCTGAGTTTATGAATTATTCAGGCTAGGTAAACTTGTGGGGGATTATTACTCTTACGGGGAACTCCCGTCGAACAGTCGAGGGTGATATGATAAGTTTTGCGCAGATGTGGCGTAACGGTGTGCCACGGTTTATCCACCGCTGAAAACGCAAAAACCCCTGCAACCATTATGGCTCAGGGGATTTCGGACAGCGGAGGTGGAGGGATTCGAACCCCCAAGGGCGTGAACCCGGCGGTTTTCAAGACCGCTGCCTTACCAGTTAGGGCTACACCTCCATTGGGAGTGAAATATATTCGATTTTACGATTGAATCCAACGGCGAATTTAGTCGTCAAAGGGATCTACTCAGGAACTCTTGACACCCCGCGCTAGTTCATCGTACACCGACTTGGTTTTTTCATTTGCGACTTGTTTCAGCTCCAGTAAATCCTGCTCAGTTTGGTAAATAATTTGCTCGATTCGCGCCTCAACGCGCTCAAAGCTCTGCCGGTTATAAGTATCTATGGAATGCTCCAGCGAATCCAGCCGGAATTTGGCCGATTCCAGGATATATTGAATATGCTCGTTGTACAGTGTGTCACCCGTGCTTTCCATTATCTCGATCTTCGCATCATTGACTAAGGCGTGGATTGCGCTGTCTGATTGGTTGAATCGTTCCGTCAGGAGTTCTTTATTATACTGTTGTTGGTCGCAAAAAGTGAAAAGCAGCGCCAAAAAAGGCAAACATAAGATTAACGCCCTCATAGTGATCCCTCCGATTTGTTGCTTTTCTCAAAGATATGAGAGATCGCCCGGCCTTTGAGTGTTGTGGGTCACGAGCCATTTCATCATGTGATATACCTAACAGTTCGGAGGGTAGTATTTCCTGTCGCATTTTCTGGCATTTTCCATCTCCGATACTAATCTGGTACTTTACACTTTACATTCCATTCGGTAGACTCAATTGAAACAAGAAACAGAGCAGGTGAGGGGTAACAAGTGAACCAGGAAAAACTCGACGACTATTACGACAAGATCGAAGCGAAAATCGCACACTGGGATGAGAATGTCACGCGGTATCGGGAAAAATACAGACTCCTGAAAATTCTGCCAATGAAAACAACCATCCGGCTTGTCAAGGCGGGGCCGCTTGTGCTGCATCTGCTCATCAGCCTGCTGAATCATCCCGAAGTTTCTAAAAAGACAAAGCGGCGCGTGGCGGTCGCCGTGGGATATTTTGTCATGCCTTTCGATGTTATTCCCGAAGCTGTCGCCGGGCCGGTCGGCTATGTCGACGATGTCGTGGTGGCGCTGGCGCTGGTGAATTCTCTTCTCAATGGTGATAACGAACGCGAAAAAGAGATCATCAATGAGATCTGGCGGGGTTCCGCTGAAGAATTGACTGCGTTACGGGGTATTGTAAAAGGGATCGATTTAGTCAGGAATTTTGGGAAATATATTCAGCGAATACTGCCGGGATAATCAGACGCTTTTTTGGTAGGAGAGCGCCGGTTCTTCTGCCGTTAACTTAACATTGAGTTCCTTCGCATAGTCACGCAGTATTTCATACATCTCCTGAGACTCATCACTGGTATTAATGAGTTGGCGCATTGTCGACGCATTCGGCATCCCTTTGAGATACCAGCCGATGTTCTTTTTCATCAACATGGCCGCAAGCGTCGAATCCTTTTCTTCTTCCTTCAGCTGGAGATGTCGGAAACATAAGTTCAGCCGGTCGGCATAGTCAGGTTCAGGCAATAGTTCGCCGGTTTCCAGATAATGATTGGTGCGATGCAGTATCCACGGATTGCCCAGGGCGCCACGGGCAATCATCACACCGTCGCAGCCGGTTTCGTCGATCATTCTTCGCCCATCTTCCGGTTGCAGAATGTCACCGTTACCGATAACCGGAATATCCACGGCTTCCTTCGTTGCCGCAATCACCGTGTTATCTGACGGCTTTTCATACCGGATCTGCGTGGTGCGGCCGTGGACTGTCACCGCAGCAATTCCCAGCGATTCCATGAGCTGCGCATACTCCGGCGCCACGATCTCTTTGTCAGACCAGCCGCTGCGCATTTTCACTGTCACGGGGATATCCACCGCATTCACGACTTTTTCGCAGACCTCGCCGACCTTTCCCTGATCCTTCAGAATAGCCGATCCCGCCCCTTTTTTGGTCACCTTCGGTACCGGGCAGCCGAAATTCAGGTCGATAAGGTCCGGCTCTAGTGACTCGGTAAGGTATGCGGCGCTCTCCGCCAGAATATCCGCATCATCGCCAAAAATCTGGATGCCGATTGGACGCTCCCGCTCCTCAAAGTGGAGCATCTCCAGCGTCCGCTCGTTCTCCCGGATGATCCCGTTGGAACTGACGAATTCCGTATAAACGAGTCCCGCGCTGAACTCCCTACAGATCACCCGGTAAATATGATCCGTGACGCCAGCCATCGGTGCCAGGAGAACCCGGCTTGGTATATCTAATGGACCAATTTTCATAACGGCTAAATATATCGGGTTTCCTGTGAAGGAGCAAATGGAGAGGGATGGAGTGTTATAGTGTTAAAGTGTTCGGGTGTTAGAGTATTCGAGTTTACATGTCCTAATCATAATCGTACTCTTAATCTTACTCACGTATTCTGGTGTTATTGCGTTATGGTTATTAGAAATTTTGGAGAATGAGTTACTACCCGAATAATTCATAAATCGAAATAAATGCGCGCATTTTAGGCGTGCTAAGATCAATATTTATAGTTATGTAGAGACGTTCCATGGAACGTCTCTACTTGGAACATTTCCAGTGCTTGCTCTGGCTCGGAATAGCCCACTAAATATTTGTTCTATTGGATTCCCCAAAAATATGCTGCTATTTAATGAATCATTCAGGCTAGTAAAAAATTGCATGAGTAGTAAAACCTGAGACCTCAGTTGTGAGACGATACTCAGTCGACAGTGAATAGTTATCAGTTCTCAAAAAAAATAACCCAAAATTTCAGCAGTGAGCCTTACGGAGGCGACATATTTGTATCTAATGGAAAACCCGCTTAAAGTCCGCGAAGTGGGTTTGAGCGAGGGCGTGGGATTCAAGAAATCCACCTTCACTGACGCTTTTATGAATTCACCGGCAATGACACCGCCACGGCGGGGATCGATTCGGGCGGTTCTATCCGCGTTTTCTGAGCAGAAAACGCTTTACCGCTTGCTTTTCGATTGTGAACGTCTAAATTTTAACGATTTTTGAATTCAAGGAATGACGGAGAAAATAATGGCGCAAGTATGTGAAGTGTGTGGGAAAGGCCCGAAAGTCGGAAATAACGTGAGTCACGCGAATAACAGAACAAAACGACGCTTTATGCCGAATTTGCAGAAAATTCGCGTGGACGTGAACGGCACGCATAAGCGGATGAAAGTCTGTACATCCTGCATTAAGCAGGGAAGGGTGAAAAAGGCAGTTAGCCATACCCACAAAATGGGATAACATCCCGGCAGTATTTGAAGTAAAAAAAGCCCTGGCCGTTACGGTCAGGGCTTTTTTTGTTACTGCATTGGACAAGCAAACGGAGGCGTGCAGATTCCCCGATCTACGAATAGAAACGGAATGCCGAACGCCTGTGTGTGAGAACTCTGCGGTTGAGTAATCCCATGGTTGCAAGAGAACCGTTTATTTCATCTGTTTCCGGATGAATGCCGGTACTTCCAGGTCGTCATCGAAGTAGAGCGTCTCCTGGTAATCCTCCTTTTTCTCTTGAGCCTGTCCGTTTTTCTTCGACTGTTCTTTTTCGTATTGTTTCCGCTGATAGGTTGGCAATTCGAGATTATTGCCCGCCTTCTTTTCGATCTCTTTTTTCTGCTGTTCCTCACGGTTGAACCGGGAGAAATCATGGCGCTCCTTGTTAAAGCCGGTAGCAATAACCGTCACATTGATTTCATCTTCCATGTTGGGGTCTATAACTGCACCAAAGATGATGTTCGCGTCTTCGCCGGCTTCCTCGTAGATGATGGATGTGGCTTCGTCCACTTCCATAAGCGCCAGGTCTTCACCGCCGGTGATGTTGACCAGCACCCCTTGCGCGCCCGTGATTTTCACATCGTCCAGCAATGGACTTGAGATTGCCTGCTGCGCTGCTAGTGCCGCCCGTTCTTCGCCGGTGGCAATTCCGGTACCCATGATCGCATCGCCCATATCCATCATCACCGTGCGGACGTCAGCAAAGTCGAGGTTAATCAGCCCGGGCACGTTGATAAGGCTCGAAATGCCCTTGGTGGACTGCATCAAAATGCTGTCAGCCAGCTGAAATGCTTCTGTCATGGAGGTCTTTTTATCCGCAATGGCCAACAGTCGCTGGTTCGGAATCACAATCAGGGTATCGACATTCACCTTCAGCTCATCAATACCGGACTCCGCCCGCTTCATCCGCTTAGGCCCTTCAAACACGAACGGCTTGGTAATTATTCCGATCGTGAGCGCGCCCAGTTCTTTGGCGATTTCCGCCACAATCGGCGCAGCACCCGTACCGGTACCGCCGCCCATGCCAGCCGCGACAAAAATCATATCCGCACCGGACAGTGCGCCGGCGACTGCATCGCGATCCTCTTCTATGGCGCGGCGACCGACTTCCATATTGGCTCCGGCTCCCAGACCTTTCGTCAGGTTTTTGCCTATTTGGATCTTCGTTTGGGCATTATTGTTGTCCAGTGCCTGGGAGTCCGTGTTTACTGCGATAAACTCCACCCCTTGCAGGTTGGCGCTTATCATCCGGTTCAGCGCGTTGCCGCCGGCGCCGCCGACACCAACTACTTTCATGACCGCCTTCTGGTCTATGAAGTCATCAAATTCAAATAACATATGGTCCTCCTCTTTCCGTTTGCTTGTCTTGTCCGAAATTCAATTTCTGATTAAAAGAATTCGTTAAACCAATCCCGCATCCGTTCCATGATGCGATTAAATACCTTATTTTCGTCGCCCTGAAACGAGACAGGTGACCGGTGGCTGTCCATCCCGTATTTCACCAAACCGATACTAGTGGCATACATAGGCGTTTTCTTTTTGTCCAGCAGATTACCGCTGATTTGTGCGCCGCCTTGTTTCACCGGCGCATCAAAGACTTCTTCTCCAAGATCTACTAAACCACCCAACATTGACCCGCCGCCGGTGAGCACCACTCCCGCCGACAGGTGCGGCCAGCATTCGGCCTTGTGGATTTCCTGTTTCGCCATTTTCAGGATTTCTTCCATACGCGGCTCGATGTATTCAGCCAGGATTTCCTGGTTGATCTCTTTTGTCCCCCGGCCACCGATACCCGGCACCTCAAACATGTCATCATTGGAGGCCACCGATATCTTTGCGCAGCCGTGGTTGATCTTAATTTCCTCGGCCTCGTGCATTGGCGTGCGCAGCATGTGTGCCAGGTCTTTGGTTACGTTTTCGCCGCCCAGTCCGATGACGCCGGTGTGCTGCACGCCGCCTTCGAAAAACACGGCAACATCCGTAGTGCCACCGCCGATATCAATAAGGGCAACGCCCAGGTCCTTCTCATCCTCATCGAGGACAGCATAAGAAGAGGCCAAAGGTTCCAGCACGAGGTCCTGCACTGTCAAGCCTGCGCCCTTAATACAATTCACGATATTTTTTGCTGACGCAATAGCGCCGGTCACGATATGAACCCGCGCTTCAAGACGCTGGCCGCTCATCCCGATAGGATCTTTGATACCCGGTTGATCGTCAACGATGTATTCCTGCGGCAGCACATGCAGGATCTCCCGATCCATGGGGAGAGAGATGCCCTTGGCCCAGTCCAGCACCCTCTGAATATCGTGTTCGGTGATTAGGTTATTTTCGCCGACGTGCCGTTTACCAGCCTTGGAAATAGCGATAACGCCGGTGCTGTTGATGCTGCGAATGTGGTCCCCGGCAATACCGACATAAACATTCTCGATGCCGACGCCCGCCATCATTTCCGCTTCTCCAACGGCTTCTTCTATGGAGGTGATCGTCTGTTCAAGGTTCACGACCACACCCTTGCGCAGTCCTTTACTGGGGTGCTGTCCAATGCCAATGATGTTGAAATCACCGCCATCTTCGATGGATTCAGCGACGAGAACACATATCTTGGTGGTACCAATATCCACGCCGCAGACGATATCTTTGCTTTGGGTCTTTTTTACCATAATTGAATCCTGATGTACTGTCTGATATTCTCTCTAAATCTTTTAGCCTGTATCACATGGCCCAGCGCATATTGGTTAACACAGTGTTCAGGTGTTCGAGTATTCACGTGGTCAGGTAAAAAGCCGTTTCCGTGATGTAGTGTTACAGCTTCCAACCTCCCACTTCCGTTTTCCTTATACCTTTTTACCCTATACCCAACACCTCTCATAAACCTTCACCCTTACGTTCGTTCGCGCACGATTATCTGTTTCTTATAGCGGAGATCTATGTATTCGTAGTCTGCCCAGGTGCGTTTTTGTCCGATAGTATCCCAGAACGTTTCCAGTAAACGGACCTTGTGGTGTAAGTCATTTTCTCCGAGGTAAACGCGGGTGGCGCTGTCCGCCGTGTACAGCGTATATTGCTGTCCCGCAGCGACGAGTTCCGAAATCTCCGGATAGAGTTGCGGATAGATTTTGTGTATCTCCGTCAATACCTCAACCATGTGTTGCACCCGGCGATTTCCGGTCACACCGCCTGTTTTGATCGTATCGTCTTCAGTAAATCCTGATAAAATCGGCATTTCGAGTGTCAGTCCGGCAGGGGGCAGGGGCATGATATATCCGTACTCATCGACACACGAGAACTCCGAATGATTGATATATGCAATCGGTTCCCGCTCATGCACTTCGATGAAGAGCGTCCGCGGAAACTGCCTGCTCGCCTGTGCTGCCAGGACAAACGGGTTCTGAGAAATTTGCTGTTGAATGGAATCCAGCGGCAAATCAAACAGTGACCTGCCGAATTCAAGATCCGTGTATTCCAGTACTTTTTCATTCGGAATCAGGGAGGCGCCGCTGACAACAACCTTCTCCAATCCAAAGAGGTTAATCGCTTTGGCGTATTTAAACACGCCATACGCAAACCCGCCCACCATTCCGACGACCAGCACTGCAGTCAGGAGGCGTGTCAAATAAGTTTTGATGTTTTCGGATTCCATCGTTTCGCCAATTTATCGGGGCGGGGAATCCTCCGGATAAGTTAGCCCTTTGCCTCGTACGCCGGTTTCGCCCTCCGGAGGATTCGTCTTGCCCCGAATTTTTCAGTTAATTATTCTTCTCGTAGTATTCCTGAATTTTCGTGTTGTATTTCGTGATGTCGCCCGCTCCCAGAGTGATAACCAGATCACCTGACTCTAACGCGTTTGCCACCGACTGAGGGAGGTGCTCCTTCTCTTCGATATAAAACACTTGTTTATGCCCGAAGCCGCGCGCGGCGTCAGCGATTAACTGTCCGGTCACGCCGGGAATCGGCTCTTCCCGGGACGGGTAGACATCGGTGACAAAAAGCACGTCTGACTGCAGGAACGCCTTACCAAAATCATCCTTGAAATCGCGCGTTCTGCTAAATAAGTGCGGTTGAAAGACGGCCACCACCCGCCGGTTCCAGCCGGATTTTGCTGCATTCAGCGTGGCGAGCACCTCCGTAGGGTGATGCGCATAATCGTCCACGAACAGGATATCGTCCTGCTTCCCGCGAAATTCAAATCGCCGATTGACCGTTTCATACGATTCAAGGCCGCTTCTAATATCTTCGAAATCGATGCCCAGTTCAAGACCCAGGGCCACGGTTGCCGTTGCGTTTTTAATGTTGTGTTCACCGGGGACATTCAAAGTTATTCGCCCGTATTTCTCATTTTGGATGTAGATGTCAAACTTCGAAACGGATTCGGAAAAGGAGACATTCGCCGCCCGGACATCCGCCTGGGGCGATAATCCGTAAGAGATGACCCGGCGGGAAATCCGGGGCAGAATATCCTGGACGCTCGGCTCATCCAGGCAGGCGATCACCACACCGTAAAAGGGCACCTTGTTAGCGAACCGGATAAATGCGTTTTTCAGGTCCTCCAGGTCCTCGTAGGTGTCAAGATGCTCCCTTTCAATATTGGTGATAATGGCGATGGTTGGCGTCAGGCTCAGGAATGTCCGGTCGAACTCATCCGCTTCCGCCACTACGTAATCACCCTGACCGAGCAGCGCATTGCTTTTCAGGTTTTTAATAATGCCGCCGATAATCAGCGTCGGGTCAAGACCGCCGGCGGTCATCATATTGCCGACCATTGAAGTGGTGGTCGTTTTGCCGTGTGTCCCGGCCACCGCGATGCTGTAGAGCTTGAGTTTGAGCAGTTCACCAAGCATCTCTGCGCGGCGGATGATCGGGATCTTCCGTTCCTGCGCCGAAATGATCTCCGGATTGTCCAGTGTAACAGCAGAGGAGTAAACGACTACATCGCTCTGATTTACATTATCCGGATCATGGCCTTCGAAAATCGTGGCGCCTTTTTCCTCCAGGTGTCTCGTCGTTTCCGACATCTTGAGATCGGAACCCGTCACCACGAAATTGAGGTTAAGCAGGAGTTCAGCGATGCCGCTCATCCCGATCCCGCCAATCCCGATGAAGTGTATTTTTTTGAATTTCCTAAACATCGATGCCGTATCCCGCTAATTCGTAAATCGATTCAACTATCTGCTGGGTCGCTTCCGGCTTGGCGTGTTCCAGCGCCTTTCCGGACATGCGCTCGCGCTTTGCTTCCGTCTCTAACAAAGCCGTTAAAGATTGTTCTAATAAGCCGTTTTTGAGTTCATCCTGCTCCACAACTATCGCCGCGCCATTACTTGCGTATCCCATGGCATTATGATATTGATGATTGGCGGCGGCTGTCGGCAACGGAATGAGAATGGCCGGCTTACCGATAATTGCCAGTTCGGAGATCGTAAGCGCGCCCGCCCTGGCAATAATGATATCGCTGGCAGAGTAGGCCATACCCATTTCGTAGATAAAACCCTTCACCTGAATGGAGCCATCCGTCGTGACGTAATCTATGTATTTCTCAAGATTCCGTTCGCCGCACTGCCAGAGCAGAGAGAATTTTTCATGGGTTGTGTACCAGTCAATATGTTCCTCGATATGCCGGTTGATGGACTCAGCGCCCTGGCTGCCGCCCAGGATAAATACCAGCGGCTTCTCCGGATCGAAGCCCAGATGTTGCTTCGCAATATTCGGCGAGATGGTCTGATGCATTTGCATGACAGGATTACCCGTTAATTTTGTCTTTTTTTTTTATCAAGTCTCTCTGCTGCTTCCTCGTAAGCCACATGAATTTCCTGCGCGTGCTTTGCAAGCAGTCGCGTTGTTACGCCTGGATAGCTATTCTGCTCCTGAATGAGCGTCGGAATCTCCATCTTTGCCGCCGCATAGACTGGCGGCCCGCTGACGTATCCGCCGGTACCAACCATGATATCCGGAGCAAATTTTTCCAGGATGGCGTTTGACCGAACATAACTCTTCAGCAGTTTTCCAAGGAATGCCAGATTCTTTGTAATCATGGTCGCGATACTGCCCCGGTGAAAGCTCTGGACATCAATGGCGAAAAAGGTTTCCTTGCCTGAGAGCATCCGCCCTTCAAGGCCATCTTCGTTACCGATGAAGGCAATTTCCGGATCCGGTAAGCCGCGATTTTGGGCGAATACCCGCGCCCCCTCTGCGAGACGCATAGCGGGGTAGAGATGGCCGCCAGTGCCGCCGCCTGCAAACATTATCCGAATCGGTCCGTTCTGCGCTACCATACCGGCGATTCCTTTTTCATCTTGCGCTGGCTTGAAATGTTGAGAATCACCCCGACCGCAGCCATCCCTGTTACTAACTGAGAGCCGCCGTAACTCATAAACGGGAGCGGAAGCCCCGTTGTCGGCAGCATTCCGGTCACCACGCCGGCGTGAATCACCGCATAGATGAAAATAGCAGCGCTTAAACCGGCTGCGAGATACATCCCAAACAGGTCTTTCGACTGCCGGGCAATCCGCAGTGATTGCAGGAAGAAGAGCAGAAAGAGGAATAGGACCGCCACCGCGCCGATAAATCCCAGCTCCTCTCCGATAATCGCAAAGATGAAGTCCGTGTGCGGCTCCGGGAGAAAGAGGTTTTTCTCATAGCTGTCGCCCAGCCCCATGCCGAACAGGCCGCCGTTGCCAAGGCTGATAAGCGACTGCTGGATCTGATAACCTGCATCGGCCAGGTCGCTGCTTGGATTTAAAAATGTTTTGACGCGCTCCAGTTTATACGGTGAACTCAGAATTATACCGATTGCTGCAACGCCAAACACGCCAACCAAGGAGAGCAAATGCCAAATCTTGGCGCGCCCGAGAAAGAGCAGGAAAAAGGCGATGATACCAATGGTGATCGCCGTGCTGAAATCCGGCTGGATGATAATCAGACCGATACAAAGCATTATCATAATGAGCGCAGGACCCAGCCCCTGCTTGAAATACCTGATTGTCCCCTGCTGCCGGCTGAGATAGGCCGACAGATAAATGATGATTCCGTACTTGGCCACATCGGAGGTCTGCAGGCTGAAAAATCCCAGCGGAAGCCAACGGGCCGGGGTATCGATATTGTTCGACCAGTAGTAGCCCAGCGTGATTAGCAGCAGCAGTATGCTCCCGACATAAATCAATGGAGAGACCTTTTTCAGGTTGTGATAATCAAAGCGCATCATTATGAACATTGCAATCATCCCAAGGAGTAGTCGCATCGCGTGGCGCTGAAGGAAAAAACCGGAATTTCCGTACTTTTCCGCGGCGATCATGGAGCTGGAACTGTACAGCATCACAGTCCCTATCCCGATCAGGATAAAGATGACGCTGAACACCATGCGGTCGTATGAGGTCGCCTGTTTATGCATCATTCTACTTCGTTGACCAGTTCCTTAAAGTGTCGTCCTCTGTGCTCGTAGTTCTCATACTGATCGAAGCTGGCGCAGGCAGGGGAGAGGAGCACCACATCCCCGGATTTTGCGATTGCAGTAGCGGATTGAATTGCCTCTGCTAAATCGGCGCACATTTCCACATCTACGTCAATCGATAGAGCCTCCTGAATCATTCCCCGGGCTTTCCCAATGGCGATGGTGTGTTTCACGTGCTTTGTGATATTCGGGATCAGCTGCGGGAAATCGCCGTTTTTATCGTAGCCACCCAGAATCAGGATTACCGGCTCATCGAAGCTGGAAATGGCGAAGTTCACCGCATCCACGTTCGTGGCTTTGGAATCGTTGTAATACTGGACGCCATTAACCGTATCCACGTACTCAAGCCGGTGCTCGATGCCGCTGAATGTCCGGAGTACCTTCTGGATATGCTCCAGGAACTCCTCCGTGTTTCCCGGAGTGATAAATGGAGTAATGGCATTCAGCCCGGCGAGAATATTGGCCAGATTATGGGACCCGCGCAGCGCACAATCGGCGGAGACCATGAGATTTTCTCCGTTGTATTCGATGTGTTCGCCGTTCCACCGGAATGCGGCCTTCGATCGCCCCGGAACAATCGAAAATCCGACTAATTGCGCATCTGTTTTGATATGAGTCAAATTGGTATCGTCCATATTGTAAACGAGTATATCGTCCGAAGTCTGATTCGCAGTGATGTTCATCTTCGCATCGCGATATGCCTCAAAGGAGTCATACCGATCGAGATGGTCCGGAGTGATGTTCAGGATCACTCCCACATCCGGTCGCAAGGTCGGTATCCGTTCTAACTGAAAGCTGCTCATTTCAACTACGAAAATTTTTTTTTTGAGTCGTTCTCATCATAATCCAGCAATTCATTGGCAAACGGGTTGCCAATATTACCGACAAGCGCTGGATCGGTATCTTTGATATCGAGAAACTGGGACACCAGTGTGCTCGTTGTCGTTTTTCCGTTGGAACCTGTAATTCCGATGACCGGCGAATCCACAAACCAAGACGCCAGTTCCACCTCTGAAATCATTGGAATCTGTCTGACTTCCAAATCCTTGATGACCGATGCGGAGTTCGGAATACCGGGCGAAACGATCACCAGGTCCGCATTAAACACCTTTTCCGAGTGTCCGCCAAGCTCATATTCGATGCCAATGCTCTCCAGTTTGCGTAAAACATCTTCCGAGAGGACATCTGTGGCGATATCCGAGATCAAAACAGAGGCACCCCAGTGATTTAATAATTGTGCGGCGGCCAGACCGCTCCGCTGTGCGCCCAGCACAATAACCCGGCTGCTTTCAAGCGATTGTATTTTGTCTTGTTGTCGCATGGCAATCACCTGATTTTGAAGGTGGTCAGCGAGAGCAACGCCAGCAGTATTCCAATGATCCAGAAACGCACTACCACCTGATTTTCCTTCCAGCCCTTCAGCTCAAAATGATGATGCAGCGGCGCCATTCTGAATAGCCGCTTTCCCGTGCCGGTGCGGTTTTTCGTCCAACGGAAATAAGCCGTTTGCATGATAACAGAAAGGGCCTCCGCAACAAATAGTCCACCGATGATGACCAACAATAGTTCTTTACGCACCAACACCGCAATGGTCCCCAGCGCCGCACCACCTGCCAGCGCTCCCGTGTCGCCCATAAAAACCATCGCCGGATTCGCATTGAACCAGAGGAATCCCAGTAAGCCACCCATGAGGGCGGTACAATAGATCGTCAGTTCTCCGGCTCCAGGTAGATAAATGATGTTCAGATAGTCGCTGAAGTCCACCCGACCGGAGATATAGGCGATGACGGCAAACGCCAGGGTACTGATTGCCAGCAGTCCAGTGGCCAGGCCGTCCAAACCGTCGGTAAGATTCACCGCATTGGACGTCCCAGCGATCACCATTGCTACCACCGGGATGTACATAAAGCCGAAATCGATTTCCAGGTTCTTGAAGAAGGGGACAGTAGTGGCGCTCCGGAAATCGACAAAGGCCGGTTCGGTATAAATCCAGGCTCCGATGACGATCCCCAGTGTGAGCTGTCCCAAAAGTTTGTACTTGGCAACCAGCCCGTCAGGCAACTTTTTTACGACCTTGAGGTAATCGTCCAAAAACCCGATGCCCCCCATCCAGACCGTCGCCAGAAGTATCATGTAGATATAAATGTTTTGCAGGTTTGCGAACAGGAGCGTTGGGATGACCGTTGCCAGGAGGATAATGAGGCCTCCCATGGTTGGCGTGCCGTGTTTTTCGTAATGCGTTTCCGGGCCTTCCCTCCGGATTTCCTCTCCGATGCTGTGAGACTGGAGTTTCCTGATAATCCACGGTCCAACAATAAATGCGATAAACAAGGCAGTGATTGCGGCCGCACCGGCCCGGAATGTGATATACTGGAAAATATTCAGTCCGGAAACATACTCCCGCAGCGGATATAACAGGTGATACAGCATCAGAGCGCCTCCACCACGTTTTCGAGGTGAATCCCGTGCGAGCCTTTGACCAGAACAATATCCCCGGCGTTTACAATGTCTCCAAGCCGGTCCATACAGGCGGCATAGTCCGGAAAATGGAAAGTTCTCGCATCGGAATGCTCCCGGACCCCTTCAATAATATGTTCGGAGTGCGAGCCGACACCTACAACCACATCTATGCGGTGATTTGCCAGATATTCGCCGATTTCGTAATGATGCTGCTCAGTGGTGCTGTTTAGCTCAAGCATATCGCCAAGGATAGCAATCCGGCGATTGCCGGTCGGCATCTTTGCCAGGATATCAACCGCCTCGCGCATTGATGATGGATTGGCATTATACGTATCGTCGATAACCGTACACTGCCTTTTCTCGAGGATGTTTACGCGACCGGGCACACCACTGAAATTTTCCAGTTGTTCTTTAACCTGTGGCGCAGGGATGCCGAAAGTCAAACCGACCGTTGCGGCGGCAAGCGCATTTATCAGCTGGAACATACCGGGAACACGCAGTTTGACCTTTCCGATTTTATCGATGTGGCATTGAACCCGACTGTAGGCGTCGACAGATGCAATCTGTCCGGTATAGTTTGCTTTAGACTCCGTACCGTAGGTAATCGCGATCTTATTTTCGGAATAGTAGTTGGCGGTATACGGGTTGTCGCGGTTTTTGAAAATCACACCATTAGATGGTACGGCGTTAAACAGTGAGAGCTTCTCCGCTGCGATTTCATCCAGTGAGTTGAAAAATTTGGTGTGGCTTTCGGCGATGGTGGTGATAAGGCCACAGGTGGGCCTGGAAATATCGCAGAGGGCAGCGATTTCACCGGTGGTGTTCATCCCGTGCTCCAGGACCCAGAAGTCGTGCTCCGGTTTCGTGCGGAGAATTGCCAGTGGCAATCCCCAGAGATTGTTAAAATTACCGGGAGTAGAAAGCACGTTATATTTCGCAGAGAGTACCTCATCCACCATCTCTTTTGTAGTTGTCTTACCATTGCTCCCGGTAATACCGAGTACCGGCCCGGTAAAACGGCTCCGCACCTGTTTTGCCAGCTCGCGAAGCGCCTGATCGGCATCGGTTACTACGATTAACGGGAGATCATTAATATCCTCTGCATCCTGAAACCACCGTTGCTCTATGATCGCTGCGACAGCGCCGGACTGCAGGGCAGGGCGGATGTACTCATGCCCGTCCCTCTCCTCGCCGCGTCGGGCGATAAAAATCATGCCCTCGTCCATTCGGCGGCTGTCGATATCCGCGCCCCGAATCGACTCCTCTTTCGGAAGATTTTGCGTCCGGAGAGGTTTCAACGCCTGGATGTCATCCCATGTGATCATGGAGTCTGCAAGTCCTCTATGGCTTGTTGCACGACCACCTTATCATCGAAATCAATTCTATCATCGCCAATAATCTGATAATCCTCGTGACCTTTTCCGGCGATGAGCACGAAATCGTTCGGTGTACTTAAGGCCAATGCCTTATAAATAGCTTTTTCGCGATCAGGCTCGATAATCGTATCCTCCCGTGCCATTCCTGACTGAATGTCCTCAATAATGTCCAGCGGATTTTCATCCCTGGGATTATCGCTGGTCACGATCACCCGATCAGCGAGCTTTTCTGCAATAGCGCCCATCTTTGGCCGCTTTGCCTTGTCGCGATTCCCGCCGCAGCCGAAAACCACGATGACCTGTGCGGGTTCGGGGGTACTGTTTTTCAGATAAACTACCTCAGTTAACGTTGATTCCAGGGCGTCCGGCGTATGGGCGTAATCCACGTAGACCCGGGGGAATTCATCGCCGGTCTCCACTAACTCAAGCCGTCCGGCCACGTGGGAAATGGAACCGACACCCTCCCCGATCGAAGAGATATCTACGCCGTGGATTTCCGCCACTGCAATGGCTGCCAATATATTGGACAGGTTGTATCTGCCAAGCAGTCGCGTGGAAATCTCAAATTCATTGTAGGGGGTTTGAACGGTTCCTTGCCCACCCGTGAAATCGGCAGTATAATCGCGGTAATAGTAATCCGCATCCTGGCTTTGCAGGGAATAGGAGTGGACAGAGCCGCCACAATTCTCGACAAACCAGACATATTCCGGACTGTCGTAATTCAGTACAGCGTGGCCCGAATCAGGCAATCTGCTAAACAGGTTTCCCTTGGCGGCGCGATAGGCTTCCCTCGTATTATGGAACTCGTAATGATCTTCGCCGAGATTCGTAAAGACTGCCGTCTCAACCGGAATATCGACTACCCGTTCAAGCGCCAGTGCGTGAGAGGATATTTCCATCGCAACTATTTCTGTGTCGGCTTCGACCATCTCCGCAAGGCGCTCGTGCAATTCCGGCGCATCCGGAGTGGTCAACGTTGTGGGATAGAATTGCTCACCAATGGTATAGCCCAGCGTCCCGATGGACGCGGCATTCATGCCCGCCGTCGTAAAAATCGTGCGCAGAATATTCGTTATCGTGGTTTTACCGTTCGTTCCGGTAATGCCAATTATTTTCATCTGGGAGGCGGGAAAATCGAACCATGCAGCAGCAATCCGGGAGAGTGCCCGCCTCGAAGACGGCACTTGATAGGTGGGCACGCCCTGCGTATCTGTCATGTTTTCCAGGACAATCGCTGCTGCTCCCCGATCAATTGCCTGTGGTATATATTCATGACCGTCTGTCCGGAAGCCCGGTACGGCGATGAATACAAAACCGTCCCGGACATCCCGGACATCCCGGGAATCGCTGGTGAAACCAGTGACAGTGACACCCTCTGGTCCCACGAAGTCAGTTCCCTCCAGCAGTTGTGTCAGGTCTCGTTCCATTGAATCAGCTCGCGAGTTCCAGGTATACGGTTGTTCCTTTGTTAATATGCGCACCCGGCCGCGGACTTTGCCGCACGACTTTGCCGTAGCCGGATATCTCTACTTTTAGGTCCATTTCATACAGCCGGACGATAGCCTTGCGTAAGCTCATCTGCCGAACATCCGGCATTCTATCACTCTTTTGCTGCTTGATCTCTGCCTTCGGTTTTTCCGGATCAAAGATCATTTGCGTGGTGAGTGCAACCGGGGAATTGGAGGCTGTTTGCACCTCCGTATGATTTAGGGTGTCCATTGATTTTGGAGTTGGCTGTCTCGCATCGTCAGCGATGAAGTAGCGGTCAGTCGAATTGATAATCTGTGAAAAGATATTTTTGACGATTGGCGCCGCCGCGTATCCGCCCCAGTGCTGGCCGAAATCCGGTGAATCCAGGATAACTGCACACAACAGTTTCGGTTCTCCTACCGGCAGAAAGCCGATAAACGAGGAAACGTACTCCGTGTCGGAATATTCGCCATCAATGGATTTTTGAGCCGTGCCCGTTTTCCCGGCGATGCGAATGCCATCAATATGGGCATTTTCGCCTGTGCCGCGCACCACCACTTGCTCCAGGATCTCTTTGACTTTTTGCATAGTCTCGGGACTGGCGACCTGACGAATAACGGTGGGTTCCGCCTGGTACATCACTTTACCGGACTGGTTGTACACCTTATCAACGATGTACGGTTCCATCAGATATCCGTCATTGGCGACGGCGGCAAATGCGTTTGCCAACTGCAGCGCCGTCACTGAAACCTCGTGCCCAATAGCGACACTGGCGGTAGAAATTTCCGTCCATTTGTCTAACAGATGGGTGATGCCGGGCACCTCACCGGCTAAATCGATGCCGGTTCTGGTGCCGATTCCGAATTTACGCAAGTAGCGGTATAGCCGCTCCTGGCCAACTTTTTCCGCAATTTTAATTGTGCCCACATTACTGGATTTGACAATGACATCCTCAAAAGTCAGCCAGCCATACGGTTTCCAATCGTGGATGGTTTCTCCCTCGATTTGAATTTCACCCTGCTCACAGAAAAAGATGTCCGACATGGAGACGACATCTTCCGCTAACGCGGCTGTCGCGGTTACGATTTTGAACGTCGATCCCGGCTCGTAAATGTTGGTGATGACCCGATTTTTTATATTGGCCGGATTGGCTCTGGAAACATTATTGGGGTTGTACGAGGGAAGGGACGTCATCCCGAGAATTGCCCCGTTACCGGGATTCATCAGGAGGGCCATCCCGGACTGGGCGTTATATTTTTTTAGCCCTTGGCCCAGCGCCTCTTCGAGTATGGTCTGGTATTCGAAATCAATGGTCAGGTCAATGTCGTAGCCGTCGACCGGTTCAATTGACGGAAACCGGGGGCTTGGCATGCTGCTCCCCAGGCCATCCTTACGCAGGATAGTCCAGCCAGGCTTGCCCTTGAGCAGCGAGTCGAATTGTGCCTCCACTCCATTGATCCCCACCCCATCCACATTGGTAAATCCGATAATCTGAGAGGCTAGTTCCTTGTATGGATAGTACCGTTCCCGGTCGACAATGGTGACCAGGCCGCGTCCCGAATAATTCAAAAACGGCTCCGCCCGGGACTTTTCTACGTTGCGCTCCAGCCAGACAAACGGGGCAGAGGAGTTTAAGCGATTAAGGTAAAAGGAGGTAGAACTGCCGAACACCTTGGCAAACTGTGCCGCGAGTGTATTTTTGTTTTCAATAAGATACGGATGGGCGCCAAACGAGTATTGCGGAATGTTCATCGTGAGCTGCTTGTGATGTCGATCATAAATATTGCCGCGGATAGGAGGGATCGGTTCCCGGTTTTCCGCCTGCCGTTTTCCCAGCGCTCTGTACTGGTCTCCCTGGGCAACCTGAACGACGTATAGTTTACCCACTAGCAGGACCCAGAGAAGCAACGATCCTGTTAAAATAACGAGAAACCGTCCGGAAAAAATATCGTCGCGGGGACTCATTTTATTGGTTTAATCTTTTTGATTCATAGAATTCGCCGTCGATGAACACGACCAGAGATTCCGGTTCGGGTGTGACCATCCCCAGTTCAGTCCGGGCGATTCGCTTGATCCGATCGCCGCGGGAGAGGTTGGTCAATTCGCTCCGGAGTTCCCGGTTTTGATTATCCAATTGCTGCTCCAATTTCCGGAGAGCCATATTTTCCTTAATTGTTTTTGTCACAGCGTTATGCACCCAGAGATATCCAAGAAACAGTCCAATGAGCAAAGCAACCACTACCATAAAGGACATGGTGAAGAACATATCATCGGAGGTTTTTTTAGAGGCAGCCATTATACCTTCTCCGCTGCCCGGAGCCGGGCGCTTCTGGCTCGCGGGTTCCGTTCGATTTCCTCATCTGATGGACGCACAATACTTCGGGTGAGAATTTTTAACTCCTGCTCCTTGTCACACATACACTGGGGCAGCTCCGGCGGACACACACAATCGCTCTCCGCCCATTTGGAGAACTGCTTCACAATTCGATCTTCCAGTGAATGATAGGCAATCACCACCATTCTGCCGCCGGAATGCAAATAGGGTAGTACTGCATGAAGCGTCTGTTTGAGCATTTCCAGTTCGCGGTTTACATGAATACGAATCGACTGAAATACGCGGGCCAACGTTTTAATCCGATACGGTTCTGGCGTCACCGTTTCGATGGCCGCGCGTAGATCAGTCGTAGTTTCCATGGGACGATTGGTGATAATGGCCCGTGCGATAGACTTCGCATATCGCTCTTCGCCGTATTCCTTTATAATAGAGGCGATTTTTTCCTCGCTGGCTGTATTAATGACTTTTGCCGCCGTTTCCGTGGCGTCCTCCGCAAAGCGCATATCCAGCGGTCCTTCCTGCTGATAGGAAAATCCGCGTTTCGCCTCATCGATTTGAAGAGAGGAGATGCCAAGGTCCATGAGTATCCCGTCTATCCCTGTAATGTGCTGGCTTTTCAGCACGGCTGTTACATGACTAAAGTTCGTTTCCGCCAGCAGAATCCGCTGGGGAAATTCCTTCAGTGCTGCCGCCGCATGATCCAAAATTGTCCCATCTGCGTCGATACCCACAAGTGTGGCACCGCTGTCCAGATGTTTTAGTAATGCCTGGCTGTGCCCTCCCGCTCCAATGGTGGCGTCAACGTACACGCCATCACGCCGGGTTAACAGCCACTCGATTGTCTCGTCCAAAAGAACCGGAATGTGAATGCGGTTCATGTCACGAGTTACAGCCTTATTTGATTCTGAGTGGCCAAACTTTCGTATTCCTCATCAGAGAAATCCACTTCGGCCGCTTCAGATTCGAGATTGTCCGGATTCCAGACTTCAATTTTATTCAAATATCCGATGATGATCGCATTGTCCTGCAAATCTGCAATCTCGAGCAAAGTAGAGGGAATTGTGATACGACCTTGTTTGTCATATTTCGCCGGAGTTGCCCAGCGCACAATTTGTCGAATAAACTGGCGTTCTTTTGGACGTAAAAAAGAAAGATTGCGCAGGTTGTCTTCAATGCGCTCCCATTCCTCCAGAGGATAAATCCAGAGACAGGGATCAAGTCCGCGGGTGATAACAAACGTATCATCGGAATCGGGAGACAGGGATTGTCGAAACTTTGCAGGCACATTGATCCGACCTTTACTGTCGATCGAATACTGATACTGACCTGAAAAAGTGTTCGTCCGTGACGCCATTTTGCTCTTCTCGGATTAGTGGTTGGGACAATTACCCACTATTACCCACAATTATACACTACGAATTTAAGGATGTCAAGAATTAAACAAAAAATAAAATACGGGATACTCACTTATTCTTTTAAGTCGATTGCGGTAAGTGGTGATAATATGGAAAGTGAACAAAAAGTGTACAAATGTTTCCTAAGGCGGAAAATTTGAAATAATCGGTGAATTTTTAAGTATTGACTACAGAAAATGTGGGGGAGGTGGGTAAAAAATTTATGTGGTCAAACCAAACTGATGAGGTCTATGATTTCCGAGGTTTTCCGGTAGTGTGGACTTCACCGGGAATATTATGAGGTGTTTGTTGTATCCGGGGTATTCGATTGAGATACGACGGTGCGTTTGTTCACGACGCCCTCGCGGTTAATTACCAGGTTAGTCACGGTGTTGGGAGCACCAAGTTCGCCCAGCGGTTCACCATTGAGGACTAAATTAACTCCGGCTGAATTTCCAATCAATATTTCAATGCGCTCGTTCGCCCGCCAGGTTCGGCTGTCTTGCGGTAAAAAGGTGAATTCTTGGCTGGGCAAGGTATCCCGTCGTACTCTCACCCATGTCCGGTCGACAGCGCTCAGTACGAGCACAATCTGCTGGTTTGGTGCGGTGGAGCGAACTGATTGTTGGGATTCGTCCACTACCGTTCCCTGCTCAAACTGCTCTTCAGAGATTTTTGCCTCGCTCGGCTGGGTTGTTTCGGATTGAGACGTCGTTCCCGGAGAGGCAACAGGCTGTGGAGTTTCCGTAATGCTGGTACTGTCCACATACGATTTGATCACCCAGATGGCAAACGCAGCCACTGCCAGCACTATGAGCGTACGTTTCCAGTTGAACTTGTTTTTAGGTTTCAGATCGATTGGCGGGGTGGTATGCGTTTCGCTGGATTCCGGCTCGTCACCAAATTCTTTGGATTTTTTTTCGGATTTGGGGCGCGGTTCGGTGATAGTACCCTGGTAGAGTTCCAGCTTTTCGATCGCCTCGTCGGGATCAATGCCAATTTCCACGGCATAAGCGCGCAAGAACAGTCGCATATATGTTTCAGGAAGTACATCGAATTCGCCCTCTTCAATAGCCTGGAGAAACCGCACGTTAATTTTCGTTCGCGCGGAGATCTCCTTCAGCGTGATGGACTGTTTTTCTCTGTGCTCCTTAAATTCCTGGAAAAAATTTTTCATGTAGGCTCCCTGGGGTGTCCGTAAAAATCAACAAAAAGTATAACGAAATCTCAGCCAAGAGCAAAGTGCCTTTGCACCGATGGTGCAATTTTCTCTGTGATGCCATTAATTAATAGAAATTAACGTGAAAAACAATAAGCAAAGATAGACAGAGCCACAATAAGAAGTTGGTCTATTCAACAAATTGGCGGAAATACCGGTAAAATGCGGCCAACGGAAATCCGACGACATTATTATAATCCCCATGGATGTAATCAACGAGCAGGGCGCCGAATCCTTGAATGCCATAGGCACCGGCTTTGTCCATAGGCTCCCCGGTATTGATATACGCGTCCATTTCCTGGTCGGACAGTTCACGAAAATGCACTTCGGTGGTTTCCGAAAAGGTGATTTCCTGGAGTTCCGGTGCTTTCATTATTGCAACGCCGGTAATAACCTCGTGACTTCGACTGGAGAGATGTCGTAAGGTTGATTTGGCCTCTCCCCGGTTGGATGGTTTTCCCAGAATGGTTTCTCCAATGCAAACAATGGTATCTGCGCCTATAATAATGGAAGAAGAAAACTGCTCTTTGGCTATAACTTCAGCTTTTTTGGACGCGAGTAATACAGCGAGTTCTTCCGGAGATTTTTCTGTGGACCCAAATTTGGCTTCGTTAACATCAGCGGGCTGCACCGTAAAATCCAGCCCGATTTGTTTCAACAAATTGGATCGTCTGGGAGACCGGGAGGCAAGAATAACCGGGCGATCAATATCGGGTAGCATTTCGTGGACGGACATTTGTTTGAAACAGCTACCGCGTGATTGCCAGTTTCCCAATCACCCGGTCCGAGTTCTCGGATTGATTGGCGTGGGCGGTGACCCGATATAGGTACATTCCGTTGGCCACCGGCGCGCCGAATTCATCCTGGCCATCCCAGTGAATGGTGTGGAATCCCGCTTGAGAATAGGTATTCTTCAGAGTAGTCACCGGTTGCCCGGCAAGGGTATAGACAGTAATTGAGACGGCGCCGGGTTCGCTGAGCGAAAACGTGAATTTTGTAGATTTCCGCATGGGATTCGGATAATTGTAGACCTGTGAAACGGCGAAATCACCTCCCTCGATCAACGTGACATCCACCGTTTGCACTGCAAGATTGTTGGAGGTATCCCACGCCCGGATAGTAAAGGTGTATTGGCCCGGTTCCAGGTCGGTCAATGGATAGACGGCGTGGCCTTCCTGATAACTATCCAGATCATAGGAGAAAAATTCGGTGAGATTGAACTCCCTGGTAACAGGACCATCCACTAGCAATTTCAACTGATGGCCGACACTGCCTGTCAGGTTGAGGCCGAATGAATCAGCCAAGGCCACGTCAAGAACCGCAGTCGTTGGAATTACATCTCCGGATTGAAAGTTATAGCCCTGGAAATCTACGGTAATTTGTGGCGGTTCGGTGTCCGACACGCCGGTAGCCGTCCCCCGAAATGAAATGGGGCGTTGTATTCCCGCTCCCGTAATGCTGCTATCCGCATCCGCACCCTGGTACAGGAAAAGCATTTTTCCGGCATCGCCGGTATAATTGATATCTTTGGGGATCAGAAACTCACCGCCAAATTGGCCCTGAGAGATGCCGACTGGTCCATAAAAAATCCGGGAGCCGGGAAGAGAATATTCCAGGGAATCACGATTTGTATATACATGTTTTACCCTTTGTTCGGAATCGTAAACCGAGAGGTATCCAGTCCCCGAGAATTGATTCTGATCTGTA
>JAANXI010000174.1 GCA_018263365.1 Fidelibacterota bacterium | reverse complement strand
ATTAGTACCGGTGACTGTCACTCTTTCTAACGCATGTTCCCGCCGGGAGACTTCAGCGCGTGTCGTCACCTGGGGTATCACCTTTTTCGCGTGGGTCGAGTGCTGAGTGATATATTCGTAATGATCAAGAGTAATGCGGGGACGGCCCCGAATGCGCATCCACTCCTCATGACTCGTATTCACCCATGGATACCGATCGATGTACAGCACGTCCGATCCCAAGGATGAAATCTGCTTGGCAAATCCCTGATTCAGGCCCTCGATAATGGAGATAATTCCCACCACGGTTATCACGCCGATGACAATACCCAGCGTTGTGAGGATCGCCCGCAGTTTATGGCTCCACAGGGCCTGGAGCGCTATCTTGGTGCTTTCCAGCAGATTTCTCATCGGCTACGCCTGTGCAGCTTTTTTACCGTTTCTTGTTAACTTGTCCTGATCTATCAGGCCGTCCAGAATATGGACGCTCCGGTTGGCGAATTCTGCGATAATCGCTTCGTGGGTCACCAGGATAATAGTGTTGCCGGCCGCATGGAGTTTGTCCAGGATCTCCATAATCTCGACGCCTGTTTTGGAATCAAGATTTCCGGTCGGCTCGTCGGCAAGAATGATCGAGGGATTATTCGCCAGCGCCCGGGCGATGGCCACACGTTGACGCTGTCCACCGGACAATTCGGACGGTTTATGTTGCATCCGATCACCCAAACCCACCTTTGTCAACGATTCTTCCGCCCGCTCACGCCGATCTTTTTTGGACATTCCACTGTAAATTAAGGGTAATTCCACATTATGGAGAGCATTCGCGCGGGGCAGCAGGTTAAACGTCTGAAACACAAACCCGATTTTTTGATTGCGGATACGTGCTAATTCGCTGTCTGTCATGGTGTGGACGGAGACGTCTTCCAGTTTATATTCGCCTTCCGTCGGGACATCCAAACACCCGATGATATTCATCAACGTGGATTTCCCCGAGCCGGACGGCCCCATAATGGACACATATTCATTATGCCGGATTTCCAGGTCCACACCACGCAGGGCGTGTACCTTTTCCTGACCTAAATCGTATACCTTCGTGATATCGGAAAGATCTATGAGCACTCCTGACTCCTTTTACAAATCCTTTTCAATTGACCTAACAGATTCATTGCGTTTCACTGATTATAACCTAAATTAAGCGATTTTATGTGGCGACCTGCACCAATCTGTTGCGCGCTAAGGCTCCGCGAAATCCTCAACAGACCCTCCGGGTATGCCTCCGGTTTCGCAAACCCTTTTCATCTCAACATCTTGGCACATCTCATCCACAACAATCGCTCAATTTAGGTTTATCTAAGATTCTAAGATTGACTCAAAGATTGATAAGAAATCTTTTTGCAGCGATTGTTCAAATGTCTGGAGCCATTGCCGAACATAGGTTTCATCAAATTCATTTTTCCGTCTGATTGATCTGGCATCTTCAATATCCCGAGGCCTTCCGGAAAATATTTTGTGAATTATAACATCTTCAACCGTTGCAAATCTAACCTGTACATCATCTATATCGATATGCTCCGCCCGATCAATAGCCTGTCTTTCATAAGGAGTGAATGAGAAAATAAAATCGATTCGAATTCCTGATTCTGGTTCAAGTATAGGTAAAACACGCGTCCTCCGCACAAACTCTTTTTCTTCCGATTCTTTAATCAGAAGCTCAAAGTTCGTCTCTTGCAGGATATCTGTAATTCTATCTGATTGGTCGAAATCGATGCCAAGAGTAATATCAATATCTCGTGTCTGGCGGGGTTCCCCATAAAGAAGGACGGCCTGTCCGCCAATCACCATATATGGAATACTCGAATTTTCCAGGATTTGTGCAATAGTTTTAAGGAGTTGTCGAAACACTGTTAATAATCCTTGCGAGTTCGATTTTCGTCTCAATTCCCTCCAACGGGTCCTCAGGAGGAAACTTTCCAAGTTCGACACTCAACTGATACATAGCATCCATAAGATCTAATTTTTGTTCCAATGTCAATTCAGGGATATCCAATTCTTCTTCATCATATCTTTCCCGGGCAGCAAAATATTCCCGAATTTCTATGTCAGAGACTTTCATTGACTAACTCAGTGTTAGAGTGTTCAGGTGTTTGAGGGTTTGAGTAGAAGCGTGTCTGAGTATTACATACTGCGTATTGCGTGGGATCTGAATCGACCAAGCCTTAACGCGAAGACAGTGCCTTTTAACATTGCGTAATACGCAATATTTCTGACTCCTTATTTCCTTGTAACCTCTACAGTTAGAGTAGTCATTAAATCGAACCGGCGACCATCTGGATGATATCCTCCGTGTCCATTTGATCTGCGAGACCGTTCTCATTGATCCCGTCGCTAATCATCGTTGCACAGAACGGACAGGCCGTTCCTACCGTATCCGGGCTAACAGCCGCCGCCTGGTTCACACGCTCATTGTTGACCTTGGTATGACCTTCAGTCTCCTCCATCCACATCCGGCCGCCGCCGGCGCCGCAGCAGAAACCGTTCTCCTTACTGTTCTCCATCTCGACGACTTCCACATCCGGGATGGCCAGCAGTAGATCGCGCGGATCAGCATAAATATCGTTATGACGTCCAAGGTAGCACGAGTCATGATAGGTAATCCGCTGGGCGCGTGGCTTGGTGAGTGTCAACCGACCCTGCTCAATCAGATTTTTCACAAAGGTAGTATGATGTATGACTTCATACTCGCCGCCGAACTGCGGATACTCGTTCGCGAAGGTGTTAAAACAGTGCGGACATTGGGTCAGCAGTGTCGAAATATTGTATTCTTTGAACGTCTCGATATTCTGCTCCGCCAGCATCTGGAAGACGTATTCGTTGCCGATGCGCCGCGCCGGATCGCCGGTGCAGACTTCTTTCTTTCCAAGGATAGCGTACTTCACTCCGGCAGCATTCAGTATTTTCACCATCGCTTTTGAAACCTGCTTCGCCCGGTCATCGAACGCACCGGCACAGCCAATCCAGTAGACGACCTCCAGTTCGTCCGGATCGACGCCGGATATCCGTGGGACATCGAGACCTTCCGTCCACTCTTCTCTGGTAGAGCCTGCCAGTCCCCAGGGATTCTGCTGGTTCTCCATGTTCTTGAACGTGGTGGCAACCTGTTTCTCAATTTTCGCCTCTTCCAACACCAGACTGCGTCGCATATCCACGATGCGATCAATGAACTCGATGTTCAGCGGACAGGCTTCTTCACACGCTTTACAAGTCGTGCATGCCCACAGCACGTTTTCTTTGATGATATCGCCCACGAAGGCCGGGCCTTCGATCGATGTTGCCTCGCCATTGCCATTTCCGTTGGAGCGGATGTTTTGCTTCAGCATGCTTACGAGCGTACTTTCATGCTCGTCGATGTATTCCCTTGTATGGATGTTAATCTCTTTGGGATTCAGCTCCTTGCCAGTGGCAAAAGCGGGACACGCATCCTGACAGCGACCGCATTCCGTACACGTATAGACATCCAGCAGGCTCTTCCACCCGTGGTGGTGGACTTCGCTCACGCCGAAGTGTTCCAGTTCCTCGAAATCCATGGGCTGGAGTGCGCCTTTTTCCAGCGCACCGAAATACACGTTGAACAACGCGGTAACCACGTGGAAATGCTTGGATATCGGCAGCCAGTCCATGAAGAAAAAGAGCGCAAAAATGTGCAGCCACCATGCCACATTGTAGATGACGATATTCGTCGCCTGTGAATAATTGTTGAACCAGCCCGCGAACAGGTGTCCCATGTACGTTGGTCCCTCGAAATGCCCGTTGGCAATACTGGCGCCACCGAGGATGAAATCGGTAACCATCAGGATGAAAATCAACCCGAGGACCATATTCGCATCGAATGAAAGCGTGAGCCGCTTGGGTTTTACAAAAAATCTGCGATAGAACGCAAAAAGCACGGCAACAGAAACGATCAGTTCAAAGGTATCACGAAACACGAGATAAAACTGTCCCACGGGTTGATCCGGCGCAAATCCGGGAATATAAAAGTTCGGTGCAAAGCCCTGCCCGACAAGGTGAATGGTATTAATTGCAACCGCAATAAAGCCCCAGAAAATAAATGCGTGCATCAGCCCCGGAGCGATGTATCGTTTTTTCAGGATCTTCTTTTGGCCGAACGCCACGGTGAATACATTTTTAATTCGCTGCCACGGCCGGTCGAAGCGATCCTGTGCCTCAGCAAGCCGCAACACAGCCAATCGCCGATAAATAAGATACGCGAAAACTCCGAGTGAGAGGAAAAAGACGAGAATATACAGCAGCATTCCAAAGAGATTACCAGTTGGATTCATGTCCGCTCCTTTGGATTAAAATATCTTGACAGGTTTCATAATTATATAGGCATCAGCCACTCTTCCTCACCAGAGACATCTGCTGGAGCGACGAGCTCAAGCCTGCTCCGATATATCAGAGAGTGACTTAACTAGGCGTCACCCTGTTTTTAACCCGGCTTTTGACGGGAGCTTGTCGAAGGGTAGACGCCGGAATTCCCGGAAAAAATATTTGATTAATAATTCTACACGGGACAAATATAATCTCCTGCTAAAAAAAATTTGATAAGATAATATAACGGCTTACCCGCTGTAACGCCAACCGGTATCTTGTAGGAGCAGCGATTCCATCTCCTTTCGGAACACTGCATCAACTATTTCGGCGATGAACAGGTGATGGTCGCCGATTTCAGGGATTCTCTTGATTTCGCAGATCAGATGGGCCGGCGTGCTATCCAGAATTGGTAAATCGTATTCATTATCCATGGTAAACGGCACGCCATTAATGCGACTCTCCTCAACCGTTGCCGGACGAAAGAAGCGGCTGGCTAACTTTTTTTCTCCGGCGGGCACCACATGCAGCGCAAACCGGCCGGCCGCCTTCAGAATATCATAGATTTTCGTGTCAGCCTTGATGGCCACCGTAAGTAATGGCGGTTTAAACGAGCACTGCGTTACCCAGGTGACAGTGCTGGCCGCGATTTCATCATGGGATTTGGTCGTACACACGAACATCCCGTACGGGATCATTTTCAACACTTTTTTGCTATCGGCTGCGTCCATAGATTTTTACTTCGCCGCGTCGCTCAATATTGACTTCACGGTATGATAATCCTCTTCTGGCAGGTTATGCACATTTCCGCGGAACGCCAGTTTCCAATGCTCTTCCGGCCATTTCTGGATGTATTCGAGCTTATCTTTGAAGACTTCCGAGTCGACCCAATCTTCTTTATCCAGGATCAATTCCGGTTTGATCTCCACACGCCGCGGATAGTTCTCGTCCTTTTTCTTGGATATCCAGATCTCCTCGTCGCTCTCGAAGAAAGTCGACGTCACTTCTGCCATCCCGGCGAATTTCTGGATACCGGTGACGTAATTAATTAGTTTATCTTCTGGCTGCATCTCCATCGCTTTTTTCCGGTGACGCGACTTCACACCCTGCACAGAAAAATTGCGATCTTTGGTCGCCTCGAAATTCCCTTCACTGCCGACGATCATCCAATACTGTGCCATTATATTTCCCTCCTGTTTCAAATCAAATTGTGAGTGCAAAAATATAGAGACACCCCGGATGGGAATCAAGATGCGCTGCAGGATGCGGGGCGCCTGAAATACTGGTTTTCATCGTTGGAAATTTTCCCCAGGTTGGATATTTTATCGACACCACCTCACCGGGTAAACATTCCATAGAAAGGAGTCCATTTGTGATGCGACGTTTATTCACTTCTCTGATATTTTTAATACTCCTCGTGCCCTTTACGCTGCAATCCGCGGAAGAGGGACGGTTGCTTCGATTTCCTGATATCCATGGAAACCAGGTGGTCTTTATGTACGGCGGTGATCTCTGGACGGTCGATGCTGACGGCGGAACCGCCCGAAAACTCACCACTCATGCCGGCGTGGAGCTGATGCCCAAATTCTCTCCAGATGGTCAGTGGATTGCCTTCACCGGGCAATATGATGGCAAGGATAATGTGTTTGCTCTCCCTTCGGAGGGCGGCGAGCCGAAACAACTCACCTATTTGCAGCCGTTTAAAGGCCTCAGCGAGCGCAGCGGGCCGGAAAATATGGTACTGGACTGGTACCCGGATGGCAGACATATCCTGTTTCTCTCGCGCCGCTCTACGTTTCACACGTGGTTCGGCCAGATGTATTCGGTTTCCATCGATGGCGGTACACCTGAACAGTTAGCCTTGCCAAAAGGTGGATTGACCTCCTTCAACGGTGATGGTACCAAGATCGCCTACAACCGGAAGTTTCGGAATTTCCGGACGTGGAAACGGTACACCGGCGGACTGGCCCAGGACATCTGGCTTTATGATTTCCCGAACAACACGGTGGAACAGATCACCGATTGGGTCGGCACCGATACCGAACCGATGTGGATCGGTGACAAAATTTTCTTTACGTCGGACAGGCCATCGAGTGATAATCCGGATCAAAAAACGCCCGGGCGTGCCAACATCTGGGAATATGATTTGAACTCCGGTGAATTGACGCAACGCACCTTCTTTGAGGAATACGACGTCCGCTGGGCGAGCGCCGGAAACGAAAAGATAATCTTTGAAAATGCCGGGTATCTGTACACCTTGGATGTCACCGAGGACGGAACCGAACCGCAGAAACTTACGATTATGGTACCCGGTGATCGGCGGCTGGCATTGCCAGGCTGGGAAGACACCAAAAATATGATTTCCACGTTTAACGCTGCGCCAACCGGCAAACGAGTCGTCTTCGAGGCGCGCGGCGACATCTACACGGCGCCCAAAGAGCACGGTGATATTCGCAACCTCACCAAAACGCCCGGCATCCGGGAGAAATATCCTGTTTGGTCGCCTGACGGGAAATGGATTGCCTATTACTCTGATCGCCATGGCGAAGATGATCTGTATCTCATCAAGGATGAGCCCGGCGCAACAGAGGTGCGCATCACGGATGGCGCGAAGATGTTCCGGTATCCCCCGCTCTGGTCACCGGATAGCAAGAAGTTAGTCTTTTCTGATAAAGAGTTCCGGCTGTGGTATGTCGATATCGAGGACAAAGAGCCGGTACTGGTGGACGAATCGGATCAGTGGGAAATCCGGGATTATCGCTGGGCGCCGGATAGCAAATGGCTGGCCTACTCGAAAAATCATCCCAGTGATTTCAGTTCCATCTATGTGTACAATTTGGATAATGAAAAATCAGTACAGATAACTTCTGAGCTCACTAATGACTGGAATCCGGCCTGGGATCCGGATGGGAAATATCTCTACTTCCTGTCCGACCGGCACTTCAATCCATCGTTGGGCAGTTTTGATTTTACCTATAATTACCATCGCACGGCCGGCGTCTACCTGACCACCCTCGAAAAAGGTACTGATAATCCATTTGCGCCACGGAGTGACGAAGTGAAGGTAGAGAAGGAAAAAAAGGACACCGAAGAGGATTCTAACGAATCGATCGAAGTTTCCATCAATTTTGAGGGCCTTGCCGAACGGACAGTCACGCTGCCGATTGACGCGGACAATTACCGGTCACTTCATGCCGCGAGCGGTGCCGTATTTTACATTTCCTATCCGACTTACGGTTTGAACGGTAAGGTTGAACCGGTACAGAATATCCTGCACGGGTTCGATATTGAAAAACGGGAAGCCACGGAAATGCTGGCAGGCGCTGGCAATTACGATATGTCGCCGGACAACAAGTATCTGATTGCTAGTAAGAGAAGCGAATATTACCTGGTGGACGCTAAACCGGCTGACCTCAAGGATGCAGAGGCGTTGGATCTCAGCGATATGGAAGCCAGGGTAGATTACCGCGCGGAATGGCAGGAAATTTTCGACGAAGCATGGCGCTATCAGCGGGACTACTTTTTCAATCCGCAGATGAACAACGTGGACTGGGATTCCGTGAAGGTGAAGTACGAAGTACTCCTCCCCTATGTTGCTAATCGGTTCGATCTGAACTATGTCATCGGTGAGATGATTGGTGAATTGTCCAACTCACATACCTATGTGGGCGGTGGAGACTACCCGGATCTCGATCGGGTTGAATACGGTCAGTTGGGAATTGACGTTGCAGCAGAAAACGGCTATTTCCGGATTACCAATATCCTGCAGGGCGATAACAGCAGAGAGGACCGCGTCTCGCCACTAACGATACCGGGCATTGATGTCAGCGAAGGCATGTACATTATTGCAGTGGATGGCGTGCCGGTTGATGTGGAGCAAAACTTCCACACCTATCTGGAGAACAAGGTCGGCAAGCAGGTGATTCTGACCGTCAACGACTCGCCCAGGGAAAAAGGTGCGCATGACATCACGGTCGAACCGATTGCCAACGAGCACGAACTCCGTCACTGGGAATGGATCGACAACAAACGTGAGAAAGTCGCTGAGATGTCCGATGGCAAGATCGGCTACATCTACCTGACAGACATGAGCTCCCGGGGACTCAATGAATTTGTGGAGCAGTACTATCCGCAGATCCGGAAGCAGGGACTGATTATCGACGTGCGCTACAACGGCGGCGGATTC
>JAANXI010000173.1 GCA_018263365.1 Fidelibacterota bacterium | reverse complement strand
CGAAAACACTCAGAGGAAATATCAACAAGGCCAATACGACAGTGGCTTTTTTAAATGGGTTCATTTTCTCCTCCCCAATGGGTTTAATACAAACCAAAAATGAACTCACAAATTTCAGAATATTTGCAAGTCCATACTTCCGAAAATGTTATTTTCTTGCGTTTGCTATTGCTAGCAATCAGGATAGCAATCAGGTGTGTTAATTTTAAGAGGCAGGAATATGTAAGTCAAGTATTTTGTCTGATTTCATAATGAGGCTATCACAAATGAAAACCAACACGATACACAAGATTTCAGGAGCAAGTCTCATGCTCCTTTTCGCAGCGGGATAAGTTCGGGTTTGGCCTCACCCTTTACTACCTCTGTGGTAATAACGCACGTCCCGACATCCTGCTGGTCTGGCAGTTCGAACATGATATCCAGCATGACGTTCTCCATGACGGACCGCAATGCGCGAGCCCCGGTCTTGCGTTGCATGGATAAATCGACGATGGCTTTTAGGGCTTCCTCTTCAAACGAAAGTTCGATGCCATCCATTTCGAACAACTTTTTATACTGTTTCAACAGCGCATTCTTTGGCTGCTGAAGAATAGTCAGCAAGGCATCCTTGCTTAACTCTTCCAGAGATGCGATGATCGGTAACCGCCCGACCAACTCCGGAATAAAACCGTACTGGAGCAGATCCTGCGGTTCCACGTTCGCGAGCAACTCGGATATCTCAATATCGCCGGGATTTTTCATATCCACATCGAATCCCATGGACTTTTTCCCAATGCGGCGACGGACAATATCCTCAAGATGATCAAACGCTCCGCCGCAGATAAACAGGATATTCCGGGTATCGAGGTTGATCAGGTGCTGCTCCGGATGCTTGCGACCGCCCTTCGGGGGCACGCTCGCCGTCGTCCCTTCCAGCATCTTCAGCAAAGCTTGCTGTACCCCTTCGCCGGAGACATCTCTGGTAATCGAGGCGTTGGCGTCTTTCCGGGCCACCTTGTCTACCTCGTCTATGTATATGATGCCGCGCTCTGCCTTTTTCACATCGTAATCAGCCGATTGCAAAAGCCGCACCAAAATATTTTCCACATCCTCGCCGACGTATCCCGCCTCGGTCAGCACGGTGGCATCGGCAATGGCAAAGGGGACTTCCAGAAACCGGGCCAGCGTTTGCGCTATCAGTGTTTTGCCCGTACCGGTCGGCCCAACCATCAAAATATTGCTTTTTTCCAGCTCTACCTCATCAAAGGGAGAGTGGTGCTGAATCCGTTTGTAATGATTGTAGACGGCCACAGAAATGGAACGCTTCGCGTATTCCTGGCCAATGACGTACTTGTCCAGCTCCTGCTTAATTTGTTGCGGCGTAGGAATGCCTACCTGACTGCTAACCTGCGTTGTTTTTAAATCGTCTTTAATAATATCGATGGCATGAAGCACGCAATGCTCGCAGATAAAGACATCCGGACCGGAGACGAGCGACTCAACCTCCGAGGCGCTTCGTCCNCAGAAGCTACAGAAATATTGATGGTCGCTATGTGACTCTTGTGAGGTATCGGAATCCATCGAAATGTATTACGTTATTCTTTCTGGCCGTTCCCGCCACTGACTCGTTGTTCAAGGACGTTATCGACTAAGCCGTATTCTTTGGATTCAGCCGCATCCATAAAGTAATTGCGATCCGTATCCTTCGCAACTTTTTCCACATCCTGTCCGGTTATATCAGCCAGAATATTGTTGATCTTCTGTTTCATTCCAAGGATTTCTTTGGCATGGATCTCGATGTCGCTGGCCTGGCCTTCCACGCCGCCCCACGGCTGATGGATCATCACGCGGCTGTTCTGCAGGACGGACCGCTTGCCTTTCGCGCCGGCGGCAAGCAGCACGGCTCCCATACTGGCTGCCTGTCCCACGCAAGTGGTTGCGATGTCCGGCTTGATGTAACGCATGGTATCGTAAATCCCCATACCAGCCGTTACGCTACCGCCCGGACTGTTGATATACATGTAAATATCCTTGTCCGGGTCGTCGGCTTCCAGAAAGATCAGTTGCGCAATGATGACGCTCGAGACGTTATCATTGATTGGCGAGCCCAAAAAGATTATGCGTTCCTTCAGGAGACGGGAATAGATGTCATACGCCCGCTCAGAGCGCCCCGTTTGTTCAACAACCATTGGTACGTACATTATATTATAACCCCTCAGTCAACGGTGATTCCGACTGCTGCTGACTGACAGCTTGCTCAGCGGCCTGCTGCGCCTGCCGTTCCTGTCGCACCTCAGCAGTGGACTTCCGTGTTTTTGTAATATCTGCAAATGATTTGATATGTTCCATCACCGCATCCTCCAGCACATCCTCTTCCACGCGCTGGCGATACTGCGGATTCTGATACAGATTCTTTACCGATTCGCGATTTTCTTCCGGATAGCTCTGCACCAGTTCATCGATCTTGGCTTCGACCTTGTCTTCATCAGCCTTGATATTTTCTTCATCAATAATCTGCTTTTTAATCATCTGCCATTTCAAATTAAAAATCGCGTCGGTGCGATAGTTTTGCTTGAACGCCGCTTCGTCGATTTCCGGAGGCTGTCCTTCCTGCTGCTGCCGCTGGCGTTTCACGTCCTCGATGAGCATATCCAGATAGTTATCAATCATCGACTCCGGGGCTTCCACCTCGGAGTTCTGCACAAACTTGTGCGCAATGCGGTGCGTTAGCTGGTCATCCGTGTCAGAATCCAACTGCCGCTGAATATTCGCCTGAATTTCCTCGCGGAGGTCATCATACGTTTCCGCATCGGCCTGCACCTGTTTGGCGAAATCGTCATCCAGTTCCGGTAACTTCTGCTCTTCAACTTTTTTAATCGAGGTATCATAGTACTCAGTTTCGCCGTTTGTATCTTCGGCTTCCAGCACAATGCGCCGGGTATCGCCTTTTTTTGCACCTTCGAGGCGCTCCTGATTTTTATCGCCAAATACACCATCGCCGATTTTGATATACCGATCTTCCACTTTTTGTCCAATGATGGGAGTACCGTCCGGTTCCACGCGCTGCAGATCCACTAATAGCAGATGCCCTTCTTTTGCGCCTTCGTCGATTTCTTCCACATCGGAGTGCCGTTCCCGGAGATCGTCCAGCGCCTGGTCGACGTCTGCGGGCATCGCCTCATAAACCTCATGCTCTATTTCGAAGCCCTCTTTGTAATCGAAGATCTCGGCCTCCGGCTCGATCTCGAACCGGGCGGTGAACGCCAGCGGTTCGCCTTCGCTGAAATCCAGCGATTCGATGGCTCCCCGGTTAATCGGATCCTCGTCGATCTCATCCAGCGCCTGGCGGTAATAGTCATCAATGGCATCGGCAGCAAACTGATACTCGATCTGCTGGCCATGCTTCTGCTTCACCATCTGCTTGGGCACTTTGCCTTTGCGGAAGCCGGGCATCTCCAGCTCTTTGCGAAAATCCTGAAACGTTTGTTCGTACTCTTCTTTAATCTCGTCCCATGGGACTTCCACAGACATGACGCGTTCGAATTCTTTTTCCCCGGTCTGAACGTCGACTTTCAAGTAAAACTCCTGGTGTT
Source organism: Fidelibacterota bacterium (assembly GCA_018263365.1). Lineage (GTDB taxonomy): Bacteria > Fidelibacterota > JAANXI01 > JAANXI01 > JAANXI01 > JAANXI01. The sequence goes on along the minus strand of JAANXI010000173.1, from coordinate 2,229 downwards.
ATTTGCCTTCCATTTTGTCACGATTGGAAAAGTAGCGACACCCCCTTTCAAGATCAAGCGGTGTTACGTCAGTGTTAGAGTGTTCGGGGGTTATAGTGTTTGAGTTCCAAGTGAGGTTGTTGGTAGTCACTGCTTTAACAATTTGATTCAAAAGAATAAAAAAGCAAAAATCCCGCTTCAAGACCGCACAGCGGGTTGAAGCGGGGTTCATTTTATTAGCGAGTCCCCCAGGGACGGCCGGAATTGGTGAATGAACACCGCGTATCCGAATTGGGGATGCCCGTTATATCTCAGATTTTCAATTTAGGGCGAGAGGACAACTAAAGTCACTTGTAACACTCACCAAACCGGAACTCTGACCTAATAAACTATAACACAATAACACGGCAACACGCTTTTACTTGAACACTCAAACACCTGAACACTTTCGTTACTTATACAAATGATACAACATCACATAAATAATAACGCCGGTCACCGAGACATACAACCAGATCGGCAACGTCCACCGGGCGATTTTGCGGTGTTTGTCGAATCGCTCCCGGAGTCCACGGAAAAGTGTGATAAGCGCCAGCGGGACTATCACTGCCGCCAAAATTATATGAGTAATAAGGATTGCAAAGTAGACCGGCCGCACCCAGCCCTCACCAGTAAATGGCGTTGAACCGGCATTGGCATGATAAATCAGATAGGAAATCAGAAACAGGATCGAAACGCCGAACGCTGTCAACATCACCTTCTTATGGATACGCCACTTGCCGTTGCGGATCAGGATATATCCGATAGTGAGCAGAACAGCGCTAATTCCATTCAGGGTGGCATTCACCGCCGGCAGCATCTCATAATTCATTTTGTACTAGCTCCCCTGTTCCCGCCTGTGCGTTAAAATGACGGCAACAATGAAAGTCACTATCGCGAATCCAATAGTCACCATCCATGAAAGGGTCATTTGAGCGACATCACCGTACAAAGTTCCGCGAATAAGATTCATGCCGTACGTCAGCGGGTTGACGACCATAATCCATGAGAGCCACGCAGGCAATCCTTCCGCAGGAAAAAATGCTCCGGAGAGCAGCCACATCGGGATCAGCAGGAGGTTCATAATGGAGTGAAACCCCTGGGTGGAGTCCATTGGCCAGGCGATGAGATAGCCCAGCCCGGTCAGAGCGAAGGCGATCAATAGCAATTCGGCGAACAGTTCCAGAAAAGCCCATCCGGTGATGGGGATACCGAGGAACGGAATCGCGACGCAGAGTAACACCGCCTGAATCAACGCCAGAAATGTGCCGCCAGTAATCTTACCCAAGACTATACTACTCCGGGAAATCGGCGCCACCAATACGGACTGCAGAAACCCGGAATTGCGATCCTCGATGATAGAGATGGTTGAAAAAATGGCGGTAAACAGCACCACGAGCGCCAGGATCCCCGGGAACAGATATTCCAGATAACTCATTTCTCCCATTGATGCCGGCAGCCGAAACATACCGCCCAAACCACCACCAAGCAACAGCCAGAAAAGCAACGGCTGGCCCAGCGCTCCAAAGAGGCGACTGCGATCCCGAACAAACCGGATCACTTCCCGCCACCAGAGCGAAAACGCCGGTTTCATGATCCCGACCGTTGTTACGTTATTCAATTAGAACCCGCCTCTCCACTCTCCTCAAAACGATGACCAGTAAAATGGACGAATACGTCATCCAGGGTCGGTTGGCGGACCGAAATGCCTTGGAAGCGGCCCTGCAACTCCTCCATGAGTTCCGGAATCAGATTGTGACCGTTCAATTCTTCAAAATAAAGGGCATCATCCAGGATATTCGCATCAATATTATGGTTATCGCTCAGCAATTCGCAGATGGCATCCGGCTCGTCGGTTTGAATCTCCACCAGCTCTCCTCCGACTTCCGCTTTTAACTCTGACGGCGTTCCATAGGTCACCAGTTCACCTTCATCCAAAATCCCCACTTTATGGCAATGTTCAGCCTCATCCATCAAATGTGTGGTTAAGACAAATGTAATATTTTCTTCCCGGTTCAATCGCGTAATCAGCTCCCAAAGATTCTTTCTCGCACCGGGATCAAGTCCGGTGCTGGGCTCGTCCATCATGATGATCTTCGGGTTAGACAGCAGTCCTTTAGCGATTTCCACCTTCCGACGCATCCCGCCGGAGAGCGCTTCCACCCGATCGCCGGCGCGATCGCCTAACTCGAACTGTGACAGCAGATCGGC
>JAANXI010000172.1 GCA_018263365.1 Fidelibacterota bacterium | reverse complement strand
TCCGATCTAGAAACGTCTCCCAGGAGTTCAAATTGTCTCTCACCGTCCAGAAATCGGCGTTCGAATTCGACGGCGCCGGTGGCGCCAATGACTATGGCAGCATATTTAGCAAGTGTCACGCCGGCCTGTTCACACCATGATTGCGCATATTCGGCAACCGTATCATCGGCTTTCCAGTCGATATAATCCGTGAACTTCGGAATTCGAACCTGCTGAATATCTCCTCCACTGGACTTCCAGGCGAGTTTCACCCCGCTGCGACCGACATCTATGCCCACATTATGGATCATTGGTGTTAAAACCGTTGTTCAGTTTAGATATTCCGCTTGCATACAACAAAAAAGGCATAGCCGCTGAGATTTCAACGACTATACCTTAAAGTACATCGTTTGGAGCGTATATTTCAACAGCCGGGAAGCAAGTCAGTACATCTCCCCAACTATGGTCACCAAACGCTTAACCTTTGACAGATTCCTTCAGGTTTTTACCTGCTTTGAACTTCGGAACTGTCGTGGCAGGGATATTAATGGTTTCACCGGTCTGGGGATTCCGGCCTGTCCGGGCGGCCCGTTCAGACGTGCTGAAAGTACCGAAACCGACGAGGGTGATTTTTTCCTTATCACCGGCCAGTGCCTCAGTTACCGTATCGGTAAAAGCGTTCAGAGCGCGCTCTGCATCGGCTTTGGTAATTCCACCTTTGTCAGCCATGCTATCAATAAGTTCGGATTTGTTCATGCCTGTCCTCCTGAGTTATTCGTTTTGTTCTGATTACACTTTATTCCTATACCTTCTATACACGGCTTTGGTTTGCGTTGTTCAGATCACCGCGCACATTCTTCCCAATGAATTAGTCATCAAATGCATTGGCAATGAGTCTGTTTGAAGTACTTCATTTCCCTCTGAACATAGTTGAAAATTGCCATTCGGGGAGTAAAAGTCAAGCGAAAAAATGCCTTGAATCCAATTATGACAGGGATTTTAGCCTTTTTCACCGTATTTTTGAACTAAATGGTTTTCCAGTTCCTCAAATGAAGTGAACACTTTGGAAACACAACCCAAAATCCAGCCGCTGATCTTCTCCGTCTCCATCTCGGAAACCAGATACACCGGGATGCCGTGCAGGTGTGATACGGTAATTTCTCCCTGGGTTCCGCCGCCGTTTTTTACGTAATTATCCCACAGGCAGATCACATAATCGATATCCGTGGTTAAGATGGATAGATCATGAGCGATCAGCTTCCGAACGATCCGCTGGTATTCGGGTAAGTTGTTCTGCTTGTAACCCCGAAAGTTTGCCGATTCCTCCTGGCTCAGGATACTGAGTTCTTCCGTAGTCGGATCGTACACTGTATGGCCAAGGATGTCCGCCAGGAACTGGGTCACATCGCGTCGCCACGCTATCCCGTTGTCCGGAGCATGTTCGATTGCCCCAGCGAGATATGCCTTCATCGGCGACCCTCCGTGTGCAATGCGTAAACAGCGAGGCTCACCGCAGCAATCGCCCATCCGAACAACGCCGCAAGCATCCATCCCTGAAATTCAACGATTCCCAGGGTTGCCCTCGACAATTCAAATCCGTACGTCGCAGGAATGAGCAGTGTGATCAATTCAATTTGACCGGGATATACCTGAATCGGTATCAGTAATCCGGTAACCGCCAACAAAGGTAGAATTATGTGTGAAAATATCTGGCTGGCGGCCAGGTATTCCTTGCGAAGCAATCCCAAAACGATTCCGGCGCCCGCCCAGAATACAGTAGTGAGTGCTCCGATGCCCAAAATACCCATCCACGGAATAAATCCGCCGATATCTGGTGTAAGAATTGCAAAGATTCCCACGATAATGAGTGCTTTCACTATGCTGACGATGAGTGTATCCGCAATAAAGGCGAACACAAAAGTCCAGGGACTAGCAGCATTACTTCGCAATGCAGACAGATAACCGCTTTCAACCTTTTCCAGTATTTTCGCGTTGGCATACTGATACGCCACAAACATCAGGTAGAACAGAATAAGACCAGGTAGAAACCAAAGTGTGGTATCCACCTGCTGGATAGTGGGAATCAGGTTTTGGAGGCCGAATTCTAACCCGATATACGAAAGAACACCGAATATGAGGACCGGGATAACTTCCCGGTTCGGATGCCGGACTACCTGCTGTAATTCATTTGACAGGAGTGTAAAAAATTTCGACATCAGTCCAGTGCCAGTTTTTTATGAATTAAATCCATGATAATCTCATTGAGCGAAGGCTTGGTTACCGTGAATTGTTCGATCTGTTCGTCGTTAAAGTTGCGAAGTACTGTCTCCAGGCCATAACCATCCTGCAGTTGCAACGTAAATGTACGTCCATTCTGTTCCAGTGCCTTCACCGCCTCTGCGGACTCCAGCACCTTCCTGTACTGGACGTTCTCCGATTTGAACCGGAGCATGTATTCCACCGGCCGTGCACTATCCGTCCGCAGCGACTCCGGTGCGCCATCCATAATAATATCCCCGTCAGCAAGGATCATGATTCGGTCTGCGTGTTGCTCCACTTCCTGGATATCTCTGGAGGTCACAAAAATAGTCGCTCTATCGCGCCATTCGTTCAGTACTTTCCAGATAAGTCGTCTGGTCGGATAGTCGACATTGGCGGTTGGTTCATCCAGGTATAAAATCTCTGGTTGCGAAACCAACGCTCTGGCGACCAACGCCCGCCGCTGCATCCCGTAGGACAGTTCGGGCGGCAAATCGTGGGCGTGATCAATCATCTCAAATCGATCCAGTTGTCGCATCGCTCTGGTGGAGGCTTTATCACCAGGTAATCCGTTGAGTATCCCGTGAATTCGCAGGTTTTCAAAGATGGTGCTGACCGGATTTAATGTATTGGACTCCGGAACATAACCGGTGAACGCCCGGATTTTTGCCGCCCGGGTCTTCAGGTTAAGTCCGTGGATATAAATAGTGCCGTCATCCGGTCTGACTAAGGTAGTGAGAACATTTAACAGCGTCGTCTTCCCCGCCCCGCTGGGTCCAACCAGACAGAAAATCGTGTTCTTTTCCACGCCAAAACTTACCTGTTTTAACGCCTTTCGAAGACCGTACTGCTTTGAGACATTTTTCAGGGAAATTGAGGCTTCCATAGGAACCAGTTTCGTGTGCGCGAGTTCAGATTATTTGTTCGAACTTAATCATGTATTGCGGATGTTACCGTGTTTCCACCGCTCCGCTGCGACGGAGGAGTGCTATTGTATTGTCGTTAAAAATTGGACGAGTGTTCAGGTTCGCAGTCCACAGTCGGGTGTCCAGGGTCCCCGGTTCTTATTCCTTATTCTCCTATACCTTATACCTTTCACAATTTTCCCCTTTTCTCCCGACATTTAATTTACGACTTCAAACAAATCAATCATACCAATCCTTATTTTGTCGTGTTCCAGGGCCGGGCATGTCGCTGGATAACCGTATTGGTATTTTCACTTTCCACCGGGTCCGGGTAATCCGTGGTATAATGCAATCCTCTGCTTTCTTTGCGTTCCATTGCCGAACGAATCATAAGATATGAAACCGCAGCAAGGTTTCGCAACTCCAGAAGTTTACTGGTGACTTTTGTCCGCCGATAAAAGTCCTCAACCTCTTCATTAATGACCAGCACCCGTCTCAGCGCCCGTTTCAACCTGACGTTGCTTCGGATAATGCCGACGTAATCCCACATGAGCTCCTGGAGCTCCTGCCGATCGTGAGATACGAGCACCCACTCCTCAGCGTTTTCGGTGCCCCGATCATCCCATTCCGGAATTTGTTCGACAGGTACATCTATCCATTGGCCCTGACAGTCTGCGATATATCTGGCGGCCCGGTCAGCAAAGACGACGGCTTCCAGCAGACTATTACTGGCAAGACGATTGGCACCGTGGACTCCTGTGCAGGAGGCCTCTCCAATTACAAACAGTCCGTCGATATTTGTCCGTCCATCCAGGTCTACCTCTATGCCGCCACAGACGTAATGCGCAGCAGGCACTACCGGGATCGGTTCGCTGGTCAGGTCGTATTTATGCTCCAGACAATGCTCATAAATGTTCGGAAAACGCTCTTTGACATCACCGCCGTCTTTGTGGGTGATATCCAGCAGCACATACGGCTCTCCGCTCTTTTTCATCTCCGCATCGATGGCGCGCGCCACGATATCTCTGGGAGCCAGTTCCGCCCGCTCGTCATATCCGGGCATAAATCTATCACCCGCCACCGTCAATAATTTGGCGCCGTATCCACGCACCGCCTCAGAGATCAAGAACGATTCATTCCCGGGATTATAAAACAGGGTTGGATGAAACTGAACGAATTCCAAATTCGCCAAGACGGCCCCGGCTCTGTACGCCATCGCGATGCCATCGCCGGTGGCGATCTCTGGGTTAGTGCTGTGCAGATATGCGCGCGCCGCTCCTCCACTGCACAGCATGGTATTTCGGGCGGTGTACGGCCGGACTTGCCCGGTTCCCCCCTCCAAAACATACGCTCCAAAACAGTGTAGTTCATCAACATCGACGGCGTGCTGGGTGTGATGCTCCGTAATAAGGTCCACCGCCATGTGATTTTCCAATAAAGTAATGTTCGGATTTTTTTTGACCGCCTCTACCAACGCCCGTTCGATCTCCCAGCCGGTGATATCTTTGTAATGAAGAATTCTGGAATGGGAATGCCCTCCCTCGCGGGATAATGCGTAATCGTTGGAGCCGTTGTTATCTTTGGAAAACCGGACTCCCCATTCGATGAGCTCTTCGATTTTGTCAGGGCCTTCCTGCACCATCGTCCTGACGGCATTTTCATCACACAAGCCGGCGCCCGCATTGAGGGTATCCTGCACATGTTGCTCATAGGTATCCGCCGAATCCCACACTGCAGCAATCCCACCCTGCGCGTAATTGGTGTTGCTGTCCTTATGCTCTTTCTTGGTTACGATGGTCACCGATCCGAGTTTAGCAGCCTTCAGCGCAAACGAGAGCCCCGCAATACCAGAACCGATAACCAAAAAATCAGAGTGATTGTGAGTGACCATTGTGCAGGTATTACTTCCTGTCAAGTGAGATGTTAATGCGCTTCATACCAGTCCTTCGCCACGCCGATGTCCACCACAATCGGGACATCCAGTTCAAGGGCGCCTTCCATGGTGTCCGCTACCAAAGATTTGAGATCGTCCAGTTCCTCTTTTTCCACCTCAAAGACCAGTTCATCGTGGATTTGCAGGATCATCTTCGACCGGAACTCTTGTACCCGCATCTTCTCCTGCAGACGCACCATTGCAATTTTTATCATGTCGGCAGCCGTACCCTGTATTGGCATATTGATGGCCGCGCGTTCTGCCGCCTCCCGGATATTCCGGTTAGAGGAATCGATATCCGGCAGATACCTACGTCGTCCGAACAGCGTGCTGACGTACTTGTTTTCCCGCGCATCAGCGATAGTTTTGGTGATGTAATTATTGATGCCGGGATACTTTTCGAAGTAGTTATTAATGAGTTCCTGCCCTTCGCCCACCGAAATACCGAGTTCATTAGACATCCGGTACGGTCCGGCGCCGTACATGATGCCGAAGTTCACCACCTTGGCCTTTCGGCGCATATCAGGCGTGATATCCTCTGGGTCGACATCAAACACCACCGCGGCTGTTGTCGTATGAATGTCCTCCTCATCCTGAAACGCTTTTTTCAGCATTGGATCCTCGGAGAGTTCGGCCATCAGACGGAGTTCGATCTGTGAATAATCCGCCGCCATGATAAAATTCCCATCGTCTTCAGCGACGAACGCATGACGGATTTCCCGTCCCAGTTCCGTCCGGATCGGAATATTTTGGAAATTCGGTTCGCTACTGCTCAATCGGCCGGTGGCGGCGACTGTCTGATTGAAATTCGTGTGGATTCGCCCGGTCCGCGGGTGAACTAGTTCCGGCAGCGCGTCCACATACGTGGATTTCAGTTTGGCGATCTCCCGGTAATCCAGTATCAGTCCCGGCAGCACGTGCTCCTTTTTGAGTTCCTCAAGCACCTGGGCGTTGGTGGAATAGCCGGTTTTGGTCTTTTTGATAGGCGTCAGGCCAATATCCTCGAACAGGATTTCCGACAGCTGCTGCGGCGAGTTAATGTTAAACTCTTTGCCGGCAGCACCGTAAATTTGATTTTCGAGTTTCTCCAGCTCTTCTTGCAGATTTTTGGACATCGTCTCCAAAAATTCCCGATCCACATAGACGCCGTCGTATTCCATCTGTGTAAGGACATACATCAGGGGGAGTTCCACATCTTTGAACAAATCATACAGTTGATTGTCCTGCAATTTTTCCCTGAGTACACGGGTTAGTTGCAGCGCAATATCCGCATCCTCGGCGGCGTACGGTGTAACCTTTTCAATGGCAATGTCTGCCATATTTTTCTGGTTTTTCCCCTTCTTCCCGATGAGTTCCTCAATCGGCTGCATCTGGTAGCCGAGGTATTCCAGGCTCAGATAATCCTCTTTGTAACTGCGCGCCTCCGGCTTCAGCAGATACGCCGCGATCATGGTGTCGAATTCCACGTTCGGCACCTCAATTTCGTGACACTTGAGCACCAATACATCGTACTTGATATTCTGTCCGGTGATGGCCGTGCCGTCATCCGAGAACAACGGCTGCAGAATCTCCAGGGTCTCCTCCAGCGTCAGGATGCCGCTGAGTTCGCTCTCGTTCAACAGCGTCACCATGATACCGCGCCCCGAATCGCCGGCGTACTTCACCGGCACATACACGCCAGTATTCTCTTCCCATGAGATGGCTATGCCAACGATGTCCGCACGCATCGGATCAACCGAGGTCGTCTCCAGATCCAGGGAGATGATATCCTGTTTAAGGCAGGCGGCTACAATTTCCTGCAATTCCTCAGCGGATGTGACAGCCCTATACTCCTTATCCGCTGTTTTCGGCTCACCATCCCGGAATTCTTCGATCTGATCAACCAGTGTAAAAAATTCGAAATCCTTGCAATAATCAATGAGATTCTGATAATCGAACTCATCCCATTTGAGATTGTGGAAATCCTCATCAATCGGGGCGTCCTTCACTATAGTTACCAGATCCTGCGATAAAAGTGCCTGCTCGGAATTCTCCTGGAGTCCCTCTCTGGCGCGCTTGCCTGAGATGTCATCTGCTTTGTCCAGTACCTCGTCCAGACTGCCGTACTCGTTAAGCAATTTCTGCGCAGTCTTTTTGCCGATGCCGGGAACGCCGGGTACATTATCGCTGGAGTCGCCCATCAGCGCCAGGTAATCGACGATCTGTTCCGGAAAGACGCCGAACTTTTCTTTCACGGCATCCCGGTTCCAGATTTCTGGGTCGCTGCCTTTGCCGGAGGTATTATACACGTAAATTTCGTCGTTGACCAACTGGGCAAAATCTTTATCGCCGGTTACCAGGTAACTTGTGACGCCCTCTTCCTCAGCAACGTTGGCGAGTGTAGCCATCACATCATCGGCCTCATAGCCCGGATATTCAATGACCGGAATATTCATGTACTCGGTCATCTGTTTCAGGTCACCGAGCTGGTCAGCCATCTCATCCGGCATCTTTTCGCGGGTTGCCTTGTATTCCGGGTATTTTTCGTGCCGGAACGTCTTTTCTGGCGTATCGAAGACGACGGAGATGTAATCCGGGTTTTCATCTCTGAGGATTTTCAGCAGTGAGTTGGTGAAGCCGAAAATAGCCGAGACGTTCCGGCCGTCGGTAGTAGTAAGAGGATTTCGGATAAAGGCAAAATAGGCCCGGTAGGCCAGTGCCGATCCGTCAATCAAATAGAGGGACTTCTCTGCCATAGAGGAAATTCTTTCGGACTCAGTTATGAATTTAACGAAGTAATTATACGGAGATCGGACACCAGTCGCAACGGATAGGAGGACAATACACAGAAAAGATGCCATCTTTCGGAATGATGGCATCTTTGAATGTTAAGCGGTGGTGATGCTCTCTGCTAATTTATCCTTCTAAAAATCATACTTCGCACTCAGAAAGTAATTCCGCGTAGCGCCAGGGAAGAAATCCTCGCTTTCGCCGTGGGTGGCGTAGAGCGTGTCGAAGATGTTGTTCACCGTCAGCGCCAGGTTCAGTTTACCGCCTAGCACAGGAAACCTGTAGCCCAGGCGCGCATCCCAGACATTGTAGGCATCGACGACCGGGCCGTCATCCTCGAAGTTCGTCGTATATTGTTCACCGACATACTGACCGTGTAATCTGGCGAACCACTGGTCACGGTTGTATTGCAACTCCAGATTTCCCATCTGCCCCGGAAAACCGCCGATGGTGTTGTCGTCAAGGGTTTGTGATTCTACAGTATCGGCTAAATCTTCGCGAAAACTGGTATGTTCAATAAAGTAATTTTTTGAGAATGTGAAGTTCCCACTTAGCCGAAGCGACGGTAATAGCTGATACGCACCGGCAAATTCTACACCATAATGCCTAGTACGCTCGGCGTTCCCGGTGATGGGTTGCCCAAATCGATCAAGCTGACCATTACTCACTATTTCGTTTTTGAAATCCATAAAATATAAGTTCAGATTCAGGTTAGCCTTTTGTGTTCGATAGCCGGCGCCAAGTTCATAGTCATACAGTGTCTCCGGATGTACGAGTGGTTCATCATAGTTGAATGAATTATCCGGATTCTGTTCAAATTTAGGCCGGACGGTTCCCCACGATTCCGGCTGGCTTGCCTCGGCCGCATCGTAGTAATTTTTCAGTCGCGGTTCGCGGGTAGTCCGAGCCACGTTGACATATCCGTTCAGCGTTTCAGTGAAGTTCACATTGACGCCGACGCTCGGATTCACGAAGAGGTACGGAATGTCGAATTCATGGTCAAGATACTTTTCATTGTAAAAGCGGTACTCTTTGCTGGTTAATTGAACATCAAAAAGCAGGTTCACCGCGTCGGTCAGGCTGTAATTCTCGTGGGCGAATAACGAATAGATGCTTTTCCCGCCGTTGTATTTATAGTATCTGTGCCCGCCGGAACCTACAATATCAGAGCCAAGCGGCCTTATATGAGTTTCCGCGTTCAGCGTATCATTGAACACCATACCCTCGCTCTCCTGGATCCGTCCCCAGTGCAGGGATTTGTGTCTCCGGAGTGCAACGCCGGCGGTGAGTTCTCCGCGAGCATGATTCCAAATGTACCGATGAAGCAATCCACCCTGCCTGTTATCCACATAGGCGCGAATCATTGTATTGCCGGCCATCGAGACTGTGCCGAGGCTGTCTTCCCAGGACGTTGGTTCGAAATCCGATGTGCCCAGTCGATAGTAAGACGGTGGAGCCCAGGATCCATCATAATCGAAATAACCGTAACCCCGGATATAGTACAGTGTATTGCTCATCGTCAGATTATCGGCCAGTTTCCATTGGTGGATCACCTCATAGTGCGGCTGATTGAACCGTTCAACGTCCTCGGTTACTTCGGCGTAATTACTCCGCCGCGCTTCCCGGTCGTCCAGATCTTCCCTGGAAACGCCAGAATACGCTAGTCCATCTTCCTGGGGGCCGCCATAGGTCTGTACTTTCAGGATATGGTTTTCGCTGAAGTAAGCCAGTCCGGCAAAATATCGTTTGAAATCCATCCACGCCCAGTCGCGATAATTATCCGAAGTAATCCGTGTCACACGCCCATATCCAACCCAATGATCGTTGAGCAATCCGGTGCTTCCTTCGGCGCTGATTTTCCGCGTATTATAACTGCCGACCTGGGTTTCCAGTTGAAAATCCGGCTCCCAACTATAATTTTCGGTAATCAGATTCACACTGCCGCCAATGGCCGCCGGGCCATAGAACGCCGTCCCAGCGCCACGCTGCACCTGGATATCTTCCAGTGAGCCGACCAGGTCGTAGAAATTCAGCCAATAGACGTTATGGTCTTCGGGATCGTTCTGGGGAATCCCATTGATGAGTACAGAGATCCGCCGCTGGTCAAATCCGCGGATGTTCAGATAGGTGTAACCCATGCCGGTACCGGTCTCCGAATAGGTTTTCGTCGATGGCAAATCCGAGAGCATCACCGGGATATCCTCTATGGGATCACGATACTGCAGTTCCTCTTCCGAAAGTGACGAAAATGTAACCGGCGTCTTCCGCTCAATGGCCCGGGTCGGCTCTACAATTACCCGTTTGCCACGGATTTCCGTCGGCTTCAACTGGATGTCAACCGTCACCATATCGCCGGAAATCCTTATCTGCTCATGGGAATTTTTGTAACCGATATGAGTAACCTTCAGTGTATATGCACCGTTGGGAATATTCGATATCTGAAATTCTCCGGCTTCATCGGTGGCAGCGCCGTAGTCTGTCTTTGCTAACAATACATTGACGCCGACAAGCGGTTCACCTGTTTTTGCATTTGTAACCGTTCCCTGTATGGCTCCTTCCCCAAAAACTAGTATCGGAAAAAAAGCCAGCAGGAAAATCAGGTTGTAAAACTTAGAAAACATCTGTTACTCCTTTGTTTTGTTACGATATTTTTTTCAGTTCATTCTCTACTGTCATCCATTGAAATACAAAAACCGCTTTCCCCGGCCTCAGGGAAAGCGGTTTCATTGGATTTCTCTCTTCCTGCGCCGGCATGATCCGGATCAGGTTCAGAGGGTATGTTCTCAGCCTCTCGACACATCGGGAGACACCCCTGAACTCGTCATATTTTCTCTATTCTATTTCAAAATCACTCCCCTCATAAAATTTTACATCCAGCCATCTCTCTAGGATTCTGCCTCGATCAAATAAAAAAGCCGTTCACTCCGTGTAGGGAGCAACGGCTCACATCTCATTTCACTCCCTACGCTGGTATTACCCAGATCAGGTCTTGCGGGTGTGATCTCAGCCCCGATACATTGGGGCACCCCTTTTCATTTCATGTTAAAGTATAATAATTTTATTCATTCTTTTCCAATCAAAAAATCTTCTGCGTTTACGTAAATACGTTGTATTTCAATGCATTTTCGCCAAGACCTTCTGTATCAAATTCCCTGAGTTCTCCGTTGCTCGTAAACACGCACCGCAACAGATATTTCTGCCACTGGATTCGATCGCAGTACTGATAATACGTTTCGTCTTTCCAGTTAAAACTGTCCTTCCAGACAACCTCCGGCGAGATATACCGTTTGACTGCATCGAGCAGCACTCTGTTTTCGGTATCTTCTCTGTACTCCGGGTCTTCCGTGTTCGCTAAAAATGTTACGTCCTTTTCCTTGCTTTGTGCTTCCATCTCCCGGATGATCCGATTGTAGTCGGAAACGCCCTCTCTGGACAGAGTATGCGTGTATTCCCCACCAATATCCATCACAGGGCGCACCTGTAGCGTCCGGATATTGTACTTTCCGAATACTGAATAGAACTTGCGAAGTTCCTGTAAATTGTCGGAATTGACAGTATCCTAAATTGATTCGCAGATCAAAAGAGCTGAAATCCGAGCCTTTGCGAATCTTATCTAACCGCTGGAGTATATCATGAAACCGATTGTAATCCGCATTCACCATAAATGTTTCGTAGGTTTCCCGTTCCACGCCGTGCAGCGAGAGGGTCAACTCGTCCAGCCCGAATCTGATGAAATCATTGATGTGAGAATCTTTTAACAGTTGGCCATTCGATGTCAAACCAATATGGGGAACCTTATACTCGTGCGCCAACCGGATTACCTCTGTGAAGTTCTTGTATAATGTCGGTCCCGCACCCTATGACTATTTACAGTGCTGAGGGAAACAGCAGTTTCGCAATTCGCTCGATTTCCTCATCTTGAAACTGCCCTTTATTTCTTTTCCGGAATCCGGGATCGCTAAAGTAACACATTTTGCAACTCAGGTTGCAGGCAATCACCGGATCAAAGCGCAGGAAAAGGTGCCGCTGTCGCAGTTGATGGGCAAGATAGACTCCCAGGAATTTAAGCCGGTGATTTCGCAAGAGTTGGTTTACCTAAATTGAGCGATTGTTGTGGATGAGATGTGCCAAGATGTTGAGATGAAAAGGGTTTTGGGAAACCGAAGGCATACCCGGAGGGTCTGTCGAGGATTTCACGGAGCCTTA
>JAANXI010000171.1 GCA_018263365.1 Fidelibacterota bacterium | reverse complement strand
TCCATTATGAGATCTTGGTGGATGGTTCGCCGGTCAACCCGATCAACTATTTCTTTAGCGGGTATCTCAACTAGCGATAGAAAAAACTTGTAAACACGAGGCCCCGGTTGTATCAACCGGGGCTTTTTTGTATACTGACAAACTGCTTGACATGGACTAGGGGCAGAAATAATTTAAATCGATTTGATTGAACAGAACAACAGACAAACAAACAGATAACTACCTATGAAATCAAGACGTTATTATATAGAGACATACGGCTGCCAAATGAACGAGTATGACTCAGAATTGGTGGCCGGAATCCTTGAAGAAAAAAATTATCAGTCCGTGGAGGATTTCCATAATGCTGATGCGATATTCGTCAATACCTGTGCGATCCGGGAAGGCGCGGAACAACGGGTTATGTCCCGGCTTGGACAGTACAAAAAAAGGAAAGAAGACGCACCGAATACCATCATTGGAGTATTGGGATGTATGGCGCAAAACCTGAAGGATAAAATTTTGACGGAAAAGCCGTTTGTCGATTTCGTCCTGGGCCCGGATGCCTACCGCAATCTTTCCAATATGCTTGACCAATATCATAAGGATGAGGAAACGCTGATTAATACCCGGTTGAGCCGGCACGAAGTGTATGAAGGCATGTTCCCATCACGCAAAGAGGGGATCAATGCGTGGATTGCTATCACCAGGGGATGCGATAAGTTCTGTACATTTTGTATCGTTCCGTATACCCGCGGACGGGAGCGGAGCCGATCCGTGGAAAGCATCGTGGATGAGGTGAAGCGCGTGGTTGATGAAGGTTTTGTGGAAATTACGCTGCTAGGACAAAATGTCAATTCCTATCAATATGAGAATTCCGGATTTCCGGAACTGCTGGATGCCGTCTCCGAAGTTGAAGGTGTCCGGCGGATTCGGTATACCTCGCCTCATCCACAGGATATTGACGACGATCTGCTTGAGGTGATGCGGGACAATCCGAAGATTTGTAATCACATCCATCTGCCATTGCAGTCCGGCTCAACGGAAGTGTTGGAACGGATGAACCGGACATACACACGGGAAGAATACCTCCGTCTGGTGGACAGGATTTACGAATATCTGCCGGATTGCGGAATTTCCACCGATATCATTGTTGGATTTCCCGGCGAGACGGAAGAGCAGTTCATGGAAACCGTCTCCATGATGAGGCAAGTCCGGTTCGATAACGCGTTTATGTTCAAATATTCGGCCCGTCCGTATACGAAAGCAATCGAGTTCGAGGATACCGTCCCCGATGAGGTGAAATCCGACCGGCTGCAGCACATTATCGACCTTCAAAATGAAATCACCCTGGAGAAAAACCGGGAACTGATTGGGACCACTGCCCAGGTGCTGGTGGAAAAGGACAGCAAAAAGTCCGATAAGCAGTGGATGGGCCGCACCGACGAAAATCGTATTGTTGTCTTCGATAAAAATGGCGAACTTCCCAGAGATGTCGTGCCGCTGCGGATCTATGATGCGCAGGGTGTGACCCTCTTCGGTGAACACTTAAACTAGTCAGACTGGAGAAATTATGGGACTCTTGAAAATTTTCGTTACGATCGTGTTGATGGCGGTGTTGTTATGGTTCCTTGCACTAAATGTCGATCAAACCATTCAGGAATTGCAGATTTTCACTGCCACTATCTACGATGTGAATCTGGTGCATGTATTGCTCGCATCTTTCCTCATCGGTATTTTCGTTGGGTTCCTTATCCCGGTTTTTCAGGTATTGAATTCCCGGGCGGAAGTCCGCAAGTACGAACGGGAAAACCGGAAACTGAAATCCGAACTAAACGAACTCCGGAATGTCGCCATCGATGAAGACGTCGCTGCATTGCCTGAACAGTCAGAACAGCAGTCTTCCGCTCCCTCGCATTCCAATCAGGAAAACTCCTAACAAGAAAAGGTCGGCGAAGCTATGGAACCACTGTACATCATTATTGCCCTTGCTGTACTGAGTATCGTCTCACTGGCTTTGTATTTTCTCTTGCGCCCCACGGCGCCGAAAAAGACGACGGAATCCCTGTATTCTGACGGTCTGCGGCTTTTGCTGGAGGGAGATTTGGAGGCGGCTGCCGATAAATTAAAACAAGTGGTTCGCCGGGATACCAATCATATCGACGCGTATATAAAACTCGGCGACATTTTCCGGGAAAATAATCAGCACAGCCAGGCGTTGAAGGTCCACCAAAGTCTCACCGTACGGCGTAATCTGTCGCAGGGCCAGCAACTCGACATATTTCATAGCCTCATTCATGACTTTCGGGAGCTACAACAGTACGAAAAAGCGCTGCAATACGCGGACAAGATGCTGGATATCGATAAAAAAAATGTCAAGGGACATGAGGCGAAGCTGGAAATCTATCGCGAAACAAATCGCTGGGAGGAAGCGGCGGAAGTATTGAAATCGATTCAAAAAATTACCGGGGAAGAACAGGGGAAGACACTTGCATTGTACCGGGTGGAAGAAGGACGTAAACTTGAAAAAGCCGGTGGGGCCAAAGACGGAAGGATCCAGTACAGGAAGGCGCTGAAAACGGATCCGAAATGTTGTGCTGCTTACTATTATCTGGGTAATTCTTATGATGCGGAGGGCCGGAGCGAGGAGGCCATTGAAAACTGGGAAAAGTTTGGTGAAATCTGCCCTGACTCACTGTTTTTAGTATCGGAAAATATCGAACAACGTCTGTTTGAACTGGGGAATTTCAGCGAGGTAGAACGGTACTATCGACGTCTGCTAGAATCGCACCCGGATAACATTGAAGCAGCCGTGGGAATTGCATCCTTTTACGATAAAAAAGGAGAAACTGAATCGGCGATACGGTCGATAGAAAATGCCCTGGATAAGGCGCCGGATTCGCTCAGGGCGCGCATCGTGCTGACGAAGATGTACAATAAAGATAAATCACATAGCGCCATTGAGGACCAATTGGATCAAATGCTTCAGATCGTGTCAGACCAAATGCAGCTTACGTGCGAAAATTGCGGATATCAGAGCGGGAACGTGCATTGGCTGTGTCCGGAATGCCACCAAACCAATACATTCTTTTCATGAGTAAAGTTTTTTCTACATTGACGCTCGTAATTTTTGCACTCCTCCTCGGGAACGTACAGGTTTCCGCCCAGTACGTTGAAGAATATCTTGATCAAATCCAGCAGGGGCAATACGAAAAGGCCCGTGCGGCATTACCGCAATTATTACAGGAGCATCCAAACGATCCCGGTGTGTTATATTTACAGGGACTGCTCGAATCCGATGGCGAGAAGGCGTATACAATCTATAAAGACCTTGCTGACAATCACCGGGGTCATCCATATCGGGATGATGCTATCATGCAGGTTGCCGAATATCTGTATGCCAGAGGATTATACATATCAGCGGAAAAATACCTGCGCCGAATCCCGATCCATCATCCGCGTTCACCGTATATGGAGCGGGCAGTGAATATGTTAATCAACAGTATGATGCAAGCGGGGAAGGTGGACTCCGCCCGGACGTGGAAGCGCGTTTTGGCCCGGCAGTTTCCGGAGATAAAGCTAAATGCAGACGTAGATCAGCCAGCCAAAAAGGTCAACGAAGATTCTCTTGCAGCGATGGCGCCTCCGGAACCGGTCGATTTATCCAAGGAGAACCCGTTCGTGGATGCATCAGAAGCGGACACTCAGTTCGCTGAAACTGAAAAGAAACCTCAGACGGCGAAGCAACCCGAACAGAAGCGTTTTACCCTGCAAGTCGGAGCCTTTTCCACCATGGAAAATGCCCGGAGTCAAAAAGACTTGTTCGAGTCCTACGGCTATCCGGTGCAGATACGAAAACGCCAGCGAGGCAACCTGCAGTTATATCTCGTGTGGGTAGGCCAATACGACACGCGTAGCGAGGCAGAGCGAGCCGGACAAACAATCCAGCAGCGAGTTAATCTGCCATATTTCATCGTGGATACGAATTTATAATTCCTGATCATTTCTTTTCCTTGTCTCCACTGAATCCCTTACCTACATTTTTCAAGTTGTATTTTTTACGGGAGTGGATGGTAGCCTGGTGGCGCCCGCGGTCTTCAACACCGTTGATCCCCCGATTCATCGGGGGATGGTGGGTT
>JAANXI010000170.1 GCA_018263365.1 Fidelibacterota bacterium | reverse complement strand
GAGGGTCTTTGAGCGATCTCCAGACATACGATTATAGTGATATGAAAATTGGGATCCTGGACCTCCGGACCAGGGAAATTACAACAATTTCCATGGGGGAGCAGCGGGGACGCTCTTAGCGGATATATCGGAGGAAAGGAATATGCTGGTGACCCTTCCACCGGTGCGAAGCGCGGATTCCAATATCGTCGATAATTTTATCAATGATAAGGTTACATGCTTGCCTGATACGGAGGAATTCAAAATTCATGATTATAATCCATCGCTTAGGTTGCTCCGGGCCGGGCAGGGAGCCATCGGGCTGTCGGTGAATCAGTATGGTACAGGTATCGCCGGAGGAGTGAACCTTGTATTTAGTGACATCCTTGGAAACCAGCTGCTGGGAGTAACCGTGCGCGCCAGTGGTACACTCCGGGACCTTGGTGGGCAGGTGATATACCGCAACAGAGACAGACGCATTAACTGGGGTGGGGGCCTTGCCCATATTCCCTATCGGACATCCCGGGGTGCTTCCAGAACAGTAGTGGATACGACAGAGACAGGGGATTTAATCGAGTCCAGGGAGATTAATATTGTCACCCGGCGGACATTCTACGATCGGATTGATGGGATGACGGAATACCCGTTTTCGAAAAGCAGACGCCTGGAATGGAGTGTGGGATTTACACGAATTGGATACAATCTGGAGTCTGAAATATACAAGGTACGCAATGGGCAGATTATTGCGCGGGATTACGAATCTCTGGAGACAAAAGAGCCGCTAAATATTGGGAGCGCTGCTATAGCTTACGTTGGCGATTACTCCTATTTTGGTTTTACCAGTCCGGTTAAAGGAAGAAGATATCGGTTTGAGCTAGAACCCAGTTTCGGGTCGATGCAATACCTGACTGCAACGGCCGATTACCGGCACTATTTTTTTGCGTGCCCCGTCACCTTTGCGTTCCGTGGGCTACATTATGGTCGATATTTACGGGACTCAGAAAATGATCGGCTCTCCCCGCTCAATCTTGGATTTAAAACCTGGGTGAGGGGATATAGTTCGGGTTCGTTCGATTATGAGGAGTGTCAGGCCGGGGATTGCCCCGAGCTGAATCGCTTGGTTGGCTCTAAAGTCGGGGTTGTGAATGCGGAAATCCGGGTCCCCATCTCTGGAAGCGAGCAGCTAAGCCTTATAGATTTTCGATTTCTTCCTACGAATTTTGTGGCCTTCGTTGACGGGGGAGTAGCCTGGACAAAAAACGAGCAGCCCGAATTCGAATTTACACGTACCTCGAATAGGCGTATTCCGGTATTCAGTGCAGGGATAGCTGCCAGAGTAAACCTGTTTGGGTATCTGGTCGGTCAGGTGTACTAAGCCTATCCATTTCAGCGCTCGAACCAGGGCCCCCATTTTGGCTTTGTGTTATCTCCTGGCTGGTAAGTAGCGCCAAAACAGGATCTTCAGTCCTGAGTGCCAGGTTGTTCACAAAATTCTTCTTGGAAAACCCTGCACATTGTACGTATTATATGCATGGCTTTACGAGGTATTGCCTGGAACAAATCCCTTAAATGAGTTTTATGGCATCCAATTTCATGGCAACTTATGATTCCTGAAAAATTAAATTTCATTTGGCACGTTAGGAAGAGTCCCCGGATGAAACAACCTTGTAGTTAATCCGACAGATCTCTTTGGATTCCGGCTGTCCCTGGGTTGGAAAAAATTATATAAAGGAGTATTTACATGGCAGGTTTTAATAAGGTTGATCCGGTACTACAATCTGAAAAAGTTCATGCGGTGGACTTTGTGTATGAGATGCCGGATGAACAAATAGCAGAACATCCGGCCAATCCACGTGATAATTCCAGATTATTAGTTTTATCCCAGCAGGAAGAGGCGAAAGAAGAAGCCCGGTTTTCGGAGATCGGCAGTTATTTAAGTGAAGGTGATGTTTTGGTTGTGAACAACACGAAGGTCCATCCCGCCAAATTTGAAACTATCAAGGAGGAGACCGGCGATGACATCGATGTTTTTCTTCTCCGGGAACTGGAACCCGGCGTCTGGGAGGTACAGGTATCGCCGCCAAGAAAAGTCCGGATCGGCAATACCTTGCGCTTCGCAGATGATCTCATCGCGGATATTATTGATAATACCGTATCCAGCGGCAGGGTGATTCAGTTTCAGAAGAAGGATAAAGATGTGGCCGATCGTCTGCGAAAAATCGGTAAAATGCCTCTGCCTCCTTATATTGACAGGGCCGCCCGGGAGATTGATCATGAAGAATATCAAACGATTTTCTCCGAAAAGGTCGGTTCTGTGGCCGTTCCGTCCGGAGGTCTGCATTTTACGGAAAGCTTGGTAAATACACTGAAAGAGCGTGGCATCGTATTTGTCGAAATCACCGTCCACCTCGGGCTTGGTGGATATGAGAAAGTGACGCTGAGCGAAATAAATAAATATACCATGAATGCGGACCAATTCTTTATTTCAATTGAGGCCGCGGAGCAGATCAACCAAGCGCTGGAAAATGACAATAAAGTTATAGCGGTCGGGGCGTCAGTAGTCCGGGCATTGATGTCATCCCATTTTCAGGGCAAAAAAATTATCCCTGATAATGGATGGACTGACCTTTTTATCTATCCGCCGTTTCATTTTAACCTGTTAAGCGGGTTGATTACAAACTTTCACCGTCCGCAAGCGCCAACGCTACTCCTGCAAAGCGCATTTTTAGGCCGGGAAAAAATCCTGGATGCCTATCACTACGCAATGGATCACGAGTATAGGTTTGAGGCGTTTGGTGACGCCATGCTGCTCCTGAAATAGCCTCTTGTGACATTTCTTCCCTCTGTTTTTTAAACTATTTGAATAGCGCAGAGGGAAATAGCCCCTGACTTAATCCGAATAGCTGCGCGTTCTTATCAGGCATCCCGATGTACATGGTCCCAAATTCCCTGTCAATTGTTCAGCACGTTTTGACATTTTCTCAACGCCCATACCGGGTAGTGAACTCAAACAATGAAATAATGACGGATATCTCTCCATGGAACAGAGTTTGAACCGTTTTAACTCTGTGGGTGAAGGGAATTAATTATCAAACGAGCATCAGGAGGGATTCCAAATGAATGGTAAACATCTACCCTGCATTATTCATAAACTAACAATAGGCTCGCCTGGAAATTTCTGATGGAGCCTCATTCGGCAGCCACTTGCTTATATCGGAACAGGGGATTGTCTTTCCCGTAGAGACGTGCCATGGAGGGTGTATGAGAATGCAATGTCAAGAGGTTTTTTCTCATGGTCCCGGGAAATTTTCTATGTCAGAAAATACGCGATAACCCATTGGTATTGTTAGATGTAGAGACGTTTCATGAAACGTCTCTACATCTTTGCAAATATTGTGTTTACGTCACATCGAAACCATCCAATTATTTCAATCTATGAATAATGCAGGCTAACAAACTCTGCAATCATGGCGATAATGGCTGGATTGCTTATTCCGATTCTGCCGAGCCAAAGAAGCATTTTTCCGGGGACTTGAAATACTCCGGGGGACACGATACGACGCCATGGATTTTGAAATCGGTGTCGCAGTAGCGCACTGAAATTCATGAGCAACACAAAAAACTGCTTGCAGAGATAAATCCAGGCATCTATATTTTCCCCGTTATGCAGAAGATATATCACATCCTAAACAGTTTTTGGTTTTGGTATTATAATAACGGGGATGTGATCTATACCTGATAATTAGATATTCAGATACTTGAGAATCACACGCCCCTGTTCAGAAGTGAGCAGGGGCGTTTTTTTATGGTGGAATAATGGACTTTGCAACCTTCGAAAAATTTGCTGCAGATTATCATACGGTCCCGGTATACAAAAAGGTGCTATCGGACCTGCTGACGCCGGTTTCCGCGTACCTTCGTCTGACCAAGGGAGCACACTATTCTGTATTGCTTGAATCCGTGGAGGAAGGTAAACAGCTCTCACGGTATTCATACATCGGGCGCAATCCTCGGGTAATTCTCACACATTCCAACGATGAAACAGTCGTTTACAGGGGACAGGCCGAGCCGGAGAAAACGGACAAACCGTATTTAGCAGTTTTGCGGAATTACACGAAAGACTATTCCGTCCCGAAGATCAAGGATATCCCGGTCTTTTCCGGCGGCTGGATCGGTTTTCTGGGGTATGAAACTATCCAATGGGTCGAGGATATCCCGACGCACGCCGCCAGTGACGACGATGTCCCCGATGCGGTATTCCTGCTTTTCAATACTCTCGTTGCATTTGACCATGTGAAGCGCGAAACAATTATCAGTCACAACGTAACCATTGATCCCGAAAAACCGTTGAAGCAGCAGTATAATGATGCACTGGCAGCAATTGATAGCGTGCTTGAAGATCTCCATACCGATATCGAATACGAGCCGCCGGTTATGAGCCGTAACGGGGAAGTGACCTCCAATTTTTCCAGAGATGATTTTGAAGAAGCAGTCCGGACTGCGAAGGAGTATGTGAAGGCCGGCGATGTTTATCAGCTGGTGCTCAGTCAGCGGTTTCTGCGAAACACGGAAGCCGATCCCTTTACCATTTACCGCGCACTGCGGAGCGTGAATCCTTCGCCGTTCATGTTTTTCTTCGATATAGACGACTTTAACATTATTGGCGCCTCGCCAGAGGTTCTCGTCAAAGTGGAAGACCGGGAAATGGAGGTCCGGCCGATTGCAGGCACGCGTCCCCGAGGCGATACGAGCGAAGAAGACGATAACTACGCCGTGGAATTGCTTGCAGATGAGAAAGAGCGCGCGGAGCATCTCATGCTGGTGGATCTTGCGCGGAACGATGTTGGACAGGTTTGCGAATACGGCTCGGTCGATCTGACGAGTTTCATGCAGATTGAGCGGTACAGCCACGTGATGCACATCGTCAGCGATGTTATAGGTAAGTTGAGAGATGGCAAAGATGCCTTCGATGCGCTGATGGCGGGCTTCCCGGCGGGAACAGTCACCGGCGCGCCGAAAATCCGGGCCATGGAGATCATAAATGAATTGGAGCCGACACGGCGCGGCATCTACTCCGGAGCCGTCGGGTATCTTGATTTCTCCGGGAATCTGACGACGTGCATCACCATCAGAACCCTGCTGATGAAAGACCAGGTAGTGTACTTCCAGAGCGGGGCGGGGATTGTGTACGATTCTGTGCCGGAGAAGGAGTTCGACGAAACCAAGAACAAAGCAATGGCCATCATGCGTGCTATTGACTTTGCGGAGTCGGGACTGCAATGATATTACTCATCGATAATTACGATTCGTTCACGTACAACCTGGCGCAATATATCGGTACGATTGATACAAACCTGGAAGTGCGCCGGAATGACAAAATCACCATTGCGGAAATCCGGGATATGAAGGTAGAAAAGATTGTCATTTCCCCGGGACCCGGCCGGCCGGAAAACGCCGGCGTATCTGTGGAAGTGATACGGAAGATCGGTCCCAAAGTACCGACTTTGGGCGTCTGTCTCGGACACCAGGCTATCGGCCAGGCATTCGGCGGATCGGTCATCCGTGCACCGGAAATTATCCATGGAAAAACGTCATCGGTTAATCACGATAATAGCAAAATATTCAGCGGGTTACCGTCGCCATTTAAAGCGACACGTTATCATTCGTTAATTGTTGAGAAAGCAACATGTCCGAAAGAATTAAGAATTACCGCAACCACTGATAACGATTTGATTATGGGGTTGGAGCACTTGGAATATCCCATCTACGGCATGCAGTTTCACCCGGAATCGATAATTACCGAACACGGAATGCAGTTGATCCGCAACTTTATAGAGGATGACTAATGAAAACAGTACTTACCGCGCTTATCGACGGAGAGGATCTGTCGTTCGACGAAGCCTATGAAACCATGTACGGAATTATGTCTGGACAGTTCAGCGACGCTCAGATCGGGGCATTTCTGTCTACCCTGAGCGCCAAGGGCGAAACGGCACAGGAGATCGCCGGATTTGCAACAGCGATGCGCGAAAAAATGGTCCAGGTGGATATCGCATCCGATGCCATCGATATGTGTGGCACCGGCGGCGACGGCATTGGGACGTTCAATATCTCTACGGCAGCTTCGTTTGTCGTTGCCGGGGCTGGAGTGCCCGTTGCAAAGCACGGCAATCGCTCCATCAGCAGTAAATCAGGTTCGGCGGATGTGCTTGCGGAACTTGGCGTCGATATTACGATGCCGGCCGGGAAAATCGCTCATACCATTGATGAAATCGGGTTGGGATTCCTGTTCGCACCGGTGTTCCACCCGGCAATGAAGCACGTGATGCCGGCCCGGAAATCCCTGGGGATCCGGACGGTTTTCAATATCCTGGGACCGCTGTGTAACCCCGCCAAGGTAAAGCGGCAAATTATTGGCATTTATGACGGCGAGTTAACCGATAAAATGGCTTCGGTACTGAAATTACTGGACGCCGAGAGCGCCATGCTCATGCACGCCGAGGACGGGATGGACGAAATCAGCACCACCGCTCCGACCAGGATCAGCCACCTGAATAACGGCGGTGAGATCAACGCACTGACTGTTGGGCCGGAAAGTGTTGGCTGGGAGGCCGTACAGATGGATGCATTACTGGGCGGAAACGCAAAGGAAAACGCCGCCATAATTCAGGATATCCTGGATGGGCAACCGGGCCCTAAGCGCGATATCGTCGCTATTAACGCAGCGGCAGGACTGATAGTTGGCGGGAAGGTCGATACGTTTGAAGAAGGGGTAAAATTAGCTGAGGAATCTATCGATTCCGGCAGCGCAAAGGATGTACTGACAAAACTGGCAAGCGCCTGAATGAGCGTATTACAGGAAATATTGGCAATAAAGAGTGAAGAAGTCGCCGAACGGAAGAGGAAGGTACCGCTGAATTCGCTGCAAGAACGTTCCGACGATATAAGAGATTACCACTCGGCGCTGGCCGGAGGTGGTATGTCGGTGATTGCGGAAATCAAGCGCAAATCGCCGTCGCAGGGACAAATCTCTGCGGATACTAATCATGTGGGGATCGCCAAATCTTACGAGCAAAACAGGGCGGTGGCATTGTCTGTCCTGACAGATGAGAAATACTTCGGTGGCTCGCTGAAATTTCTGCAAAATATTCGGGAGGCAGTCGACCTACCGGTGTTACGAAAAGATTTTATTATTTCGGAATATCAGATTTGGGAATCCTATCACGCGGGTGCCGATGCTGTCTTATTAATTCTTGATGCACTAGCAGCATCACAATTTGCGGAATTCTATCAATTGGCCGATGAACTGGGACTGCACGTTTTGGTGGAAACGCATAGCAGTAAAAGCGTTGAAAAACTGGCTGAAGTACTTCCCAAAATCGTCGGCGTGAATGCCCGCAACCTCCATACCATGGAGATCGAGTTCGATCGGATGCTGGCGATGCGGAAAGATCTGCCGGAATCTATGTTGGCAGTGGCAGAGTCAGGTATTACAGCGCCTGATCACCTGAAACAAGCCATGGATGCGGGATACGACGCGGCGCTTATCGGCACGGCGTTTATGTCTACTGAAAATCCCGGAGAAACGCTAGGGAATTATCTCGCAGAGGTCCGTCAGGAGGTGTCGCTATGATGCCGGTGAAGATCTGCGGAATTACGCAAACCGAAGATGCCCGTAAGGCTATCGATGCCGGAGCCAGCGCCATCGGGTTCATCTTCCACGAGGCGAGTCCGCGGTACATCGATCCGGAAAAGGCAAATCATATCAGTGACGCAGTCTCTGACACGGTTGCTACCGTCGGCGTATTTGTCGATGAAGCCGCAGAAACAGTAAACCGGATTGCTGAGCTGGTCGGACTGGACTTTGTCCAGCTTCATGGCGATGAATCGCCGGAATACTGTGCGCAGATGAACAGGCCGGTGATCAAATCATTTCGCATCGGTGAAAGTTTCGATGAAAAAGTCCTAGGGGGATACAACGTGTATGCTTTGCTGTTCGATGCGTATGTGAAGGGCGCGCAAGGCGGCACCGGAAAGACCTTCAACTGGGATATTATTAAATCACTGGAAACCGAAACAATTATTATCTTAGCCGGCGGAATCAATTCGGAAAATATTATGATGGCATATGATTCGGTCCGACCGGATGCCTTCGATGTGAGTAGCGGCGTGGAGGAAAGTCCGGGAAGAAAAAACAGGGAGAAGATGGGTAAATTATTTACGATAGTGGAAACAATTGAGCAATACTCAAAAGATGCCATCTTTCAGGTTATCCCACAGGAGCATTGACAGTATAAAGGAATTAAAAGATGGTGTTTTTTCGAAACATTAAAATGAGACTGAACCAATGACGACATACTCACAACCAGACGACGCCGGACATTACGGCGAATTCGGCGGCAAATATGTACCGGAGACGCTAATACCCGCCCTCGAAGAACTTGAGTCAGTGTATTACCATCTGAAAGATGACTCGGAATTCCAGGGGGAACTGGATGAACTCCACCGGGAATATACCGGCCGTCCGTCGCCGCTGACATACGCACCACGGCTTAGCGACGATCTGAAATTGAATATCTTTCTGAAGCGGGAAGATCTAAACCATACCGGCGCCCACAAAATCAATAATACACTGGGACAAATTCTGCTCGCCCGGAAGATGGGGAAAACCCGCATAATTGCAGAGACCGGCGCGGGCCAGCACGGCGTCGCCACCGCCACGGTCGCCGCGAAATTTGGATTGCAGTGTATCGTGTACATGGGGGAAGAGGATATTCGGCGACAGCAGCTGAACGTCTTCCGTATGGAACTGCTCGGCGCTGAAGTCCGTCCCGTGAATTCAGGAAGCAAAACCCTCAAAGACGCCACCAACGAGGCGATTCGCGACTGGGTCGCCAACGTGGAGGACACGTATTACCTCATCGGTTCGGTCGTAGGGCCGCATCCGTATCCCATGATCGTGCGGGATTTTCAGAAGATCATCGGCGAGGAGACGAAAGAGCAGTTTGCGGCGATGTCAGGCGGGCTCCCAGATGCACTGGTTGCGTGCGTCGGCGGCGGCAGCAACGCCATTGGCATTTTCTATCCGTTCATAGATGATGATGTCCAGATGTACGCAGTTGAGGCATCAGGACTTGGACTGGATACCGAAAAACACGCAGCAACCATGTCGCTGGGTAGCCAGGGAATTTTTCACGGCGCGTCATCATATCTGCTGCACAACGACAACGGACAGGTGCAGCTGCCGCACTCCATCAGCGCGGGGCTCGATTACCCGGGTATTGGGCCGGAACACAGTTATCTTAAAACCTCCGGGCGGGTGAAGTACCTGGATGCCACAGATAATGAGGCTGTGCAGGCTTTTCGGTGGCTGTCGGAGAAGGAGGGCATAATCCCAGCTCTTGAATCAGCGCATGCCTTGGCCGTGTTACAACAAAGGAAGACTTCAATGGAAAAATGGGATAACGTCGTAGTAAATTTGTCAGGCAGGGGCGATAAAGATGTGAATACTATCGCCGATTACCTTGGAAAGGACCTGTCATGAGACGGATTGCGGAGTTGTTCGCCGAGCCCACGAAAAAGTTGGTGCCGTTTATTACGGCTGGATTTCCAAGCCTGGACAGTACAGTGGAACTAGTACTCGCGGCTGAGCAGGCCGGCGCGGATATGGTTGAAATCGGCATGCCGTTCTCCGATCCACTGGCCGACGGACCGGTGATTCAGGAAGCCAGCCAGATTGCGCTGGACAACGGCATCACCGTGAAAACTATCATTAGACAGGTCGAGGCAGTCAGAAAGAAATCGTCCGTACCGCTGGTGTTGATGGGATACATCAACCCAATTATGCGCTACGGGCTGGATCAATTCCTCAGTGATGTTGAGAGCGCCGGGGTCGATGGGTTAATTTTGCCGGACCTTCCCCCGGAGGAGGGCTTTGACATTTATAAAAAAGTGAAATCGCATAGTCTTAGTCCGATATTACTGGTCGCTCCCAATACATTCGAACCGAGAATCCGCTGGATTGGCACTATGGCTGAGGATTTGATGTATGCAGTGTCAATACTTGGGGTGACGGGATCCACGATCTCTGCAAATACAAAATTGAAGGAATATCTTGGGCAAATACGGGAAAACACGGACACGCCGTTTGTTGTGGGATTTGGCATTTCCTCGAAAGAGGATGTGGCCGCTGTGGCGCCCCTTGCGGATGGCGTGGTTGTTGGTTCGGCGTTGTTGAAAAAGATCAAAAGTGCCGACGATCCCGTAGCAACGACGCGGGAGTTTATTGAGGAATTGAAGGAGGGACTGCTGGATAAAAAGGGTATTAAAGTTTCAGGGCGAAAAATACCGGAAAGCCGCTCTTCGACAGGCTCAGAGTGACTTTCCTAGGCGTCATCTCTCACCAGAGCCCCCCCCTGGAGCTGAGCTTGTCGTCCCGNAGGGATCCCTACGGGAAAGGGTAGACGCCGACAAATCTCTTGTCAAGATTAGATCAAATGAAAATAAAGGAACAGACCCATGATCGTCATCATGGAAGAGGTATCAGATAAAAAGCAGGTTGCGGTGGTGGAATCTGCCATAAAAAAGCACGGCTACAAGTCAAATTCCATTCGATTTAGTAGTGAATCAATTGGTACATTTCCTGAGACCGGGGAAAATGCTGAGACATTAAAGGAATTGCCCGGAGTGAAAAAGGTAATCGAAAAAGAGCAGAACAATCGACTTGCCCGCAGAGAAACCAGGCAGGAAGACACAATCGTCCAGGTGGGAGAGGAAAAGATCGGCGATGGAAATCTGACGGTCATCGCCGGGCCGTGTGCCGTGGAATCGGAAGACCAGACCATGCGTATCGCCGAGGAGGTGCTCGAATCCGGTGCACAAATTCTCCGCGGCGGCGCGTATAAACCGCGGACTTCGCCATATTCATTCCAGGGACTGGGGGAGCGCGGACTTGCAATTCTTGCTAAGGTACGTGATAAAACCGGACTACCCATTGTCACTGAAGCGCTCGATCCCATGACTGCTCCAACCGTCGCCGAATATTCCGACATGATCCAGATTGGTGCGCGCAATATGCAAAATTTCAGTCTGCTGGAAACCGTCGGAAAACTGGGCAAACCTGTGATATTAAAGCGTGGTATGTCTGCCAATCTTGAGGAGGTATTGCTCGCCGCAGAATACATCATGAGCAACGGTTGTTCGGAAGTCGTGGTCTGCGAGCGGGGGATTCGCACCTTTTCCGACCATTCCAGAAATACGCTGGACCTGGGACTTATTCCTGTATTTAAACGTGTGAGCCATCTCCCGATCATCGTTGATCCAAGTCACGCCAGCGGCGTCCGGGAAAATGTGCTGCCACTGGCGTATGCGGCACTCGGCGTTGGAGCCGACGGCATAATGGTCGATGTGCATGATGAGCCACAGAAAGCCAGGGTCGACGGGGACCAGGCCATTCTGCCAGCAGAATTTGAACAGATGATGCATCACTTGAGAACTCTGGGGAATTCCATTGATATAGTGGTGGGGTGTCACTGATCTATGAGACAAATCGCCCCCGTGACATCTCCGCTGAACTTGTCGCTTTCCGTTCCCGGCGATAAATCCATCTCGCACCGGGCGCTCTTGTTTACCGTTTTTACCGAAGGTGTCTCAAAAATACGCCATCTCGGTACCGGTGCAGATATTCAGTCGACTATTCGGGTGCTGAGACAACTGGGTATGAAAATCGATTATTCCAGCGATGGGAATAGTGCCGAGATTCATTCCACCGGACTTGACGGGCTCAGTCACCCTGACTCCGATCTCGATTGCGGGAATTCAGGGACCACGATGCGGCTGATGGCCGGATTACTTGCCGGCCGGCCGTTTCGTTCTGCCTTGAGTGGCGACGAGTCTCTACGCAGCAGACCAATGAAGCGTATCGTTGAACCGTTGGAATCCATGGGCGCTTCTATAAAGGCAAGACAGGAGGGAACAGCACCGCTGGAAATCAGTCCGGCAGAGTTAACCGGGATCGATTACACCATGCCGGTGGCAAGTGCTCAGGTGAAATCCGCCATTATTTTGGCGGGGTTACAGGCTGACGGCAAGACGCTCATCAGAGAGCAGACGATTGCCCGCAGACATACCGAGGAAATGTTGCGTCAGTTCGGCGCTTCAACTGAAATCGAGGGGCCTGTAATCACCATAGAGCCACTTTCAGATCTTTTGAAGGCATATGACTTTGTTGTTCCGGGGGACCCATCTTCAGCGGCCTTCTGGGCAGCGGCTGCAGCAATCAGTCCGGGGTCAACATGCACGATTGAAGATATTCATCTGAGCACCGAGCGTATTGGCTTCTACCGCGCATTGTCTGCCATGGGGGCACAGGTTGATATCCAGATATTGAACAGCTCAATTGAACCAAGAGGAAATATCAAGGTCACAGCCAGGGATTTGTACGGAATTACCCTGGACGGAGAAGATGTGCCGGGCATGATCGATGAATTGCCCCTGGTTGCGGTGCTCGGAGCATATGCTCACGGCACAACGACGGTGTTGCAAGCCGAAGAACTCCGGCACAAGGAGTGTGACCGCATTAGAGCGATTTGTCATAATTTACAGGCAATGGGCATCGACATTACCGAATACCAGGATGGATTTGAGGTGACCGGAGGAATCAGCCCCAAAGGCGCGAAACTGGATTCGTTCGGCGATCACCGAATCGCGATGGCCTTTGCCGTTGCCGCCATGGCTGCCGAAGGGCCGTCGCAGATGATAAATCCGGAAGCCGCGTCCATTTCCTATCCTGAATTTTGGCGCATCCTTGATAATCTCGGACAGGATTCCTGACGCATGTGGCATTTCGCAGTCATCGGTGATCCGATAGAGCATTCATTGTCCCCCCGGCTGCACACCTATCTCATGAAAATGACCGGTATATCAGGAGATTATTCCCGGATTCACGTCCAAACTGAGAGCGACCTCAAAAAAGTCATCTCCAAAATCGAGACCGGGGAATTGGACGGAATCAATATCACCTCGCCGTGGAAATCCAAAGCAGTCGATTATGCGGATGATCTGACTCCGGAGGCAAAGGCAGCCGGCGTCATTAATACGATTGCCAGGGATGAGAAGGGATTGGTCGGGCACAACACCGACATTTTCGGATTTGTAGAGGCATTACAGCGGAATTTCGGGATTTCTAATTACGAGGTCCCGGTCGTCCTTGGCGCCGGTGACTCGTCGCGCGCCGTGTTGTTGGGCCTGGAAAAACTCGGCTTTGAAAAATGCACTATACTGAATCGCACAATCCGGAACACAGAAATTCTCGTGAAATCAATCGATGTCAAAATCAATATGGATATTAATAAATTACTTGATGCGCATTTGGATAGTGCCTTTAAAGACAGTGACTTAATAATTAATACACTGCCGGGTTACGGTCGAAAGATTTTTAAAAGTATTCCATTGCCGACAAAAGGAGGCGCTTACTTCGACCTGGTATATGCTGCTGAACATTTGGAGGTTTTACGAAAATTTCAGCATTCAGGCTGGAATGTGTGCGATGGACTGGATATGCTTATTTATCAGGGAATTGCCGCGTTAGAGTATTGGACTGGGAAACAGGTGACAAATTCAATAGAGATGACGGAACTTCGGGACTATTTACGCAAAGGAGACTCAAACGGTGACTGACGCAGAAAAATCGATATTTCTGACCGGGATTATGGGGTCGGGAAAAAGTACAATTGGGCAACTCCTGGCGCAGAAGACCGGCAGAACGTTCATCGATACGGATTCGGTCATCGAATGCTGGGCGGGGAAATCGATCTCTTCCATATTTAAAGAAGAAGGCGAAGCGCATTTTCGGACACTCGAACACGACATGGTGAAATCTCTATGCTCGACCCGTTCTGCTGTGATAGCACTTGGGGGCGGTGCGCTTGAGCATCATGAAAGCAGGAAGTTAATCCGGGAAAAGGGAAATCTAGTCTGGTTGAATATCCAACCGGATATAGCTGCTGCAAGGCTGGAAAACGCAGGGGATCGGCCGTTATTGGGGCAAGCCGATTCTGTGCAGGATATAGCAGAAGAGTTAAAGGCAATTCTCGAGTCGCGCGCAGCAAATTACGATACGGCAGATTTTACGATTGAGGCTGATTTTAAAACACCGGAAGCCCTTGCTGACGATATTCTCGCGCAATACCAAAATCCCTCTCAGGAGAATCTGTGGGAGATCAGCCAGCAGAGGATAAGTCCCTATCCGATTTACATCGATTATAATGCAATTGGGCATATCGGAAAATCATGTGCTGACCGGGATTATTCGGATAAGGTTGTTATTATTACAGATGCCAATGTCGCGGATTTGTATCTCGAACAGGTTGCAGACTCCCTGAAAAAAGCCGGATTTAACGTGATTAGAGAAATCCTGTCTTTAGGCGAGGAGACGAAATCCCTGGAAATGCTGGAAGGGTTGTATCTTCAAATGTCGGAAATCGGACTTGACCGCAAATCGCCAGTGATTGCCTTAGGTGGCGGAGTCATAGGGGATTTGGCCGGATTTTTCGCCGCAAGTTTCCTCCGAGGGATACCTTTGATTCATATTCCGACGTCACTACTGGCCCAGGTGGACAGCAGCCTCGGCGGGAAGGTTGGTGTAAACCTGCCGACAGGCAAAAATCTGGTGGGCGACTTCTATAACCCGGATTTTGTATTGGCGGATATCAATGCTCTTTACACGCTGCCGCCCAAGGAATGGAATACCGGTCTGGGCGAGGTCATTAAGTATGGATTTATCGGGAAAACCGGAATTCTCGACCGGATTGAACAGGGCAAAGATGCGTTATTTAAGGATTTTACAGAGGTTGTCCGCGAGTGCGTTGCACACAAGGTGGACATCACTACCAGAGATTTTACCGAGGGCAACATCCGACGCTATTTGAATTTCGGCCACACGCTTGGCCATGCACTGGAGAAAGTGACGGAGTACAAATTACTGAATCATGGAGAGGCAGTCTATTGGGGGACACTTGCCGCCCTGTATCTTTCCAGGGAATCAGGTCATCTTAACAATATAGATTTTTATTTTGGGATAGATATCATGGATGAAATGGCCTTTAGAATACCACAATTAGATGTTTCACCTGAAGCATTACATGAAGCGCTGCATTTCGATAAAAAGCGCGTTCGGGATACCATCCACTGGGTGCTGCTTGATGGAATTGGCGAGCCTGTCATTGAAACGGACATTACTAGAGAGATGATTTACGGGGCAATCCAATTTGCCAATGATTTCGTGGCAACATCATTGGAGGAGTCATGAAAATACTTATTGTACACGGACCGAATTTGAATCTGCTTGGCGAACGCAACCCGAAGCAATACGGTACAGAATCCCTGACCGATCTCAATTCTCACATTCGGGAGAATTACGGGAAGGATCACACGCTCAAATTTTTCCAGTCCAACAGCGAAGGCGCCATTGTGGACTGTTTGCACGAAGAACGGTACTGGGCTGATAGTATCGTCATAAACCCGGGAGCATTAACACATTACAGTTATGTATTACGGGACGCGATTGAGGCCGTAGAGCTGCCATGTGTTGAAGTACATCTATCGGATATAGCAAATAGGGAAGAGTTTCGCAAAATTTCTGTGATAACACCGGTATGCATAGGGCAGGTGAAGGGAAAAGGGTTCGACTCCTATGTTGAAGGAATTCAGATGTTGATGGAGCATACCCAATGATTTCACAAGTCTACTAAATCATACTCGCTAATAAATACAAGCACAGAAAAAAAATCTATGGTCGCAGATAAAGAGTTACGCGCTGACATCAATCTCCTGGGGGAATTCCTCGGGGAAGTGATCCGGGAGCAGGCCGGTGAGGAGTTGTTCGAACTGGAGGAGCATATCCGGCGGACGGCCAAACAATGGCGGCAGAAAGAATCCGGGGCGCTGGATGAACTCATGCAAACGATAAATGATCTCGATTCCGAAGAGTCGCTTACCATCATTAAAGCCTTCAGCCTGTTTTTCGATCTGGCAAATCTTGCGGAGGATATACACCGAGTTCGGATTTTACGGGAGCGGGAACGGGAGACTTATCCAAAGCCCCGGTCCGAATCCATTGGCGCCGCGATTAAGCATCTGCATAACCAGGGCTACGATTCAACGGCGCTTGCCGACCTGTTTTCGAATGTGGCTATTAAACCTGTTTTCACCGCCCATCCCACGGAAGCAAAGCGCTCGACAGTGCGCAGTAAACTGCATCGCATTCGGGAGTATCTCACGAGTACACACAATATGAACCTGTTGCCCCGCGAGAAGGAGGAATACCACAGGAGAATCAGAGCAGAAATTACTGGACTGTGGCAGACCGATCTCCTGCATCAGCGTCGTCCGAATGTACTCGATGAGGTCAAGTGGGGCCTGGGATTTATGGATTCTCTCTGGAAAGTGATTCCGAATATTTGCAGGGATCTTGATCGCGAACTGGACTACACTTATCCGGAAACGCAACTCAGTATGGCAGAAATTCTGGAGTTCGGCTCGTGGATTGGCGCCGATCGCGATGGCAACCCGTATGTGACCGCTGATGTGACGAAACAAACGTTGCAACTCCACCGGGAGCGCGCGCTGGACCTTCATCTAAAAACGTGCGAGGAACTGTATGGTCACCTCTCCATGTCATCAAAGCAGGCGCTGGTTGATGAGCAATTGTCGCAGGCAATCAGCGCATCGGCCGAAAAGTGGGACGAGGTTGCAAATATACTGGAAGATATTCCTGATTCGGAGGCCTATCGTCGCTGGATTGCCGTGATTTATTGGCGACTGGGGCAGACGCAGAGTGCAGAGTCGTTGCTGTCGCTACCCGACGGAAGTTATCGAAATCGACAATCCTTACGAGAAGATATTCAACTCCTGGCCGACAGCCTGGAGCAGCATCGGGGACGGCGACTGGTCGAAGGAAGGTTGCAGGATTGGCTGAATCAAACCCGCATCTTTGGCCTGCACCTGATGCGCCTGGATATTCGCGAGGATGCGACGCGATTCGGGAAAATCGCAGAGGAGATACTCGAAAAATATGCTGGTGTGGAAGATTTCATGGAATTGACTGAAGAGAAAAAGCGCCGGGTCTTGGCTGAAAACAGTCCGGAGTCCATTGAAATCGAACCGGAGGCCCTTTCCGATGACGCCGCTGATATTGTGATGCTATTTCATATACTCGGGGATGTCGAGATAAAACTCGGGCCGGAGTGGATTGGCGATTATATCATGAGCATGACACACCGCCTCAGCGATATCCTTGTGGTACTCTGGCTTGGAAAATTGACGGGCTTGTGCCGATGCGGAAAAGGGGAATCGGAAAATTGCACATTCACGGTTGTCCCGCTGTTCGAAACCGTGGAAGATCTGGAAAACGCCCCCCGAATTCTGGATGAGATGTTTAACAATCCAATGTATGCCGCACACCGTTCCAACACGAATACCGCCCAAACCGCGATGATCGGGTATTCCGACAGCACCAAAGACGGTGGATATCTCAGCGCTAACTGGAATTTATATCACTCGCAACAGGAGATGACCCGGGCCGCAGAGGAAAACGGCGTCCGGCTGACCTTTTTCCACGGGAGGGGCGGTACA
>JAANXI010000017.1 GCA_018263365.1 Fidelibacterota bacterium | reverse complement strand
GTTGAGATGAAAAGGTTTCGCGAAACCGGAGGCATACCCGGAGGGGCTGTCGAGGATTTCCGCGGTGCCTTCGCGCTCAACAGATTGGTGCAGATCGCCATATAAAATCGCTCAATTTAGGTTTCAATAAAGTGTAAACCAGATTTTAAAAAGATCGGATATTAAAAAAGGGCGACTGAAAAGTCGCCCTTTTTCCTTACAAACTTTTTTTGTCTCTAGAAATTCACTTAGTCCGCATTTTTCAGTCGGAAGATAATGGGAATCGAATACCACACGCCCACCGAACGGTCCCGCTGTTTTGCCGGTTTCCATTTGGTCTTTTTCACGGCATCAATTGCAGCCTCGTTCAGCCCGGTCTTCGGAATACCCTTCACGATGACGACTTCTTCGACATTGCCATCTTTGTTAATGAACGCCTGTACAATTACTGTGCCCTCAATACCGGCTTCCTGGGCAATTTCCGGGTATTTCAGGTGTTCACGAAGTGCGGCCATCCCTCCGATCATCTGTGGCGGTTCGTCGTAGGGAACAAATTTCACCTTCGGACCTTCCGGCGGAGGCGGAGGCGCTTCCAGTGCTTCAAACTCTTCAAAGGTTGTCTCTTCGATTGTTACGTCTTCCGCAACATCCTCGCTCTCCGAGGCGATCGGCACCGACGGCCTCGATGGAGCCGGCGGTTTTTCGTACTGCTCGGTTTCCGGAATTTCTACGTTCTCGATCTTGACGTCCGGCTGTTCCAGTTCCTTCTTTTCTGCCTTCTGCCTCGGAACAGAGTAGATTACCGTAATATTCAGCAGTAACGCGAGGATCAGCGAAACACGGATAACTTTTGAATATTTCGCCTTGAGCGATACGTCTGGGTTTTTTCGCGTAATCATAGCTAAGCTTCTGTTTTGGATGAATAATTTATTTTGAGTGCATCCGCCTCACGCAATTCCTGATGAAAGTCGGTAATCAGACCCATGTTCGAACCTTTGTCGGCCCGCAGTGAAACGGTTAACTGCGGATCATTCTTCCGCTTCTCATATATGATGTTCCTGACATTGCTCATTTCCAGTATTTTGTCATCAATGGAAATCCGTCCATCCTTCGCAATCCAGACATACGATACATGACGCTTTGTTTCCAGTTTCTCAATCTTCTCTGCGCTGGGTAAAATCACACTTAATCCCTGGTACTCCCGTAATACGGTTGAAACCATAAAAAAGATTAACAGCATGAACACAATATCCGGCAGCGACGAAGTCGGAATTCCGGAGGCGGTTTTTTCTTTTCGTTTAAACTCCATAGTTTCGTCCCTGTTATTCTGGATTCGCGATTGAAATTCGAGTGGCCTTGGACTGTTTCAGCTCGTCCAGGACATCAATATACTTCTGGTATTCGGTCCGCCGATCCGTTTTCACTGAGATAATCAATTTCGGATTCTCACCAATTTTTTGCCGCATCAAGGGCTGGATATCCCGGAGGGTCACTACTTCTTCATCCAGTAAAATGTCTCCGCGGGCATTAATCAACAGATTACTGATATTCTCTTTGTTCACCTCGGTTTGCTCACCCTTGGCGGGCAACACAAGGCCAAGGCCTTTATCCATATCGATTGTCGTAGTGACCAGAAAGAATATCAACAGTAAAAAGGCAATATCCGCAAGCGATCCCTGAGGAATTTCAACTTCGCGATCCTTTTCTTCTTTTCCTCGAATCATAGCAAATCCTTTCTCACTCCTTCATTAATTGTCTCAGGAGTTCGAAGTCTGAAGCTCGCCTTGATCTTCCATTTCGGTCAAGGTATCAATTAACTTCAATGACCCTTCTTCCATATCAATGATGATGCTGTCGATCCGGGTCACAAAGAAGTTGTGGAAGGCCTGGATAATAATCGCGACTATCAGTCCGAAGAGTGTCGTCAACAGCGCCACAGAAATACCACCGGCCACAATCGACGGGGAAATATCGTTGGCTTTTTCAATATCCTGAAATGCCAGAATCATTCCCCAGACCGTTCCGGTAAATCCAAGCATCGGCGCGATAGCAATAATTGTAGCCAGCCAGGTCAGTCCGCGTTCCAGGAAGGACATTTCAATACTTCCGGCATTCTGGACGGCCTTCTCTACTTCATCGATACCACGATCAACGCGGGAGAGACCGGCATGAAAAATTTCCGCGACCGGTCCCGGCGTATTTTCACACACTTCAAGTGCCTGCGGGACCCCTTCTTCCTCCAGGGCGTCCTGCACATTGTTTAGTAGTTTCTTTGTATTAATCGATGCCTTCGTCAGAGTAAAAAATCGTTCAAGCACCACCATCAAACCAATGATGAGTAAGATTAAAATCGGCCACATAAAACCGCCGCCTTGATGGAAAAGATCAATTAACATTGGATAATCACCTTTCTCCTGTTACAGAACCCATATTTTAAATTAATTTTTGCGAAAAATGTTATTCATTTTCATAATGAATGTCAAGAATTTAACGCAATTGCACACCGTGATTTTCCTTGCCTTATTCGCTCCCGACTAACGCTAACTCCCGGGCTTTCGAAAAGTAATTCAAGGCCGCCTGAGCCTGATTGTCCATTTCCAAACGCACCACGTAGTACTGGTCCTTCCCCCAGAGACTCGAGGCAATTTCTGCCTTGACCAAATTTTTAATATATGGCAGATCTTTTTCAAAGTCTTCCACGTCAAATTCAATGTCTCTTTCCGAGATGAATTCCTTCAGATCACTGACCTGCTTGCCTGAAAGGGAAAAACCCTGGGCAAATTCCAGAAAATCTTTCTTCAGGTTCGGATGTTTCGCCGCATACGCCGATGCATACTCAAAGAACACCCGCGACGGATGCTGAATGAGCTGGATCGTCGTCTTGGTTAAATCAAGATCATACGGCACGATAATATCCGGAGTAATCCCGCCGCCGCCATAGACCGTTCGTCCGCTCTTCGTATGGAAAATCGGGCGGTCTGTGGTATCCAGTGTGGCATTTCCAGTCGTATCAATTCCGCCGGCACGTTCCTTTTTATACTCTTCGGCAATTTCGTGATAGTATTCCTCGGCGCCGTTCTCATACGGCCGCTGGATCAATCGGCCACTGGGAGTATAATACCGGGCAACCGTCACCCGAATAGCTGAACCGTCCCGCATCGGCCATTGCCGCTGAACTAATCCTTTCCCGAAGCTCGTTTCGCCAACGATTAATCCACGATCGAGGTCCTGCATCGCTCCGGAAACGATTTCGCTGGCGCTGGCTGATCCCCGATTGAGCAGCACAATCACCGGAAACCTGTGGTGCGTCGCCTTATCCGTGGAATAAAATTCTTCATTTGCTGAGGGAATCCGGCCCTTGGTATAGACGATCTTTTGGCCCTCTTTCACAAATTTGTCAACGATTTTGATAGCCTGATCCATGTAACCACCGCTGTTATTTCGCAGATCGATAATCAGGCGTTCCATTCCTTCGTCTTCCAGCTTGTCGAGGGCGTCCTCGAACTCGTTAGCGGTATTTTTGGCGAACCGGTTGAGACGAATATATCCGGTGTTCTCATGACCAGGGACTATCACCGAAGCGAGCACGCTGACAATCGGAATGTCATCCCGTATAATGGTGAAATCCAGACTGTCGCTCCGTCCGGGCCGTACAACGGTCACGTTAACCTGTGTACCCTTTTTACCACGCAGTTTGTCAAACACTTCCTGTTGGGTGATCCCCTCAGCAGACGTATCTTCAATGGCAACGATCTTGTCACCGGCCTGGATGCCGACCTTGTCCGCCGGGGCCCCCGGAATCGGTGAAATAACCGTGATATACTTGTCAATAATGTCAAATTCAATGCCGATACCCTGGAATTCACCCTCGAATTGCTCGTTGATGCGGGAAATCCGTTTTTTGGGGATATAAACCGAATGGGGATCCAACTCTTCCAGCAGCCCGTTATATGCGCCAATCATCACGTCTTCCCATTTCACATCCTCGACGTAATTATCGTTGATGATGCTGACCATATCGGAGAAGACGTTTAATTTCTGAAACAGATCGTTGGCAGAAGCCACCACCTGTTGGCCGGGCCCGCTGAATGCCATCAATCCTGCGAGCAGCCCCCCAATTAACACCCCGATGAAAAATTTTCTCATGTAATTACTTCCTTAATTCCACTGATTTCATTGACTCTTGTCTTTTCAATTCACCTGGCGATCCAATGTTCCTGTCAAATCCCGAAGTACACCATTCCGCGCAAAAACGGCGTCATCATCGACATCGGTTCTGCGCCGGCGATTGCGTGCTCTCCATTCAGTCTCCAGGCATCAGCCCCGACCCGGCTAATCTGGTATCCCCCCGTTACCCGCAATCCAATCCAGGTCGTCAACTGATATTTGAAACTAACAATTGGCTGCGCAATAACAAACAGTGCACTTGCATTTGTTGAGTGAATGCCCAATTCATCTATCGACGGATCGTATCCCTCGACACCAAAGGGAAGCCAAATACGTTCCCACGTGATATCGCTGGTTCGTTGCAATATTGTTAAACTGACTCGGCCAATGCCAATCCCAGCACCAACACCAAACTGTGCATTTCTTCCCCACTGCCAGAGATATTCCGTATTCAGTATGGATTTCACAAACTTGATCGTAATCGACCTGGTCTGGGATGTTTCTTCTATATAGTTGGATATTGATTTCGAACCAAACAATGCCGTTCCACTCAGACGAATATGTTCGGTGATTTGGCCAAATCCCTGACCGCCGTAAGCCATCACCCCGTTACCGTCAAAACCGGCAATTCCCATGAGCGCAGGATAAATATCTGTTCCGGTCTCATTGGTTAAATTCGCATTGTTAATATTACTCAGCCGTATTATCTCCTGCGGCCAATCCGTCACACTCAAGGCTTCAAAGGATCCCACAAACCCAATCCCTCCGCCGTAAAAGGCGCCTGACTGCGCGGAGGAAGGCTGAGCCATAATCATCGCAGAAAATGCTGTAAGTACACAAAAAACGAAAAGATTGATTTTACTTTTCATAATAGAAAACTTTGCGGTAAGTTGGTTTTTGTTTCACAGACCCTGAACTTTGCTGACTTGCGACTCAAGCCAACGTGTAGCAAATATAGAGAGGCAAGTAATTGTTTACAACTAAAATTTTACTCGAAGTGATCGACGTTTTTCCCTTGATTTTCACTGGAGTATGGAATAATTTCGGTTCACATTTTTGTCCGGTTTTACAGGATTAAACGTCGTTTAAACTGCAGGTAACTCCCAATGAAAATGGCTCAGTCAGTCGCAGTCAATTTTTCCTGGTGTGGGATATTGATATTCAGCATAGTATTCTCTCTAACAAACATCACGGCTGCGCAGACGATTACACCGTACGATCTCCCTTCACAGGCCAGTACTCCTCTGAAGATTATTTCCGGCAACGATGTCAATTCCAACGGATCGGATGAAGTGCTCGTCCTCCATGCGGCCACTGAACTCCAGGGGCAATATGCCGCCTATTACGATTTGACAGCCTCCGGTGCGGAAAAACTCTGGGATTTTCACCTACCCCAATCGCTGAAGGGCGATATCGTGGATATCCTTATGAGTGACATGGATGAGAATGGCCAGCCGGAAATACTCTGTATTGCCAACACGGTGGCGGCGCAAAACAGCACCAGTCATACGCCCTGGCTGTTTGCGTTCGAATGGAACGGCGCCACATTTGCAGAAGGTAAGACTTCCCGCTGGAGTTACCAGGCGACTCAAGGCGTAAACCTCCGGCCCACCAATTTTACTTCCGCAGATTTTGACGGGGACGGCAACACGGAACTTGCCGTCATCTTTGGAAGTCCGGAACGAATCGGATTAATCATTCAACGGGATGGCTCCATACAATCCGGAGTGTGGACGCCGGAATTTAACTTTCCGTTACCCAATGATAAAACCAGCGCCTACCGCTTTTATCTGCGAAAAGCCGATCTGACGGCAGACAATATCGATGAATTATTGCTCTTTTCCGCACAGGAAGAGATGGCGGCACTCGTTTACACCTATCTCGATGCAAACCGCTACGCCCCTGCTACCTCGATCCAGTTTCCGTTCGCCGAAGGTGCAAACATCGTGAATCCTCAGATTGACTTTGCCGATTTAAACGGCGACGGTTTCACGGACATTCTTATGGGGTCCCAATCCGGCGAGCTGTACTATCTGTCACGCCCGGACGCCGAAACCGAAATCTTCCGATTTCAATCGTATCAGCTGCAACAATACCAAACGCCCATTACAAATCTGATCCTATGGAATTCCGGAAACGGAACCCCCATGTACTTCTATACGCTCAGGGATTCATCGGTGATCTATCAGGCAACCCTTTCTTTTAACGTTCACTCAGCAAAACCGGCCATATCGGAGGTACAGCGAATCACAGATCGATCATTTTTCGGATATCAGTTCAGTGCAGCCAACCCGGGGGCAATGCCAGGTACCCTGCTCTTTGGAATTCATGGCGCCGAGGCCAACCCAAAGATAATACACGCCAAATGGCCTGCGCTGGCGGCGAAGGTAACTGATGAAAAGAGCGCCCAGCCGGAGGTAGAGGCGCAAAAAACTATGTCTGTGATGGCTAAAGCGGAGGGAGAGCGGACGCCGGACAAGATCGCCTACATCGGGAAGGAATTTTTATATCCCGTGGATTTTGAGATACTGTCACTGAATAATCTTTCCATCGACTTCGCCGCCGCGCCGGAAGGTATGCAGTATAATCACCGCGCGAGCCAGCTGGAGTGGACGCCGAAACTGGAGCAAAAAGGATTTCACGATGTCGAGATCAATATTAAAAGCGCCAATTATAAACACACGGAAAAATTTACAGTCCTCGCCAAAGTTGATCCGCCGAAAATCATCTCGGACCCTTCCACGGTTGTGAGATCGGAAGA
>JAANXI010000169.1 GCA_018263365.1 Fidelibacterota bacterium | reverse complement strand
TCTATGACCCTGGAGAAACTTCAGTCTCGGTTGGCCGGTGTCATTTATCGAATATTCCGACATTGTTGGCCATTGTTCACGGGATTTTGGGGCATTCAGCGATTGTTCTGGAAAATTCATCCACATAGCGCGTTTTGAGTTCTTAGACGGGACTCAGAAATTAAATGCCTAATATCCAAATGAATACAGAAATACTTTCCATGCCTTTGGGATTTTTATAGATTCATTCTCGCCATTGAAGATATTCTTGCCGGGGATACCACTTACCATCATTCAGACTAGTGTCAGAAGAAAAACCGGATTAAAAAAACTATACAATAAAATCAGGAATGGAGAAGAAATGAATGCCTTACGATACCTCGTCGTAATTTTGGTCTCACTGCCATTGATCCTTGAGGCTCAGCAGGCAGTACAACAAACCGGCCCGCCAATCCCATTGACGGACGGCAGTACATACCTTATGGCCCCAAGATGGTCACCTGACGGGAATACGATTGCAGCGACTTCCACAAATTATCGGGGTATTTATCTAATTAGTTATCCGGATGGGGAGATAAATCAGATTTCGGATCATCCGGCAGCCGGATTCGGCATGCAATGGTCACATTCCGACGAAAAAATCGCCACCACCGTTGCAAAGTTTCAGGAAAAAATGCGTTTCAACGCTTTGCTTGTACTCGACTCGAATACAGGCATTGAATTGCTGCTCTCAGATTATCAAACTTTATTCCCTGGGACGCCTGAATGGACTTCTGACGACCAATACATCTATATGAAGGGCACCGACAAATTTAAACTCTATAATGTTCAATCGCAGACACGGGTGGAGAGCCCTTCCGGTCGTCCTGCGCCATCCGAATTCATCTATTCAAAAAAAGGCAAACTATATTCGTACCAAGTTGATGCGGGAACCGAACAAGATATTCAACCCGTAGAAGGCCAGATATTGAATCTGACTTTTTCTCCGGATGGTTCGAAAATCGCTTTCGAAATTATCGGAGGCCATCTGTGGGTGGCAAACAGTGACGGCTCCAATCCGGTGGATTTGGGTGTTGGGTACCGTCCGATCTTTAGTCCTGACGGCCAGAAAATCACCTATATGATTACCGAAGATAACGGTCACGAATTTACCTCGGCAGATATTTATATCATCAACGTCGACGGTTCAGGTAAAACCAACATTACCAATACATCGGATGTACTGGAGATGTATCCATCCTGGTCACCTGATGGTACCTGGATTGCGTATTCTAATATTACGACCGGCCAAATTTTTGTTCAGGAAGTTGAATGAGGGGAGTAAAATCAGCATGAAATTCTATCATAAAATTACAGTCTTTCTGGTTCTGCTCACTTCGGTGGCGTATGGACAAATTACCGGTCTGTCCGGCTGGAACATTTTTTTGGATCCCGGGCACAGCCGCACAGAAAATATGGGCATTTTTAACTATTCCGAAGCCGAAAAAAATCTTGGCGTGGCACTGGAATTACGCGACCTGCTGAATAATACCACGGATATTGATACGGTGTATATGTCACGGACCAATTCCGGCCAGTTGGTCTCACTCGGCCAGCGGACCGATCATGCCAATAGTGTTGGCGCAGCCTGGTACCACTCCATACATAGCGATGCAGGCGCTTCCACATCAAACAGCACCTTGCTGCTTTGGGGTGAATTAGACAATGGCCAGCCGGATCCGCCCATTGGTGGCGAGGAGATGAGCGAATATATGGTAGATCTGCTGACGCGAGGAATGCGGATTTCTACGAGAGGCTCCATTGGTGATTGCAGTTTTTATACCTGGAGCGATTGGTGCGAAACAAGTGGCGGACCGTATCTCCACGTCAACCGTGTTACAACCATGCCCTCTGAGTTAAGCGAAGCAGGCTTTCATACGAATCCAACCCAGAATCAACGGAATATGAACGCCGAATGGAAGCGGATGGAGGCGTACACCTTCTACTGGTCTATTCTCAAATATAATAACATCACCCGGCCTACTGTTGATATTGCTATGGGATAT
Organism: Fidelibacterota bacterium; assembly: GCA_018263365.1. Lineage (GTDB taxonomy): Bacteria > Fidelibacterota > JAANXI01 > JAANXI01 > JAANXI01 > JAANXI01. Next base: position 12,080 of record JAANXI010000169.1, on the reverse strand, counting down.
ATTTCGGATACCGAATCTGGAGAATATATTAATGGCGCTACGGTCTCCATCGATGGAAAAAGTTACACCACAGATACCTACCAATCACTGTTCCATCAGTATAGCAGCGATCCAGACCAGCTGCGGAACGGGTTTTATTTTATTGAAAATGTAAGTCCCGGAACTCATGAAATGACAATTTCCGCGGAGGGCTATTATTCGGACACTGTTTTCGTCTCGATGGTTGATACCTTTTTCACCTCTGAGGATGTTTCTCTCCTCTCCAGTGTGCCGCCTTCAGTTGTCGAAACAGCGCCGGAAGAGGGCGCTAACGACTATCCCGCCTGGGACCCAATCCGCATCGATTTTAGCCGAAGCATGGATCGCCCATCCACCGAGGCGGCGTTTTCGATTTCCCCGGATGCGGCCGGATCATTTAACTGGGCGCAAAACGACACCAGACTCTATTTCTGGCCGGATGAAGATTTACAGTATGAAACTGATTATACCGTTACAATAGCAGGCACTGCCACCGATGCCTATGGTCACCAATTCGATGGCAATGCGGACAGTACTGGTGGCGATCCTTTTACACTCCATTTCACGACCGGCCCGGAGGACATGGAAGGACCTGTTGCAACCTCAATCTATCCTGGTGGCTGGGCTACAGGTATTGAGTTACAGCCGATTATCAGTATTACTTTCAATGAAAAAATCGATCCAACAAGTATTGACTCCAATACTGTTCAATTAAGCCCAATGTCGTCTGAGTACCTTGTTCCAGGAGAAATTCTGCAATACGATTTCCCCGAACGGAGTATCCTGACATTTTTCCCTGAAGAAAATCTAGAATCCGAAATTTACTATATGGTGACACTCAATCCGGGATACACCGATCTGCTTGGCAACGAGATGGAATTATATAAAACAACCCGGTTTAAAACCGGTTCCACTGACTGGCAATTTAATATAATAGACAACTTTAACGGTGGAGTGACAAATTGGTGGAATCCTGATCAGAGCTATCATACCAATGGTATAATACCAGATACAACATTTCGTTCTTTAAATTCAGATTTTGTTAATTTGTCGACCAACAGTATTAATTCGCTCCAAATAAGTTTTGGCTGGGATACATTAAATTCTAATAACTGGATGATACGGGAATATTTAGGAAGCGGCCCACCAAGAAATGTAACTTTCGATGATAGCTATAAACTGCAGGTGTACATCTTTGGGGATGGCAGCGGCACACAATTCCGCTTCGCCGTAGATGATAACAACCTGAGCGGAACTTCTCAGGATCATGAAGTAAGCCCATGGTACACAATTGACTGGTATGGGTGGAGACTGGTCTCCTGGAATATGTCCGAAGATGGAACTGGTGAGTGGCTGGGCGACGGAAATCTGGATGGTACGATGCGGTTCGATAGCATCCAGTTAACGCGTACCTCGAGTTCCGCGCAATTCGGCACGCTGTATTTTGACGATCTCCGGCTGGCCACCGATGTGGAAGTCGGCATTGAGACACCATCATTGTCTACCGTACCCAACGAGTATCAATTAAAACAGAATTACCCGAACCCGTTTAACCCGACCACGAAAATAGAGTATACACTCCCGAACGATTCAAAGGTCCGCCTCACCGTCTTCAATCTCCGTGGCGAAATCGTTCGGAGTTTGGTAGCCGGATATCAATCAGCGGGTTACCATACTGTAGAATTCGATGCGTCAGAAATGCCCAGTGGAGTGTATTTGTACCGGCTGGAGTCCCCGGAATTCACCTCAACGAAGAAAATGTCTGTGGTGAAATAATCCTGTGGAGCGATAACCGGATACCTTTAATCCCGTCTTCTCTGTCTTGGGAGACGGGATTGTTATTTGTTAGCGAATCCGGCCCATTATTTCTGATGTTGAAACTACTCTCCCCCTGGAGGGCGAATATCCCGGTTTGCCATCGAAGTTGTACAGATTTTCCGTCTTGATAAAGTCAAATCCGGCATCGCTAAGATTCTTCAGCAGTTCCACAATATCCGCATGTGTAACCGCCCCAAAATCTTCCCGTTGGAACCGGCACCGCCAGTGATCGGTACAGAATGTCTCCGGCATATCCTCCGGCCAGACTTCAACCCCGCGGTTAGTGATTATCTGGAGCTTCAGGGCTCCGGTTTTCGTTTGCTTCAGTTTGTCAGCTAATTCTTCCGGGGTAACACCGTGCCAGTCGATGAAGACGTCGATGCCCGGGTAATCTTCGGCAATCTCCCGAAACAGTTTGTGGAAGAGACCGTCGGTCAACTTCATAATATTATCTTTGGTTAAACAGGTAACACGGGAGCGGTTGTTCTGCTTTGCGAATTCGAATGCGTACCGAATGACTCTTTTCGAACCCGGAATCGTAATCAATTTGAGGCACGGCATCACTTCGTGGGTCTGTCGATGCTCGATTGCCGCGTAGAGATCCTCCTCGTTTTCTCGCACAATCACCACATCCATGTTGGGGTGCAGCGTGTCCACGAACGGATGATACGAGACACAGGGCCGCACATTGGCAAACAGATTCAGGGATTTTCGGATCGTAACATTCAAACTTTTGTAACCGCCGCCCTGGGGTGGGGTAATGGGTGCTTTCAGGAGAATTTTAGTTCGTTTTATCGATTCCCAGGCCTCCGGTGCAATTCCCGAGGCGTGTCCTTGTTCAAATACTTCTTTTCCCACTGCGATAGTTTCGATATCGAGTCGGGCGCCGGCCTCTTGTAAAATAAAAAGAACCGCCTCCATAATCTCCGGACCGATTCCATCGCCATGGGCTACTGTAATTGGTACGTGTTCTGCTCTGTATTTTTTCTCCTGCCTTTCGTTCATTGGTGATACTTCCTTTTTGCACAGCCGGATAGTATACAGATCAATAGTGTTGAATTAAACTGGTAAAGTAACCGAACACTCAGTGGCGATTATCCACTAAGAAACTGAAGTGTTTTAAATGTGTGTGCGACGGAAGCGGACTATTACAAACTCAGGCAGGATGTTCATTCGGTCAAATCTGCTTAAAAAACAGTTCGTCCTCATCTTCATAGGGCTGAAATCCCATTTCCCGGAGATACTGCTGGTGCTTATCCACCGAACTTTTCGTCACGAACCGCTCGTATCCCTGTTCCCTGAAATCATCCGTCTTTACAGAGAAGAGATAGCGGGCGTTTTTTAAGTCCCGATAGTCCGGAATGACATAATCCAGATGGATAAAAATCTGGCCGTCTTCCCTGGGCTCATACACGAACAATCCCACCGGAATCATATTCCGAAGGATGAACACAAAATTGGCATCACTGATATCATTGAGATGAAAATGCGGCGAATGTCGATGGATGTTCTCTTTGTAATAGTCGTAAAATTTCCTGAGAAACACGCTATCCGGCTGGACATTCAGCATACTGAAATAATCGTCGGTGCGGGTCATCTTCACCAGATAAAATATATCCACTGCAGTGATAAACCCGTTGAGTAACACTATTGGATACGAACTGATGAGTACGCCGTAGAGGGTAAATACGGCGGCACCGATCATGTTGGCCCAGCGCAGCCGCCAGATATTATTCATTGTCAGAGAAACGGCAATCAGGAACGATCCCAGATAACCGATACCTTCTACCCAGTTCATACTGCCCTACCTGTTTTGCAAGTGTTTCGGTTGTTCAGCGTACTTTGAAAGAAACGCACCCATCCCTTGAATGTATGTCTCCCGTGAGGTAAATACGACATCGTCGTGAGCGCCGCGCAATTCCAGAAATTCTTTCGGTTCATTGGCTACCTGAAAAAGCTCCTCTCCGTGATAAAACGGGACCACATCATCCTGGGTACTGTGAGAAATTAATACCGGACAGTGTATTTGTTGCAGGTATTCCCGGGTTTTATACGGAATATTTATCAGGAAGTCGACGGGAATAAACGGGAACATCTCCTTTGCCATATCGGCGGCTGATGTAAATGTAGATCCCAGGATAAGCGCTTTCGGCTCGTGTCTTGTTGCAAGCCAGGAGGCGATGGTGCCGCCCAGCGAGCGACCATAGATAACGATCCGATCCGGTGGGATGTCTCGTTTTTCCACCAAATATTCCCAGGCCGCTTCGGCATCTTTCAATGTCCCCCGTGGCGTCGGTGTGCCCTCACTCTCTCCGTAACCCCGGAAATCGATGCCAAAGATGGAAATATTCAGTGTATGAAGCAGGGAAAGAAATTCCACCCGATCAGCCAGATTACCGGCATTCCCGTGAAAATAGAGCATAACTGCCCGGGCTTCTTCGTGTGGTATAAACCACCCTGACAATTGGACCCCATCCGAAGCAGAAAACTCAACTCGTTCGTATTCGAGTCCGACGTCAGCCGGGGTACGCCAGATACGAGATTCCGGATGATAAATGAACCGATTTTGAAAAAGGTAAATTAACGCTACGAGGCCGAAATAAACCCCGGCTAATATCACCAGCCATGTCAGAATTCGCGACCAGTCCACTTTGTTATCCAATCGGTTCAGTTTTCTCCCGTAATTTAGGGTAGAAACACAGGATAAACAGGGATTTATTTGTCCTGAATAATTCATGAATTTCCTTTGTATGAAGTATTGGCATACTTTCCAATGTGTCACTGTCAGGAAAAAGCTACTCTTCGACGGACTCAGAGTGACACAACGAGACGTCATCCTGAGCGTGTCGAAGGGTCAACGCCGGACCAGTACTCAAATCACTCGCTTAGAAGCATTTCGACAAATTTTACGGTTCTAATTTGTAAAATTCGTAAATTATTCAGATTATATCGTCCAGAGCGGAACTAACGACGGTTCAAATAACAAGAATCCATCTTACCTCCCTATTTCTCTCCAGTCAATTGCCAAAATGAGAAGACGATGTGATGGTCAACGATCAGATTCGAAACATTTTGGCTGAAGCACACCCTCAATACACAAACGGTATGATCCGCCATGTGCCCGTTTCATAATCCTCATATCCTGGAAAGTGTGATTCTAACAGCGATTCCTCGTATCGACATTTCAGGCAAACAGTAATCACGAGTCCGAAGAAAAAGAGTGATCTCCAGACCGTCAATTCATTGAGTACCAGGGCCAGTGAAACGAGTAACACCGAAGCATACATAGGATGTCGGATAATTCGATACGGTCCTTGCGTGACCAGATGGCCCGACGGCGCCACTTCCGGAGAGATATTGAAATTACCGATTTGCATTACCCATATACTCCACAGCCCGAACAAAATTCCGCCCGACTCCAGGAGCAACAACAACCAGTGTTCAGCCAGTATCGGCCCGGAAAAGACGAGAAGCCCAAGGAATAAGAACTGAAAAGAAACGAACACCGAAGATGTGTAGTGGGAAGAATGGACCATGATGGATTGTTGTTAGAAATCTAGCAGCTCGCTTTAAGCGCCGGAGTTGCTTAAAGCGATCTGCTCAAAAATTCTTAAATTTCCTGCAATGCTTTGCCAGCAGATTTCAATAGCGGCTTCACCGAAATTGGACTACCTATGGCCTGCTGCATCCAGTAATTCGGCGTAATCGAACCGAGTTGACACATCCGTTCCATCTCTTCCGCCAGGTTTTTGTCTTCGATGTAGTTTTCGATCTGGAACTGGATAATATGTCCGACGGGATAGTTCGGCAGATACAGCGGGTAATCGATCATGTGCGAATAGATCCCCAGGATCGGTGAATCTTTCACGCCGAAGACCGGTGCATAATATTGATTCCAGATATCTTTGGCAATGGCGATTGTTGCCTGCTTCAACTCTTCCGGCGTGGCCTCAGGATGATCGTACATCCAGTTCCAGACGCCCATATCTACTAATGAGACACCGGCAATCTCGCAAACCGACCAGAGCTGAGTCAGCGCCATCATGTGTTTTGCATTGGCCTCCTCTTCATCGAGGCCAAGTAAATCGAGATCCCGCGCCTGAAATACAAAAGCGAACGCCTCGGTAAAGGCCGTGTTTGGCACGCCTTCCAATAGCGTATGATCAATGCGATTCAGCGTGAAGACCTGCTCCACGTTATGCCCGAGTTCGTGGATAGCGATGTTGTATCCCTTGTAATTCATACCTTCATCGGGAACTCGCGTGCGGAGGTGAGCCTTGTCAGACCGGCGACCAGCGCCCATAGCATGACCGGCTCCCCGCGCTGGATCGACTTCGATCTTGGAACTCAGGAATTCGGCAGTATCGTAAGAGAAGCCCAAATCCACCAGAATATTCGGGATATCTTTCTCAAAATCGTCTACAGTCTGGTATTTTTCCTGCACGATTTTGTCCAGTTTTTCCTCCGGATAATCCATGCCGGTGCGAAAGCCGGTATACCAGATGTCAAACGGCTGTAAGTCCCGTTCGAGGTGTTTTTTCACCAATTCACCGGCGGCTTTGAATTCATCCGAAGAAAGTAACGTAACAAAAAGATTACGCACCGTATCCTCTGGGATTTCCCGGTATTTGTTGAAACTCCGATCAATATAGTTTTCATAGGTCGGATAATACGGATCGGCAGCCTGCTGTGCATGAAACGCATTCAGTAAAGTCTGATATCTTGTATTCGGCTCAGGAGAATTATCCGCATTTTTGCCCTTCACTTCATTGGAATAAACCGCCCACTGTACGTCGGGATTGTCAATCACATCTTCCGGGATCTCCTGGGTGATAATCCTTTTCATCACTTTGTAAATCATTTCCTGCCGGGGCAGGCCATCCTCTACCTTGTACTGGGATTTCAGTTCGTCTCGCAGCCCCCAGTGGGAGATGAGTTTCAGGTCCGCCGGGAACAGCGTTTCGCCGTCTTCATCCAGCAGGTTGCCCATGTAAATATTGTAATTGTTGATGTAACTGTCGCCCTTGACATAAGCCTCGTGAATTTTGCGCGAGACCTCCGCCGGCACCCGCTCTTCGAACATGCCCGCCAGCCGCGCTTCCGCCCATTGCCGGCGGGTCCACTCCGGACCGTTTTCCAGCATCTCCTGAAGCGTATGGCGCTCGAAGTTCAGGAGCACGGCAAAGGCAATCTTACTCACGAACAGGTCTTCGTCCAGATGCGAGGCCGGACTCAGATTCGCAATCAGATTATCCACCGGGAACATCGGCCCGGTGTTCACATCGATATGCCAGCTGAGTTCCCGGCTCAGCTCGGTAAAAATGCCGTTGACCTGTTCGAAAATATGTTCGAATCGTTGGAATGTTTTGTCGAGTTCTTCCGCATCGGCGACAAAATAGTTCAGGCAAAACTTGCGGAAATCATCTTTGGAACCGTCCTTCTTCCGCCAGAGAGATCGGACCTGGGCAACGCCGGCACTAATTCTCTCACCGTGTTCTGAGCCGAACTTCTCTTCCATCGTTTCAACAACCTGTTCTGCAAACGATTCACTGATCATTACTTCCCCGTGTTTTTCTGTGGAACATCCCGCGATAATAAACCCTGCCAAAAGAACCATCATGGATATACTTGTGAGTCGGTGCTTTGGGTTCATAAGTCTCTCCTGTGAGTTAAAGATAAGATTAATTTCATTAGCATTTATCTGTATTTCTCCGGGTTGCTGTTATGGCACTGAACGTAAACAATACCATATATCCAGATGAGGTTTAAACATACTAGTGTTTACCCGGTCTGAGAACAGAAAAATCAACTTCTGTGCTAACCGCTTCATGATTTGCACGCAGCTTTTGTATTCTCATTGTCCGTTCCAAAACTTAAATTATTTCTACCGGTAATCGGATTGGCGGAGCGTATCTTGCGGACTACTGTTTTGCCAATATGAGATCGAATTGTTGTTGGTAAGAGCACAAATGGAGGGGATTACTATGAGAAAGTATTTCGCATTTTTTATACCGTTCGTTTGGTTGATTTTCACCTTTTCTACCGGATTTGGCGCACAAGAACCGTCAGACGCGGGCAAGTGCATGACCTGCCATAAGGAGAAAACCCACGGATTGTACCAGCAGTGGCTTGAGTCAGCCCATGGCGAACACAATGTCACCTGCATTAGCTGTCACGGCGCAAAGAAGAGTGACGCCGATGCATTTATGCACGAAGAGGCGCTGATTGCAACATTGGTTACCCCGAAGGACTGCGGCCAATGCCATGAGAAGGAGGCGGAGGAGGTTGCCAATTCCTACCACGCAACTGCTGGTGAAATATTGGAGTCCAAAGATGCTTATCTTGCGCAGGTAATTGGCGGACACCCGGTGGCAATTACCGGATGTGAGAGCTGCCACGGCACCAAAATCGAAGTGGACCCCGATTCGCCGAACATGCTCTCCAAAGAGGATTGGCCGAACTCCGGGATCGGGCGGATTAATCCCGACGGCTCCAAGGGTTCATGCAACGCCTGCCACATGCGGCACTCGTTTTCGAAAGCCCAGGCTCGACAGCCGGAAGCCTGTTCCAAGTGCCACCTCGGCCCGGATCATCCGCAGAAAGAGATATATGAAGCCTCCAAGCACGGGAATACCTATTTTACCAATGTAGATAAGATGAACCTGGATTCGGATCGCTGGATCGTCGGCGAAGATTATAACGTTGCGCCGACCTGCGCGACTTGCCATATATCCGCAACAAAATCGCAGGAGGTAACACATGATGTCGGTCAGCGAATCTCCTGGACGCTGCGACCGGAAGTCTCATACGCAGGCATCCACTGGCATATTGCGGAAAAGAATACGGTAAAATACACCTCAGTTGACGACGAACGGGAAACCATGATCGAAGTCCGGGCTGAACAGCCGGACGGTTCGTTTAGAACGTACCGCAATACCAGGCTTGCTTCCGGCGATTATTCTGCTGAGGACACTGAACACTACCGTGTAATGGATTGTGTCGATTGCCATAATCGGGCGACGCACATTTACGAGCAGCCGGAACGGGCTGTTGATTCACGGATGCGGGTGGACAAAATTCCGCGCGAATTACCATTTATTAAACGCGAAGCGCTCGCGGCCCTCACCAATAATTACAATACGGTCGAGGCGGCAATGACTGGTATCGCCAACCATCTCCAGGGCTTTTACCGGCGAAACCATCCGGAAGTTTTGCGATCGAAGCCGGCTGAGATTGATACGGTAATTACAGTGCTGCAGGAGACCTGGAAGCGGAACATCCATCCTGAAATGAACATCACCTGGGGGAGTTATCCGAGTCACATTGGCCATGAACGAGACGACGCCGGTTGTTTCCGATGCCACAACTCCTACATGAAAACGGAGACCGGCGAAACGATTGATAACGACTGTACGCTGTGTCATTCGGTGCTGGCAAACGAAAGCCCCGAACCGTTTCAGTATCTGAACACGATTACAGATAAAGAACCCGAAGCTGCACTAAAACGATATCTGCAGCGCGAATTTCTGGATTATTTTGTGGAGTAATGTCCTTTTCGAAACCTATCTCAGTTGCGTCGACAATGATATGTTAGGAAACCGGGATCCCGCTACTCTATTTAGTTCTGTTCGAAATACCATATCGAAGTAAATATATAAATACTGTCATCCTGAGCGCTAGCGAAGGATCTCCCATGCAAGGCTCATGAGAGTAAGACAGGGAAATTCTTTCCCCGGAAGTGACTCTCACGGAAGGAGTCCGATGGACCTCCTGGAGCGCTACCGCTCAGAATGGCAGTGTTATAGTTGAATATGAGTTCTCCAGGTGTTCCCGGCAGCGGTGGAATCAAACCTTAAAAACTAACCAATTGGTGTTCGGTTACCATTGACATTACGTGCCCCATCAAATAGGGACGCGTCGTTATCACGAGTTTACCTGTAAAATGTTGTAATAAGTATTGGACTCCCGGAAAATATCCTCTTTCGGTAGCTTCCAGCGGACCGAATTCATCTATGAAAATAATATCGGCTGACACACTCTCCTTCAGGCGGGAGTTCATTTCGTCAAGAAGGTTGCTATTCAGGTGGTACGACCCAATGCCGGTATCAAGATTATGATTCGGAATTTTACTTGCCAGCAACCGGGGCGATGATGAAGAAGCGATTTCATGCAGATAAAACCGCTCCTTCCTTCCGTTTACCCATTCTCCGGTCGCATAAAAGCCGGCTGCCTGCATTCCTGCCGAATACGCCCGCTCAATCAATTCTCTGATATAGGTAGTCTTTCCACTGTTCTTCGGACCAACCACTAATGCGACTGAAATGTTATTAGAGTTCAAGTTAAAACCCGTATTTCATGCCAAGTGTCATCTCACGACCGGGCATCGGAACACCATACTCACTGAAATATGCCCGGTCTAACAGGTTGTCAAAGCCTATGTACAACCGGGTCTTTTCAAAAATCCGGTAATCCGCCTTCAGGTTTACCAGGAAGATATCGTTCAACCGTTCCCAGTCACCGGTATCGGAGTTCTGGAAATATTGATCAGCAGTATAACTGGCTTCTGCGTCAAGATCGATCGACTGAAAAAGTCGAATATGGAACAGACCGTTCATCCGGTGCACCGGGCGATATTCCAGGTGCTGCGAGGGGCGATCATCGGAAGTATTTACTGCATCCAGATACGCATAGTTCAGGTATACTGAATGAGAAGCTGTTCGGTATTGGATACCAATTTCGCCACCAGCAAGTGAGGCGCTGTTGATGTTTTGGAGCTGGCTCTTCCCTTCTCCGACAACCACATTGCCAATCAAATCACTGACGGCGCTTTTATATACCGAGGCACTCAACTGTATTCGATTACGGATATATTTCCCGCCGACTTCAGCCTGGAGAGAAGTTTCCGATTCCAGTTCCGGATTGGGAATATTTCGTCCCAGCCGGCTTGAATATAGCTCTTTAAGAGTGGGGAACCGGCTTTTTCTGCTTATCGTAACATAGCCAGACACTCCCTTATTGACCTGATATTCAACCCCCATTCGTCCGTTCATTTGGGTCAGCGGATCGCGCAATTGCAGATCTTCTGCCTGGGTTGGGACCAAATAATTCCCGTTAATCCCAATCACCATATTCAGGCGATTTGAGATATTAAAATCCTGCTCAATCCCGGCAATCCACATGCCGGTGCTGTACACCCCATAATCACCGAACGATGGTCCTTCCCGGTGAACGTCTTTTTTGTATGTCAGTGCCCCTTCCGTGTATCCGGCGCTGAGTATCCTGAATTTCGGATAGAGGTTGATGCCGCGTGTATAGTCATCATAGACAGAATCGAAGGCATAGCCGCGGTTCTGCGATGAATAGGTGTCATCATCGAAAGAACGGAGTTTATTTTTGTACCGATCCTCGTAAATGACCGTCCGCAGGCGCACTCCGGAAGCAAACACGTGTTCGGAGTTCAGACTCATCATCTGTTTTTGCCACAGCGGGAACTGCCAGTATCGTGCCCAGGATGACACGGCATTGGGAGGCACATTGTACCGGTTACGGGTCAGATTATAGTGGATGCCCACCTTATGTGAAGAGTTAATGAGATAGTGAAATTTCAAACCGGCGTGTTTTTTCGTATAGGCACTGTTTTCCCGTTCTTCTCCGTCCTCGTTCAATGTAGGATCATAAGCAGACGGAAGCCGGAACGCATCTGCATCATCATAAGATCCGGACGCTGAGACCCGAAACCGGTCGGTCCCTCCGGACAAATTCACAGTGCCGAACGTCCGCCCGTGATCGGACCGCTCCAACCTGACCGATCCAGACATCCCCTGCTCAGGCGGAGCCGTAATCAAATTCACCGACCCTCCCAGAGAATTGCCGCCATACAACATGGAAGATGATCCCCGGGAAACGCGAACGCTGTGTAAATCGGCGCCGGTTAACTGTGAAACATCGATGACGCCATTATATGGCGCGGAAACAGGGATGCCGTTTAAGAAAACAGAGATCTGCCGCTGCTCGAATCCCCGCAACCGAAAGGTGCTTTCATTCCGGAAGGTCTTCGAGAAATAGATCCCTGGAACATATTCCATTGATTCCCTGGCATTCCGCACGTTCAGATTCTGTAGGCGGGCTTGAGAAATTTCATAGACCGAGGCATCGTGACTGACCGGATTCCGTTCACCGTACACCACCACCTCGCTCAGGGTAAATCTTGGTCGTATCGCCGTGGTATCGACAAGGTAAACAGG
>JAANXI010000168.1 GCA_018263365.1 Fidelibacterota bacterium | reverse complement strand
GGCTCCGTGAAATCCTCGACAGACCCTCCGGGTATGCCTTCGGTTTCCCAAAACCCTTTTCATCTCAACATCTTGGCACATCTCATCCACAACAATCGCTCAATTTAGGTAGTTGTTTATTCTCAGCGCTCTCTGTGTCCCTGGTGTAATTGCTGTTACCAGTTTCAAGTTTCAAGTATCCAGTTTTTATTCGTGTTCTTCACGTGCCTTCGCGGCTACCTTTTGTTGTTCTCCAAAAACAAAAAAGCCCCGACAATTCGCCGGGGCTTTAATTGGTCTTACAGTATTTGAACTGATACTACGCCACAGTAATGTCCTCGTCGAGATAGACATCCTGGATGGAGTTCAGCAGTTTGACGCCCTCTTCCATCGGACGCTGGAACGCCTTCCGGCCGGAGATCAGTCCCATACCGCCACCACGCTTGTTGACCACTGCGGTGCGGACGGCCTGAGCAAAGTCGCCCTTGCCTGAGGATGCGCCACCGGAGTTAATCAGGCCGACACGGCCCATATAATCGTTGGCCACCTGCCAGCGAACCAAATCGATGGGATGATCTGTGACGAGTTTCCCGTAAACGTCCTCATGGGTCCGGCCGAACTTACCGTGTTCTTTCGCCATCGCCGGATATCCGCCGTTGTTGGTGGGCAACTTCTGCTTCACGATATCCGCACCGATGGTCGCACCAAGATGGTTCGCCTGGCTGGTCAAGTCCGCCGACGCATGATAATCATCATCGCCGATTTTGAAGGCCGAATTCCGCAGATAGCACCACAGAATGGTCGCCATGCCCAGTTCATGCGCATACTTGAACGCGTCGCTGACTTCCTGGATCTGGCGATTCGATTCCTCGGAACCGAAGTAGATCGTCGCGCCGACTGCCACTGCCCCCATATCATACGCCTGGTCGATGCTTGCGAAGATGATCTGGTCGTAATTGTTGGGATACGACAGCAATTCATTGTGATTGAACTTCAGTATGAACGGAATCTTATGGGCATATTTCCGCGCCACGTTACCGAGCACACCCAATGTCGAGGCAACGGCATTACATCCCCCTTCAATGGCCAGTTCCACAATCTTATCCGGATCGAAATAGTCGGGATTCGGCGCAAATGAGGCTGCCGCCGAGTGTTCGATACCCTGGTCCACCGGCAGGATGGAGACATACCCGGTACCGGAGAGCCGTCCATTGTACAGAATCTGATTCAAACTTCTCAGAACGCGGATATTCCGGTCGGATTCCTTCCACACGCGATCCACGAAATCCGGGCCGGGAATTTCGAGCCGTTCCTTGGGGATACCTTCGCAGGTATGATTCAGCAGGGAGTCCGCTTCATCTCCCAGATATTCAACAATTTTGTCATTCATAAGACCTCCTTAGTTAAGTAGTAAATTCGTTTTTCAAGGCCGTCAAAAACGTTCATTAATAGCTCCCGCCCAAGCTTTGTAAAGTACAAAGTATTTTCAGGGAAATACAAGCTGGATTACCAATAAAAGCAGGGACTCTTGTAGAAATGTCCGGAAATACGAACGAATTACAGTATTATGCGACGATATCCTCATCGCGGATGAGTAACAGGATGCTGGCATGGCTCACAATCAGGTATTCTTCCCCGTCAAATTCCACCTCGATAGCCTGTTTTCTGAGAAACACAGCATAGTCGCCCTCCTCGGCCTGAAGTCCCACGTACCTGAGTCCGCCTTCTTCGCTGCGCTGAGCCCACGGTTCTTCATCGCTGGTCACGTCCGGAATGGGGTAACCAGGGCCCACATTTACAATATACCCGCCCTGCACCTTTTCCTTCTGCTTCACGCCCTCCGGGAGAAACAGGCCGGCTTCCGTCTTGTTGTCCTCAGTTTCCGGCTTAATTAATACCTTATCTCCGACCACAATCACCGAACGATTCGCGTCTGTTTTCATAATTTATTCTCGGTTGGAGTTATAATGCTCTAATTGAATAAATACGGGAAAATGATCGCTAATGCCACCAAGATACCGCGGTCCCACATACGTCCGGTACGGCGCATCCTTGTACCGGCCCTCCTGCTCCCGCATAAACGGCAACACAAAGACGTCTCCCACCGGATTTCCTGTGCCAAATCCGGTTTGGTTGAATAATCCGCTCGTCAGTAAAATTTGATCCAGCGTATTCCAGTCACCCCGATAATAATAACTTCCCATAGCCGGATTCTCATGCACCTGCATCATCGTATTAAACAGATACGGCTTGTCGCCATCCACGGCTGATGGCGGAACGTCTCGTGCATGTAAGTACCGGGTAATCGAGACATCGCCGGGGGTGTCATTAAAATCGCCCATGAGAATAACATCATCGTTTCGCCGGATGCGGTAGAGCGAGTCGATAGCGCCGGAGGTTACCTTTGCAGCGGTAATCCGCTTCGGTTCGCTCTGTTCCTTGCCGCCATACCGGGACGGCCAGTGCACCAAAACACAATCCAGCGTATCTCCATCGGAGACGAGCGAGTAGACAGTCACATCCCTGGTCGGACGATTTCCCGACCCAAGATCAATAGCGTGCCCGCGGGTTGCGATATGCTCAAAAATGGATTTCCGATACAATAACGCCAAATCGATACTGCGCAAATCCGGCGACTCGTGATAGGCGATCCCGTATCCGAATTTCTGCAAATAATTCTGCACCCAGGTTTCCAATACCGACCGATGTTCCACTTCCGCCAGTCCCAGCAGATCCGGTCCCTGTCCGTCATTCATCGAGGCGAGTACCCTGGAGAGACCAACGAACTTTGCATCAACGCGCTTGTCAGTCCACCGTTTGTCACTGGCAGCCGTGAATTCGTCATCGCCTTCATAGGGATCATCCACATTATCAAAGAGGTTCTCCACATTCCACCATGCCACGTACGCCGTATCGGGCTGTCCAGCCGTTAAACCGATCGGCATGAGTGAAAATGCCACCAGTACAATTAACAGTCGTCTCACAGTCTTATCCCTCTTCCATAAGTGATTGATATGCTTCAATCAGGTCATCCGCAAACTGTTCTATCTGACGCCGAGTGTTGGAACGTCCGATCCCGACGCGAATGGTTCCTGCAGCGTAATTTACCGGTATTCCCAGAGATTGAATGATCGGATTGGCTTCCGGGTTTTCCGAATGGCAGGCCGAGCCCACCGAAAGTGCATATTTTGGTAGTTTCGCAAGTAATTCCCGGCTGTCAATATCCGGAAAACTTATGTGTAGGTTACCCGGATGACGCGGCTCCAATGCGCCGTTCAGTCGAACTTTCGGCGCAGATTGGTGCACTCTTTCCCAGAGATAATTTCGCAGATCCCGCTGACGCTCAGCTTCGTTTTCCAGGTCTTCCGAGGCTATCCTGCACGCTTCCCCGAACCCCACAAGATACGGCACGTTCTCCGTTCCCGGGCGCATCCCCTGCTCATGTCCAGCGCCGAATAGTATTGGCTCCAACGGAGCGCCCTTTCTGCGATATAATGCACCGACGCCTTTCGGGCCGTACATTTTATGACCGGCAATGGTAAGGTAATCTATATTCCAGTCCCGCACATTCACCGGAATTTTCCCGACCGCCTGAGCCGCATCGGTATGAATCAGGACAGAGTGTGCATGAGCGATCTCCGCAACCGAGTTGATCGGATTAATCGTTCCGATCTCACCCTGGACCGCAATCACCGAGAGGAATCCGATATCGCTGACTGAAAATATCTCCTCGATGTTCTCCGGTTCAGCGATTCCGTCCGAATTCACCTCGATTTCTACGACCGAAACACCCTGCGATTTCAAATAGTTTGCAGGTTCAACAACTGAAGGATGCTCCACATTCGTAATTAAGATTCCTTTTGAACCAGCAAGCGACTTTACTGCACCCCGGAGCGCAAGGTTATTGGCTTCGGTGGCGCCTGAGGTGAAAATAATCTCCTCAGGGGAGGCATTGATAAGGTTCGCCACTTGCGTTTTGGCCCACTCCACGGCATCTCTGGCCTCGCGACCATACTGGTGCAGTGTATTGGACGGATTTCCGTATCCGCGGTCCAGCCACGGCTGCATCGCTTGTTGTACCTGAGGCAAAATGGGTGTACTGGCGTGGTGATCGAGGTAAATCAGATCAGCAGACGGTTGGGGCGGGACAGATCCAGTCATCACTCCTTCTTCTCTTCAGAGGAAGATTCACTTGACGAGCCGCCGCGTAACCGCTGCGACCAGTTTTTCATGGACTTCTTCAGTCGCCGGTACTCTTCGTGGACTTTGCCCAGGTTTTCTTTGTCCACACCGAACTCGCCGAACTTATCCAGATCCGGTAATTCTTCGATTTTCTCAGGTGGCGTGTCGGTGACATCGATGGAATTGTCCCATTCGCTTTCATCCCGGACGTAGACGATATGGCGCGGGAACGGAATTTCCACGTTGCGGTTATCGAAGTAGGCTTTGATCATCCGCCGGAGATCTCGCTCAGTCTGCCACTGATTCCCCGGCACGACCTTGATGACAACCCGAACTTCCACATCGCTGGCATTAAAGTTCATTACTCCCTGTATCATGGGCTCTTCAAGCACAATATCCTGATGCATGTTCACATAATCCTGGGCGATCTTGCGAAGGACGGCCATGGCATCTTCGATGTTGGCTTCGTAGGCCACGCCAACGGGGACGATGGCCCGCATGAATCCACGGTTAAAGTTTCCAAAGCTGGTTAAATCACCATTGGGGATCGTCCGGAGCTCGCCCGAGAATTTGCGAATCTGTGTATTGCGAATGCCGATCTTTTCAACCAGGCCGGTATGAGCATCAATGGTAATCACATCCCCCACCCCCACCAGACCATCAAATAGCAGAAAAAAGCCTGAGATCAAATCCTTGACCAAACTCTGTGCGCCAAAACCGATGGCCAGGCCAACAACCCCGGCTCCGGCGAGAATTGCCGTAATATCCACCCCCAGCTGCTGAATGGCCAGAACGCCTGCAAGCCCGTAAATCACGTAGCTTATGATATTTTCGAGCAACGGCAGCATGGTCTTTGAGCGCTGCTTCTTCGGATCGGTATCCGGGAGCGATTCCAGCGGTTTGAGCCGGCTCTTTATTACCCTTTGCATCAATCTGATGGCAATACGGGCCACCAAGAGAATGATAAAAATTTCAAGCAGTGTGTCGAGCCATCCGATTATTCGTTCAGGCTGGGTAAAATAGTCAACAGCTCGTTGCCATAAGTTCTGCACAGTGCCTTGCCCCCTGGTTTATTCGTTTAAATCCTTGAATTCCGCGTCTTCAATATCATCTTCGTCAATTTCGAACCGTTTGTCAGTCTGGTCGCCCCCGATGTCTGAATCCTGGTCGATGTACAGCGAATCCTTGACTACACGATAGGCACGGTAAGCCAGATACGCCAGCACTCCCCAAAGGATTAGCCGTATCATGAAACCACCTTCTTACTTTTTTGACGGGTTATAAAATTTCGTACCGGTAATGGGCTGCCGGATCGTCTGAATGAGCTCTTCCAAATCGTCCGGGTTATGGACAAAATCAATTTCCGTGGCGTTGATGATCAGCAACGGGCCTTCTTTATACTGTAGAAAATACTGGTTGTACACCTGATTGAGCGAGTCGATATAATCCGGGGTAATGTGCGATTCATACGACCGCCCCCGGTCCCGGATATTTTGCATTAGGCGCTCAGTATCAGCCTGGAGATAAATCACCAGATCCGGTTCAGGAATATCGCGTTCCAGCAGGTCGGCTATTTTCTCGTACAGAGCCAGTTCTTTGTCATCCAGATTGATGAATGCGAACAACCGGTCCTTCACAAACATGTAATCGGTCATCAGCAGCCGGTGAAACAGATCCACCTGCTGCAGTTCTTGCTGTTGCCGGTACCGGCTCAGTAGAAACCACAACTGCGTCTGGAAGGCAAACCGTTCTTTATCCCAGTAGAAGTCTTCCAGAAAGGGGTTTTCCTCGAACTTCTCCAGCACCAGTTTGGCATTCAGGCGCTCTGCCAGCAGCTTTGCGAGGCTGGTTTTCCCAACGCCAATGACGCCCTCAATAGCAATGTAATATAAATTTTTCATGCGTTCTTCAGATGTCCGTGTAAATGAATATAACTCTTGTCCGGGCATTCATGCAAAAGTTCGGCGACCGTTTTTTCCTCGCGCGGACTCCGAAATTCCGGGGCAAGATGACTCAGCGGAAACAGCACAAATTTCCGCTGATGAAACTTTTCATGTGGGATAGTTAAGTCCGGCTCGTCCATCACTGCCTGGCCATAGAACACAATATCGATATCGATTTCCCTGGGACCTTTGGCCCTTCGCTTTTTGCGTCCCAATTTTTTTTCGAGTTTTTTCAGTGATTTCAACAACTGGGTCGGTTCAAGCGTTGTCTTCACCTCGGCGATCATATTAAGGAATTTCTCCTGGTCTGTTACCTCCAGTGGCTGGGTTTCGTAGATCGCCGATGTCTTCACTACGTCGATTTCCTCCAGATGCGCCATCCCATCTATGGCCTGGTGCAGATAGTCCATCCGATCTCCCACGTTCGATCCCAGCGATAAAAAAACCCGCGTCCCGGCAGCCGGCTCCTTATTCGTTTCGGCTCCGTTCGATTTCGACTTCGACATGGTCTAAGACCCCTTTGATTGGCGCGTTTGGTTTACGAACATTCACGGTAGCACTTACGACCTGAGGAAATTCGTCCAGAATGCGCTGGCAGATCTGGCCGGCCAGCGCCTCAATCAGATAGTATTTTCGTTCAGTGACGCTGTGATCAACCAGATTATATACATCGTTATAGTTAATGGTGTCGCTCAGGCGATCACTCTTGATCGCCGCCTCCAGATCCGCTTCCATGGTAATATCCACTTCAAACCGGGCGCCCAGGGAGTTCTCCTCGGATTTGACCCCGTGGTACCCGTAAAACACCATATTTTTGATGTGGATTTTGTCCATAAAATATTGTTAAAATTATCTATATTTTACGGAGGAAGCAAACTGAATCTAAACTCCACTAATTGCCTGTTTCGGGCGGAACTTCGTTTTGACAACGTCGGGGGAAATAGGTAAACTTTAGTTTTCACCTTGTTAAAAAGACGAGATAATCAGAGATCAGGGTCAAACCATTTTCCAGGATGTAGGAATGTTGAGATTATTCACAGACTGAATCACCATCTCGCTAGTTGTCTGATTTGCTATTTAAGACAGGTGTCTACCCTTCGACAAGCTCAGGATGACGCCTTAGGAGTCACTCTTTGACATATCGGAGCAGACTTGAGGTCGTCGAAGAGCGGCTTCTGGTCTCCCTGATTCAGTCCGGGTAAATTCAATCCAAAATTGAGTGAACGTATGCAAGAGACACACTCGTTTGATTATGATTATATTATCGTCGGCAGCGGATTCGGTGGATCGGTCTCTGCGCTGCGACTGGCGCAAAAGGGTTACGTCGTTTTAATGCTCGAAAAGGGCCAGTGGAAAAACCCATCCGACTTTCCCAAATCCAACTGGAATTTGAAAAAGTGGCTCTGGCTGCCACTGCTGAAGTTCTTCGGGATATTCAAGCTCACCTTCTTCCGGCACGTTGGTATCCTCTCCGGTGTCGGTGTTGGCGGAGGCTCGCTAGTTTACGCCAACACGCTTCCGGTACCAAAAGAGGAGTTCTTCACTGCCGACTCCTGGAGCCACCTTGCCGACTGGCAGCGTGAATTGGCGCCGCATTATAAAACTGCCCGACGGATGCTTGGGGCGGATACGAATCCCCGATTGTATCGTGGTGATGAAGCACTCCAGAAGCTCGCGACATCGCTGGGCAAAGCGGATGAATTTGAACCGACCGATGTCGCCGTTTATTTCGGTGAGCCGGAAAAAACCGTACCTGATCCGTATTTTGACGGAGCAGGCCCGGAACGGGAAGGCTGCCGGTTCTGCGGCGGATGTATGCTGGGATGCCGGTACAACGCAAAAAATACGCTCGATAAGAATTACCTCTACCTGGCGCAAAAACTGGGCGTAACGATTCAGGCGGAATCGGAAGTCTACGATGTAAAGCCGGTGCGGGCCGAAGACGGTTCCGATGGCTATCGCGTCCACTGGAAACAGGCGACCTCATTTTTTCCGAAGAAAGGGTCATTTACCTCCAAAGGCGTTATCTTCGCCGGAGGAGTTATGGGAACCGTGAAATTGCTGCTTGAATTGCAGAAATCCTCCCTTCCGAACCTCTCCCCGACTGTGGGACACGAAATCCGAACGAACTCCGAAAACCTGATCGGTATATCCAATCCTGACAGGGACGTCGACTTCACCGAAGGCGTCGCTATCGGCTCAATTCTGCACACGGACAAGTGGAGCCATCTCGAGCCGGTACGCTATCCGGCAGGCTCCGGGTTCTGGCGGTTGCTCATGGCGCCATTGGTGCACGGAAAAAATATCTTCGTTCGGTTGTGGCGAGCGATGAAAGATATCCTCCGACATCCAATCCAAAACTTCAAAGTGCTGTTCGNCCGGGACTGGTCAAAGCACACACAAATCCTGCTGTATATGCGGACGCTGAACAGCACACTCCGGTTCACCAAAGGTCTGTTTCGCATGAAAACATCGCCAGAAGATGACCAGACACCAACTCCCTTCATGCCGGAGGTGAAAGAACTAGCGGACAAGTATGCAAAGATTACCGGCGGGAAACCGACCATGCTCTCCACGGAAATGCTGTTTGGCATTCCGACTACCGCGCATATCCTGGGTGGCGTGACTATGGGAAAGAATTCTGAGGAGGGCGTCATCGATAAAGACCACCAAGTCTTCGGATACGAAAATATGTATGTCTGCGATGGTTCGGCCGTGTCTGCCAATCCCGGAGTCAACCCCGCCCTCACTATTACTGCACTGACTGAACGGGCTATCTCGAAGATCCCGGCCAAGTCAAATTTAACGCAATCTGAAAAGAGTGAGGATATTTCAAAGTGAACAAATCACAACAAGAGGCGACGGCATGTTACAATCCTGTGTCCGGCGAAGTGATCGGACATTCGTCGATCACCAGCAGAGCGGAACTTTCCAACGTGATAGCAAAAGCAAGACTCGCACAAAAAACCTGGGCGGAACTCTTAGTCAAAAACAGAACGAAATACGTATATGAAATACGAGACTGGATTGTCGGCCACAGCGACGAAATTGCCGAAACCATTCATCAGGACAACGGGAAATCCAAAGTGGATGCGCTGGCCACGGAGGTGCTTTCCGCCTCCATCGCGGCAAATTACTACGCCAAAAACGCCGAACGGTTTCTCCAGCCGCGGAAATTAAAGGCGGGCAATATTATTCTCTCCTATAAGCGGAGCAGACTGCATCGCGTTCCGTTCGGTGTGGTAGCAATTATCTCTCCCTGGAATTATCCGTTCACCATCCCGTTCCATGAGATCATTATCGCGCTCCTCAGCGGCAACGCTGTTATCCTGAAGGCGGCGCGTGAGACGCAGATGGTCGGTCGGAAACTGGAGGAGTGTATCCAGTCCGCCGGATTGCCGGAAGGGGTATTCAATTACGTAAACATGCCAGGCAGTGAATTCGGCAAAGCTATTTTTGAGGAAGGGATTGACAAACTTTTTTTTACCGGGAGTCTCGCGGTGGGTAAACATCTGGTGGCCGCCTCCGCTGAGACGCTCACTCCGGTTTCGCTTGAGCTTGGCAGCAACGATGCCATGATCGTCTGCCGTGACGCCGATCTGGAACGGGCAGCCGCCGGGGCCGTCTGGGCCGGACTGCAAAATTCGGGGCAATCGTGTGGCGGGGTGGAACGGGTGTATGTGCATGAACGCGCGTACGATGACTTCCTGGGAATACTGAAATCATACGTGGAAGACCTGCGGCCAGTGACATCTCTGGCAGAAGACGAGTATGCGGATTTCGGTGTAATGACGACAGAGGAGCAGATAGCCATTGTAAATGGACACATCGAAGAGGCTGTCCGTGAAGGCGCAAATATTGTAGCAGAATCACTATCCCCGGAAAATCCACCTGAACAGTTTATCTCTGCAAAAGTACTGACCAACGTCACGCATAAAATGGCAATCATGCGGGAGGAGACGTTCGGACCGGTCCTTGGGATTATGAAATTTCGAACCGAGCGGGAAGCTATCGACCTGACTAATGATTCCAATTTCGGGTTAACCAGTTCCGTCTGGTCGCGTGACAAAAAACGCGCCGCCAAAATTGCCCGGGAACTGGAATCCGGTGCAGTCACCATTAATGATCACCTGATGAGTCACGGCATGGCGGAAACGCCCTGGGGCGGGTTTAAACAATCGGGGATCGGACGGACTCACGGGGCCTTCGGTTTTGATGAGATGACCGAGCCGCAGGTTATTATTCAGGACAGGCTCTCATTTTCCAAACGGGCGTTATGGTGGCACCCGTACAGTAAAAAACTCTACAATGGGCTCAAGTCGATTCTCTCCCTTTTGTACGGCAATTCAATTACCCGGCGTATCGCAGGTTTGTGGGGTGCACTCAAAATCATACCGAGAATTTTCAAGCGCTGGATTCCCCGGGAAAGCGACAACGAATTATAACCGCCAGCCGCCGCTTTGCATCCGCTCGTATCGCTGGTACAACGTACACTTGATGATGGTTTTCACGAGTGGATTCTGGTCGTGAAACCGCACCTTATCCACGTACTCCTGTGAGCCCTTTTCCGTGAACATCTTGCCAAAGGCCTCATCGGCGAATGCGCCCGTAATCCCGTGGACATCGTTGAAATTGCAGATTATATGTTGTGAGTCATTCCAGAGAAGTGCGATTTCTTCCCTCGCCTGCGCGCCCAGTTCTTTGGAGCCAAGGTAATCGCTAAAATTACTGAAATATAATGTTTCGATAGCCATATCGACCTCAGACGTCTTACTTGCTTGTATCTTACCCACTCAGGGCAGTAACACCGGTGACAGTTATCAGGTATTTTCAGGGATCGGGTGTCGCAGAATTGGTAAATGTAAAAATCAAATCCTTCGATGCAAGGGGCGTTTTACGGACGACATCAAATTCCGGCCGTGTTGGACAAAACTATCCGCCTTCCATCGGGATCCTCAAACGTGGTAGCGTTGTCGTTCCAGTACGGATTTTCCGACGGCCACGGCTTGTACCCGGCGGATTTCAAATGGTCTATAAGTTCATTGTATCGGATATTATCGGGAATATAAAAGACAAGTAGATCTTCTTTGGATGGCTGTGGGAGCGGCTTCTGCTCCTCATGGGTGGTAAATTCCAGGTGATAATCGAAACCGGGCAGTCCAAGCATAACACCGGAATAGCCGTTGTGATTCTCGAATGACCCGATTTCCGGCAACCCTAATCCATCCTTGTAGAGCCGGGTAATTTCCGCAAGATTGTTCGTGTGTCTGGCTAAACGCACCTGCACCGCCGATAATTTTTTTGGCCATTTTCTCATTGGAACTTCCTCATTTACTGTTTCGCAGATCCGGATTCATCCATCCGATGATTCCGCACGCCATTCCCAAAACACCAAATACTCCAAAGATGATTTCGATACCAACATACTCCGCCAGCCAGCCGGTCGCCCCGGTGGTCAGGGCAGTCATTCCAACCACTGCCATATTCGTCAGACTGAAGACCCTGCCCAGTTTATCCGAGTCGGTCCATTCCTGAATCAGCGAAGTTCTGCTAACCACAATATGCGGAATGCCAATGGCATGAAACGCGATCAGGACCATAAAAAGTGATAAGCTCCCCGTGAACATCACCAGTGCATAAGTTACACCATCGAAAATCATTCCCAACAACAGAATTTTGCCCTTGCCCAGGTACTTTACCAGATAATTCACCAGAATACTGCCAAGTATCATCCCGAATCCCAGCGATGATTCTACCAGCGCATAGCTGGATGCTCCCTGGTTTAATACCTCTTTCACAAAGATCGGTGTGCCGACAATCGCCGGTCCCATGATGAAAAAGTTATTGATGGCCGTCAGTACCAAGAGCCAGGCCAGGCGCTTTTCCGACCGCACATACCGGAGAATTTCCAACAGTTGGCCCCGTAACCCGGCAGTTCCTTTTTTACCCTGGTCTGCAGTGACAACCGGACGATAGGCGATGAACATAATCGCAATAAAGGAAACCATGAAGGTAGCAGCATCAATGGTAAACAGGTGGGCGATCCCGATAATTCCAAGGATGGCAGCGCCCAGGGCGGGCCCGGCAAAAATGGCAAAGTAATTGGTGACCTGCACCAGTGAATTGGCTTTCACAAGATGCGCCTTAGTCACCAGATCCGGAACGAGCGAATCCCTGGCCGGATTAAACACGGTTGCCAAAGATGCCATCACGAAGGAGACCGCAATGACCAGGGATAAACTCATAGCATCCAGGAAGTAACTCACCGGGATTACCAGTACCACCAGCGCACGCAGCACATCGGAGATTGCCATAACGTTGCGCCGATTGAACCGGTCGACCAGTACTCCGCCAATCAGTCCAAAAAGCAGTACAGGCAGATGCGATATCATTACTACAATCCCGGTCGCGGATTTGGAGCCGGTAAAATCCAGCACCAGCCATATCAATCCGATTTGATACAGGCTGTCGCCGATCTGGGAGACGAGTTGCCCGGAGAATAACATGGACAGGTTTCGGTTTGTTAGCAGCCATGTAAGATTCCGGAGTCCCTTAATGCCCTGAATCTCCGAGGATTCACCGTTTGCGTTCTTTCTCTCTTTCGTATCCATTAATCCCATATTGTATCAATTTTCCCGGTCGACAAGTCTACGAAAATGAGATCAAAAGTGGAATTGGTTTTCGGGTGTATCTACCTGATACCCTATTAATCAGAAATATGAATTACTTGGTAGAAATTCAGTAACACTCAGCGGCTTCAAGTCCGCCACAGGCGGGTTGAATCCGCTATAAATAATAGTTTAGGAATGGATTAATCCAGATAAACTATTGTGTATAATGTGGTATCAAGAACCGGAGGTTTTTACAATATTGTGATACCCCTTAACAAGCAGATATCCCAGAAAACATCCTACGACATAATACAAAAAATCCCACCAATCGAATCCCACGCCGAGGACTGTTGCTCCGATAAAGTGCGAACGCAGTGACTCCAGAAATGGCGGATGCCAGAGCTGCAATAATTCCAGCATACTCGTACTTAGGAAGACGAAAAACGCGACAAGCCAGGTTCGAACCTTCGGAATTAGAAATGTCACCACCAGTATCCAGAATATCTCATAAAACACGCCTCCGCCGTAGTGCTGGATCCAAAACTCGCCGGGGCCGTAATAGAATTTCGTTCCGAACCCCAGCGGGGTGATGACAAGTATTGTCAGAAATATCAGCGTTCGAAATTTCATAACTAACTTTGTACCTAAATTGAGCGATTGTTGTGGATGAGATGTGCCAAGATGTTGAGATGAAAAGGGTTTTGGGAAACCGAAGGCATACCCGGAGGGTCTGTCGAGGATTTCACGGAGCCTTCGCGCTCAACAGA
>JAANXI010000167.1 GCA_018263365.1 Fidelibacterota bacterium | reverse complement strand
ATCCATGGCGCGATAGAAGGCAACGTAGCTGTCGAACGGCGCAAATTTGCTGCTTTCACCCTTGTAATGGATGATTTTGGTAAGGGGGACATACCGAACCTTCCACCCGGCCTGGTTGAACCGGTAGCACCAGTCCAGATCCTCACCGTACATAAAGAAGGTCTCATCCAGCAGTCCGACCTCATCCAGGGCCTGCCGGCGGACGAACATAAACGAGCCGCTCACCGCGTCCACGTCGGTAATTTCATCCTCATCCAAATAAGTCAAATTATAGCGACCGAAGAACCGACTGTTAGGAAAGAGTTTATTGAGTCCCAGTATCTTCGGTAAAGCGGTTTTCAGGGTCGGGAAACTTCGTCTGCATGCGAGCTGAAGTGAGCCGTCCGGGTTGAGTATTTTACATCCCGCCACCCCTACTTCCGGGTGCCCGTCCATATACTTAAGGAGGCTGGAGAATGTATCTTCCTGAACAAGTGTATCCGGATTTAAGACCAGTACATACTCCCCTGCGGACGCCCGGATTCCCTGGTTTACCGCGATGGCAAACCCGTGATTGGCATCGTTGGCAATCAGCTGGACCCAGGGGAATTTACTTCGAAGCATTTCTGTGGAGCTGTCGACGGAGTGGTTGTCCACGACTATTACTTCAACGTCGACATCCGTACTGGCCTTGCGAATCGACTGTAGCGATTGCTCCAGGAATTCCTTGACGTTGTAATTAACTATGACAATGGAAAGGCGCGGTGCCGCCATTGCAGGCTTCCCTATAACCGGCGAAATATACTGCGGAGTTTAATCGACCAGACCTTGTACACTGCTTCGAGAATAATTTTTTTGGACATCTTCGATTTGCCCACCACCCTGTCGTGGAAAATAATCGGATGCTCTTTGATCTTAAAATTATTCTTCCAGGCCCGAAAATTCATCTCGATCTGAAAGGAGTATCCCTGGGAACTCACCCGGTCCAGCTCAATGGTTTTCAGGACGTCGGAGCGCCAGGCCTTAAATCCGCTGGTCCCATCAGTCACCGGCATGCCGGTGATGATACGCGTGTAGAGGTTTGCACCGTAACTCAGGATAAGCCGGCGAATCGGCCAATGGACTACGGACACGCCGCGATTGTAACGGGAGCCGATGACGAGATCATACGATTTCAGTTCTTCGAGCATCGTCGGGATCTCCTCCGGATCGTGTGACAGATCGGCGTCCATCTGAACGATATTATCGTATCCGCGTTCGAGTGCATACGTAAATCCGACCTTGTAAGCTGTACCAAGGCCCTCCTTCTCATTCCGTTTCATCAAGTAGAGCCGGGAATAGCGGAGGATTAACTCCTCAATGAGTTCACCGGTACCATCCGGCGAATTGTCATCCACGATAAGAATATCCGTGGTGATTGGCAGTTTAAATATCTGTTCAATCAGGTCCTTAATGTTTTCTGATTCATTGTACGTCGGTATAACAATTAAATTTCGCACTGCTGTAAATCCTTTTCGACTTGGCGCAGGCCCGCTTCCGTATCGTAGAGTTGGATGTGAAGGTTCTTCACGACTTTATCAGTGATTAATCCGCTCTTGCGCGGGCGGTCTGCATGTTGATTCAATTCTTCCGTTTTACATGGTGTGATAAGATCAGCGTCGTAATCGAAATAATCAGCAATTTTCAAGGCAAACTCATACCGGTTTATCAAATCCGTTCCGGCATAATTGTAGACATCGTGGACATTCATCACGCAGGCAATAGCTATACATTCGGCTAATCCGTTTGCCAGTGTCGCGTTATTGTACTGGTCATCCACGACGCGTATCGGAGTATTGTTTTCCAACGATTGCATCACCCACAATACAAAATTGCTGTTGACACTCTCTGCTGCGCCGTATAACACGTTTGTCCGCAGAATGAGGTGCTCGATACCTGACGCTTTCACTTCATTCTCTGCGGCCAGTTTGCTCGTACCGTAATAGTTGATCGGTTCCGGTCGGGCCGATTCATCGTATGGCCCGCTGGTCCCGTCAAAGATGTAATCTGTGGATATCTGCACGAACTTGGTCCCGATCCGGCGCAAAACCCGAACCATTTTCTTCACTGCTGCGGCGTTTACCTGCCAGGCCACTTTCTTTTCAACTTCTGCCTGATCCACATCGGTGTACGCTGCGCAGTTGACGACGATTTCCGGCTCATACGATTGAAAGCACTCTTTCATCGCCGGTTTGTCGGTAATATCGAGTTGCTGATATGTTGCGGAGGTTAACGGACGTACTGATTTTTCTTCCCGTCCGGTGGCGATCACACGGAAGTGGGGAGCGAAGGCATCAACTACTTTTTGCCCCAGCAACCCATTCGCACCGGTTACCAGTATCCGTTTTTCCGACTGTGCCGACATAAGAATACTTTCCGTTGACGTACTTGGCGTCAGCCCTTTTTGATTCGGCATCCGTTCTCTTTGAATTCCTGCATCCGTTTGGCCATTGTTTCGTCGCTCAACGCGAGAATTTGCGCGGATAAGACGGCTGCATTCCGTGCTCCGTGTTTACCTATCGCCACCGTTGCCACTGGAACTCCCCCGGGCATCTGCACCATGGAATACAATGAATCCAGGCCCTGCAGCGTACCGGCATCGATGGGAACGCCAATTACCGGCAAAGTAGTATACGAAGCAATTACACCAGGTAGGTGAGCAGCAAGTCCGGCCCCGGCAATAATAACCTTATACCCGTTCTCTTTTGTCGTGCTGGCGAATTCTTTGACATCATCGGGGGTGCGATGAGCGGATGCAATTTTCAACTCATACTCAATTCCGAATCCGTCGAGATACTCAAAGCAATCTTCCATTGTATCCTGATCAGACGCGGAACCCAGTACCACAGCTACTCGTGCCATCTATGTCCTCCATTTTTTTGCAATCGAAGCGAAAGTTACAAAAGCTCTCCGCAAGCCGCAAAAGTTTAATATATGCGTTGCTACTCCACTCCGGACGTAAATGTTTTCAGTACGATATCCAGTTGCCGCAGATAGACCAGTTTTTTCATTCCCGGGGCAAAAATCTGTCCGTCGAGGTAATACAAACGGCCGGTCTGCGGATCGTAATAGGTGTACCCGGTGAAAGATCCCCCCTTGGCTTCCTTCGTGTGGGCCCAGATACCGCGAATATGCACCGCAGACTGCCCATCGATTGTTGCCTCGTCCGTCCGGACGTAATTCGTATCCGTGGCGATATTACCATAGTGTTCCATCCCCACAGTCCGACGCAGACGCAAGGCAAGGGAAGAATCCACTTCTATCGGATGGTCGGTCTCTTCCCAGTACACGCTTATCCAGCGGATAGGCAAATGCCTCCCGAACCAGACGAAGTTGGAATCCGGCCGGTTGTGGAGTATCACATAGTCCCGCGGCACCCGGAATGACCAATCGTACATCTCCTGGAATTTGCGGCTCATTTTCTTTTGCTCATACCGGTCATACAAGTACTTTTTTTGCCGCTGAACGAACATCTCGTCGAAATATCCGCGCAGCTCCTCGCCACGGTTTTGCAGCACTTCGTCAAACTGTTGAACACCCGGGATAGTCAGAATGAGGAACACCTGTTCATCCCGCCACTGGTCTTTTTTGTATGCGATCGGTTGCTCACCCGACTGCATCCTGGCCACCAATCGTTCTGAGAACAAGCGTTGAATGAGTTCCAGCGAGGGCGATCCTTCCCGAAGCAGCGACGCCAACAGGATGTTCTTATAATCGAAGAAATTCTGCGCATTCCGTGGCAAAACATGCTGAATATTGTACCAGGATTCATCCTGTGGCGTGGAAATCTCCGGAGCGAACACTTCCCGTATTTGATGCTCCATAATAATCCAGTCTGTGGAATCCGCAATAACAATCAGTTCATCCGGTTCTCCGATAGCGTCGCGTTTAACGCCACATGCTGTCAGGAGAAACAGTCCGGCGAGGATCAGAGGAATAATTTTACGCATTGGTCCCCTCCTTCTGCAAAATGTACACTGACGCCGATGCCTGTCGAGTCGACTGCTGCCAATCATTCACGTATGAGCCGAATATGGCATTCAGTATAAAAAACGGCCGATAGCGCTTTTTCTCCCAGCGATGGTAGAGCTGTTCGCTGTATAATACGTTGTAAATTGTGTCCAGCCAGAGGTTCCTGGTATCGATCAGGCGAACCGGGGTGGAACTGAACAGCTTCACCGTATCTGATTCTGCGAAGTGATACAGATGCCGCGGCGTATCCAGGGCGACCCAGTTTTCCTGGTATCTTTTCGCATCATAAGATTCCATATTCGGCATCGCAAGTACCAGATATCCACCGGACTTTGTCAGGGCCGCGAGTTTTTTCACCGCGCCCTCCAGATCGTGCAGATGTTCGATCACATGCCAGAGCGTAACCACGTCGTATTGATTGTCCGGAGTCTTTCCCAAGCTCTCCGTAACCTGAATCCCATGAGATGCGACAAACTCCCTGGCCCGCTCCGCCGGTTCCACACCTGCGACCTCCCACTGGAAATCCTGCATATACCTTACGAATTCCCCGGTGCCGCAGCCGACGTCCAGCAGTGATCCCGAACGCCGAAAATCCTCTATTAGCAGCCGTTTCCGCCACAGGGAAAAAGTGCGCACCATCGAATACATCGAATCGGTGAGGCTAACTTTATCCTTCGTGGATAAAAATGGATCGTAGCCTTCCGGCTCGTAGAATATTCCAATGGACTCGATATCAGGCCGGGGATTCAAAAACCGGAATCCACAGTCCTCGCAATTGACAATGGTAAACTCCTGGCCGGGAATCACATCAAAACGATCCCGGACAGTCCGCCACTTCCGATAATTTTTACTGCTGCAAACGGGACAATCGATTGTTTCCCACTGGACGGACTCAGTCATTATCACTATCCACAAACACGAATACCGCCTCCCGGTCATCCACAGAGACATCGTGCACCCGAATCTTCACCCGGTCACCGAGTCGACAGCGGTTGCCAGTGCGTCTCCCAACCAAACAGAAATTATCTTTGTCGTACTCGTAATAATCGTCATCCATGCGAGACATGGGTACGAGCCCTTCCACCAGATAGTGTGTGAGTTCGACAAATGCCCCGAAGGAGGTCACGCCGGAGATAATGCCATCGAATGTTTCGCCGACTTTCTGCGCCAGGAATTCCATGGATTTGATCTTGGCGTATTCCCGCTCCGCTTCCAGCGCATTCCGTTCCATCTCCGATGAGTTTTCGCAGGTGTCCACCAAATACTGCTCCAGCGAATCCGGATCTTTCGGTTTCCCTTCTCTGGTATACTGCTTTAACAGCCGATGCACAACTAAGTCGGGATACCGGCGTATCGGTGAAGTGAAGTGTGTGTATTTGTCAAATGCCAGCCCGAAATGTCCAACGTTTTGCGGGCTGTACTTAGCCTTGGTCATTGATCGGAGAGCCACTTTTTCTATGAAATCCTTGAACTCGAGATTCTCGACGATTTCCAGGATGTGGCGGTAGTCTTCCGGTTCGATCTTCCCTTTGATGTCGTAGGAAATGCCAAGGTTCTTCAATAAAGTTAAAAACGCCTCAATATCCTCACGGTTCGGCTTTTCGTGCACGCGGTATACGAACGGCCAGCGTTCGTTTTTGCCCTTATCTTTCCTGGCAATACGTTCGGCGATCGTCCGGTTGGCGCGGAGCATAAATTCCTCGATCAGCCGGTGAGCGTTCAATCGCTCGCTTGGTTTCACTTCGTATGGTACGCCGTCATCATCCAGCGAAAAAATCGGTTCGGGAATGTCAAAATCAATGCTCCCCAGCGTTTCGCGTTCCCGCTGAAGCGCCTGACTCATCATCTGCATTAGGTGGATAGTATCAGCATACTCGTGATCAGCGCCCTTGATGATTTCTTCCACCTCTTCATAGGCAAACCGATGATTACTCCGGATGACCGATTCACGGATATCGTAATCGTAGACTTTCCCACTCGAATCCATCTCCATAATGACGCTGTAGGCCAGTTTATCCTCGTTCGGCCGCAGGCTGCACAGTTCGTTCGACAGCCGTTCCGGGAGCATGGGAATGACATGCTTTACGAAGTAGACCGACGTGCCTCGCTTCCACGCTTCGCGGTCAACAGCGGTCCCCTGTTTTACAAAATGACTCACATCTGCAATATGCACTCCCAGTTTAAATCGGCCGTTGGGCAACTGTTTGAACGAGACCGCATCGTC
Organism: Fidelibacterota bacterium; assembly: GCA_018263365.1. Taxonomy (GTDB): domain Bacteria; phylum Fidelibacterota; class JAANXI01; order JAANXI01; family JAANXI01; genus JAANXI01. The sequence continues at coordinate 5,892 of JAANXI010000167.1, read as the reverse complement.
AAAATCCTTGGCATCCTCCGGATCGATGGTAAAACAGACTTCATCTCTGAGATCCAGCCGGCGCTCCAGTTCTTTCTCCCAGTCCGGCTCCTGAATTTGCCGGACATTATCGATCACTGCCTTCGGGAATTCCAGGTCCAAATCTTTGGATTTGGCGACAATTTTCAGGTCCATTTTCGATTCATCGGGGTATCCGAGAATCTCAACGATAAAACCCTGGGGATTTTCCCGGGGATCGGCCCATTCTTCCAGATTGGCCACGACGATCTGTCCATCTTTGGCTGGTTCTCCACCATCTTCCGGCGTCATCTTGCCGGGCGAAATATAGAGCGACGATTTCAGGCGCTCGTCTTCGGGAATAACTTTACCACCCTTCTTCGTTGAACGGAATATCCCAACGATGTTCTCCGTTGATCGCTCCAGGATTTCGAGCACTTTACCCTCGGGATTCTTTCCAAAGGATTTTTTGAACACCAGGGCTTTGACGAGATCGCCATCCATAGCGTTCCGGAGGTTGTCGTATCCGATAAAGATGTCAGGGCCGTCGTCAATCAATACAAACCCGAATCCCTTGGAAGTGACCGACAGTTTGCCTTCCACTACCTTCTTATCTTCGGGATAGCCGTAGGTGTTCTTTCTGAAGCGTTCGATTTTTCCCTCGTTCGCGAGGTCGCGAAGCCATTGCTTAAAATCACGATACCGGTCCTTCCGTATACTTAATGATTTGGATAACTGTTTTGGTTTAAAAGTTTGACCGCGCTGCCCTTTCAGGTAATTCACGATCTGTTTCCGAATTTCTTTTCCTGATCTACTCATAAATAATGTTACTACCTTCTGTAATTGTCTTAATTAATTAAAATGTAAATTCTACTTTAAAAATAGTTTAAAAATCTGACATGAATTCTCCCATTCTCCCAGCCGCTGCCTGATGGGATACCGTAATCCACACCCAGTTGTCCCACTGGCGTTTGCAATCGTAATCCCAGTCCCCAGGTGGAAACTGTGTTTTCCGCGCTGCTTCCCTCTCGCATCTGTTGCCAGTATCCATAATCAAAAAAGGTAATCAATCTTGAACTCTTTTCAAACAAAAGCCGGTATTCCAGGTTGAGCCATCCAACAGCTGTTCCCAGGAAGACGGCCTCGTTGTATCCCCGGACTGATCCGGCCCCACCGAATCGGTAGAGCTCCGACACCGGCAGCGAATCCGGCGAAGCCACAATATTATTGGCCTGGACATGCGCGCTCAATACGTGCGGACCGATGATCGGGATAACTCCCTGCACTTCAAAATCAATGGTTTGAAGCGGTTCACTCAACCCGTACACACCGGTCCGGCGCTGTAGTGTATTCTGATAACTGATCCCCTGCCGGGGATTTCTTGGGTTATCCAGATTGGAATACTCGACGCCGGCAGTGTAATCGATGCGGCGGTAACTGTTCAGTCCTAATAGGTTCCGGCCACTGGGCGTACTGATCACCCGCGATAATCCGGCGCTCCCAAACACCTCCCATCGCCAGTTTAACTGATAGACAAGTTGCAGGCTGGTCTGCCGCTGGATATAACTGCTGTCCTGCACCACCTGTTCGAATCCGCCCGTGGCATCGATGGGCAAACCCGCCACCCAGGGCTCGGTATAGGACACGGCCATCTCCTGGGTAATGACATCCCGCTTTTCCCAGAAGATGTGCAATTGCCGGGCGGTTCCGAACAGATTTACGAAATCGAACTGGAGCTGACCGGTAAAATAACCCTCCCTCGTTGGTGTCGTTGGCGAATATCCGATGAGACCGGTGAAGACATTGGCCTTCTGCTCCGTGATCTCCCACAGCAATCCGGACTTCTGGTCAGGCGTGTAGAACAAAAGCGGCCTGCGGACGTCCTCCACAAAATCGAAGGACCGGAGCTGCCGTCGGGCAGCGGCGATACTCCTGTCGTTATATAGGGTTCCGGGCGGAATACGCATCTCCCTGACAAAAACATGATCCCGAGTTTCCCCAGTATTCCGAACTATCATCGTATCCAAAACTATCTGCTCTCCGGGCAGCATTTTCCCATGGCACGTGATATCACCGGACTCGTCTGTCACCTTTGCGGCAATCCATTTCACATTCGGATATCCGGTATTGCCGAACGAGGTTAGCTGATCGCGAATCAATGAATTCCAGAGGATTTCTGATTCTTCAACCTGTGAGACTACCCGGAAACCATCTCCGGTTCCGATGGAATCAGTCATGGCGCCGATTACCTCAACCCGCTGTTGCCGGACGCCCGGAGTGATGTGAACCGTAACCGGTGAATCACTGTTTGGCGGTATCCGAATCGAATCGACCTGGGCGTGAAGATATCCTTCCTTCTTCAAAACGGTTAAAATCTGTGGCGCCTGGATATTCACGTAAGTTGCCAGCGATGTGAACGAGCCGGTATCCTGATGGATACGCTCCTGAAGCAAATCGGGAACTCCTTCGAATTCAACAGGTCGCGATTGCGCACACAGGATAATTCCAAGCACCATAATCGCTGATATATATCGTTTAAAATACCGCACGGAATTCCCCCGATCCCTGGTGGTACACGGTAGCCCGGTGTGGCTCATCGCGTCCCTGGTATTGCAACCGAAAGGTTAAATATTTGTTGATGCGATAATCCGCGTTGAGACGCCATTCCCAGGTCGTACCGATTTGGTTACCTCTGGCAACCTCGTATGGCAGAAAACGCAGGTCAGCCTCCTCAGATTTGCTGCGCACGCTGATCCATTTAAGTTCCGCCGTCAACCGCCCCTTATTGGAAATCTGATAGGTATATTCCTCGGTGACCTCATTTAATACAATATCCAACTCCCGCTGAGCCGCCGATCCTGTATTGGTGACCAACAGAATGCTCGTCCGAAAGACATGTGGAGGCGTCGGGTGATACCCGAATACCCCTTCGCCGCTGCGTTCGCGGATATCCCGGTTTCGGAGGGTCTGAAAAAGCGATTCACGCGTCAGAATCTTGTCTTCCAGAATCAACTCAATGGTCCACGGCCGGAAATGCGTCGCGCGCCAGCGCAGATTGTGTTCCCGGGTCGACTGCAACTCTGTCCCCCGCACGTCCAAACCGTTGACATTCGCCTCCCTGCGATATCTGTAACGAATGGCGTACAGCGGCGAGGTCGGAAACAGATACAACTCTTCCTGCAGCAGCTGGAATCCCTGTACAAGCCCCGAATCCGGCCTGGAAAACGCCTGCCACCGGAAGTTGAACTCCGGATTATCCAGGTTGGTTTTCTCTTCGTAACGCCAGCGCGTCACCGAACGAATATTCGATACGATTTTCCGGAACCAGGTTTCCGAAGTATCCTGTTGTCCTCTCGGCGGATTTATCCGGATTTCATTTCCCAATTGCACGCTTGTGACCGGCTCATAATCGTTGCCCGGAACAATCCTGAGAATATAATCTCCTTCAGGATCGGGAAAATAGTCGGCAAATGTCGTATCGTAGCTGTATTCGCCCAGCCCTTGCTCCACCTGGATATACCGGTATTCCCGTTTGGTGATCTGCTCTTTTTTCCAGAGCGTATTCCAATTGTAACCAAATCGAAAGACGGAGAGGTCGACATCTCTGAGGGAGCCTGTCCAGTCGGCGAGGAGATACCGTGTATCCTGCAAACCGAAATTTTGCTCAAAATAGTTCGAGTAATCCCGCGACCGATGTGCGATCTCCCATTGGGTGTTCAGACGTCGGGAAAACTGCCATTGACCGGATAAACTGGCGGTATTCCCAACGGATTTTGGTAACCGATGCTCCAAAGTATCCGGTCGTTCCTCGATTTCGGAAGTCTTGTAGCCAATTGTCGCCTGCGATCCAGATTCCCCGGTGAAAGTTACTCCCCCGCCCGGCTGTCGCATTACCACAGACGAGTCCCCGGTAAACTCCTGAAACTCCCAATTAACGAACGGATGCCACCAGTTCTCTCCAACCTGCATTCGAGCAGTCTGGGACTCCCTGGTGTCTCCGGTCGCATCGGCGAAATCCCGATTGAATGAGAGAGATTCCAGCCATCCATACCGCCCTTGAATCTGCTGATGATTTCTGCTTGAGAGGACATTCCCTCCTCGTTTCAATTGGCTCCATTCGATACGACTGTTTACATATCGATTGTCAATCACCGAAAAACCGATATTCGATCGTTCTTCGTCAGCAGCAGTGGTCTGCCGGGATATATTCCACTCCCTGTTAAACTCAACGGTATTCGTCCGGTCAATGGGATTAAATCGTCTATTACGCTGCTGGAATTCGCCGTATAAATTCAGACCATTGTTATCGTTCTGGTCTCCCCAGTTGAAGAGAGTGAACTCCCCGTTTGCCCGCCCGGCAAACCCGGCATTGTCGCCGTCATCGAGGCCTGAGAAGGTATTGGCATCGAATTGGGTGGCGGACATTTCCGTGGCAAACCGCAGGCGGTCGCCGGGAGTGACTTCTACCTGCACTGATTGCATCTGATGCGAACGCGGAGACTGTACCTGCACTGTCGGAGAATACTTGACCTGTCCACTGGATGGATTGTACTCGTAGTAAAACTGTCCGGAAGCCGTAGACGTTCGGATATAGTTGCCATACGAATCTCGGCTAAAAAGTATAGCATAATCGCCCAGCCCCTCTCCAACATATTCGTAAATACTAACGCCATTGGAGTCTATCCGAACGTAGTTGCCGGTGGTATCCGGCGTCACCGATGAAACACGCAGATCACCGGCTCCGTCGCCCATAGTGCTCAGGGAATCCCTGATATTCGGGTTGATCACCGGATTCAGCGGATTATCGCTGTCATCGCTCTCAGAGGCGAACATCCCGCGGATTTTTAGGTTTTCATTCCACAGATTCGAAGTGAATTGGCCCGCGTAAATCGAACGGGAATATTGAAAATCGGCGTACTGGAAATCCACGATAATTCGCGATTCACCGGTAATAACATTGCGCGGGGTAAAAGTGAGCTCACCGGTACTGTAATCGATGGTATAATCCTGGTTGGCACCACGAGTGAGTTGCTCCCCGTCCAGCCAAACGGTTTCCGTCCCGGCGAGGACGACGATGTCATTGTTTCCACTTCTGCCCCGCAGCAGATACGGTCCCTGATTCCCTTCTCTGCCCTGGATCTGCTGGGTCCGGTACTGCCCCTTCGAAATCGCACCCAGAAGACTGGCTTCCTGATTGGCGTAGTTGCCGGCGACGGTGGCACCTTCCAGTTTTCTGGAAAAGCGCCCATACTCACCTACCTTGATATTGGTGGTGAAATCCCCGAAGGTCGCTTGTCCATGGGGATGATCCAAATTTATAAATACCCTGTCGAGCTCATCCAGGCGCTGGGTAGTCCCTTCCGGCTGCAAAGGAGTGCTCTGGTCCGTGAGTGCGGCTGTCACGCCGATATTATCGCCGATGGTGCCGTCCAGTTGCATCCGCAATCCTGAATTGAGCGCCACACCCTTCCCGGTGCTCAAATTCAGCTCCCGGAAAATGCTGCCGTGGCTGATCAGATTCGCGCTTCCGGAATACGGTTGTTGCCTGTCAGTGGGCCGTTTAGTTTCCTTAGCTTCTTCGCGGACAGATACGGAATCCCGCAACAGAATCGGGAGTAATACTGGATCGGGATGCAGTTGAAATTGTGTCGGCACATTGACGGGAAAATAACTGTACGTGAGGTTAATATGCCCGGAATCCGCCGGGAAATCGTGCAAGATCAATGTCCCTTCAACCGTTTCGACGGAGTAAAATTGGGCGGGTAGTGGCTCAGATTGCCAGATAATGGATACGGAAGATGAATCTATCCAACGATGTTGCAGTGGGTACGTTTGTTGCCCTTCGTTGAACCGGATTGTTTCGGTGATGGTATTGGCTCTTCCCTGTGATGCCGG
>JAANXI010000166.1 GCA_018263365.1 Fidelibacterota bacterium | reverse complement strand
CAGGATTGGCTTCCAGGTAACTCTTCCTCCGCTCTAACTCCACGGCCACATCTATGACCGGCTCTGTACTCAGATAGGTTTTGTACACCCAGCCTTCGTTGCCTTCGGCGTTCACCTTTGCCCATTCCTGAGTTTCATCAAGGACGTCGACCTTCTGTCCCTGTTCCAATTTTGTAACAATGGCAGCCCCCAGGGATGGACTGGCGCGCATATTCAGTACATTGGCGGAAATCCAGGCGGCGTATTCCGTCCGGAGGTATTGGCTCGCGACCCAGCCCTCGTTTTCATCGGTTATGATAAATGCCCAGTCTTCCTTCTCATTCAACACCAGCACCCGCTGGTTATAGACTAACTTGTAAACGATCTCTGCATCCTGTACCGGGCGTTCTCTGACGTTCAGGACAGACACATTGACCCAGGCCGTATGTCCCATCTGCAGATAATCCTGGGAGACCCATCCCTCAATACCCTTTGAGCGTACCCGGGCCCAATTCCCCTGCGTTTGCAATATATCGACCACTGTCCCTTGTTCAAATGACCCAACTTTCCTGGCTTCTAGTGAAGGATTCGCCCGGACATGCAAAGTAGAGGCATTTACCCAACCCATCCCGGACGATAATAATTTTGGAGAATCGGATTGGGCGAGTGCGGTCAAACTAATACCTAATGCAAAAATGCAGAGCGAGAGAAGGAGTAAATGTAGGCGTCTGAATCTCATAGAACCTTATCTATCATAATTGCCGAAAACCCGTAATAACAGTGAATTTTCTTCGAACAGTTGATATTGAGGATAATTATAGAAAAGAGCCATCTGAAAAAAAAGAAGATTTATTACTCTTGAATTATTCATCAATGGTATGGGAGGGTTCTCTTTATCCATTCATTGCAGTACTTTTGCAATCGCCTCCTGGTTATTTTCTTCAAAACTCATTTCAGTAGAGGCGTGCCGTAGAGGGTGTGTGAAAACAAGAAATCAAGCGAATAATTGTGAGGTATCATCGGATGTATTTCCCGGTAGATCCGTTCCATGAAACTGATCTATATTCAATAATATCAATATGTTATTATATGTTTAACGAATTGGCGATTTTTAGAAGCAAGGAGAAAAAACCCCTTGACATCGCATTCTCACGCACCCAACCCCGTACGATTCCCCCGCAAAACAGACATTGTACCTCGACGATATCTTCCATGGGTTATCCGTTCAGCCTGCGCCGGATTTCACTTATCCGCTTCTCAATCGACGGATGCGTGGAAAAATAATGAAAATCGACAGTCTCTTTTCCTTTTGATTCGTGGAGCATTTGCAGTGCGTTGACGGCTGCATTCACATCGTATCCGGCGCTGTGGAGCATCCGTACACCAAACCAATCGGCTTCCAACTCCTGCTCCTGTGAATAATTACTGCGGATCAGGTTCATCGAAAGCGTCTTTGCGGCGTTTCCAAGGATAGATCCGGCGCTTTTAATCCGCGAAAACAGATTCAGTGAAGTCTGCGCGAGCAGCCGGTCAAACGGGTGCCCGTTATGCACATGTCCGATCTCATGTCCAAGGATAAATGCCAGTTCGTGGGTCAACAGATTCGGAAGATTCAAGAGTCCTGCGGCAATATAGATGAATCCCCCGGGGAGTGCGAATGCATTGATATCAGACGACTGAATGCCGTAAAAATGATACTCCCGCTGAGATTTCGTTAGCCGTGCTGTCAGCTGCGCCCCGATTGATGTGATATCGCTCTGTAAGCTGGTATCGGAAATCAGCGAAACCTCCCGCCGCATTTCCGCATTCAGTTCAGCGCCCAACCTTTGCTCTGCATCAATGCCCTCTTCTTCAGTTCCGAAGATGGACTGAAAGGCCCAGCGTCCCTTAATCCAGGTCTTCCCTGCCTTTCTCCCCAGTTTTACGAACAGCTGTTCCATGCTCCTAATTCGCCTGTGTCGGAATAATCGGGATTTCCCGTAATTGGCGATCAAGTTGGCGCGGATGAGAGACAAATGATCCCAGTGTATTCCAGAAAGCGCTGCTATGATTGCGGACCTTCGTATGGGTTAATTCGTGCAGCAGCACATAATCGCGCAATTCATCGGAAAGCAATACCAGCTGAAAATTCAGGCTGATATTATTTTTGGAGGAACAACTTCCCCATCGCGTCGATTGAGCGCGCACCGAAAGCCGGTTATAGGATAATTGATATTTGTCCGCCCAGTAATTCAGGCGCTGCAAAAACAGTTGCCTTGTTTTTTTCCGGTCGATCCTTTCAAGTGCCTCAACTCTCCACTGATGCTGTTGCTCAATTTCGTTGATTCTGGAGATTTGCCTGGTGAGCCAATCCCGCTTCGATTGAACTAATTTCTCCGCCCTCCGGAAGGAAACGCCTCCTGGCACCGTAATCCGCACCGGATGAAAGGGGCGTACTCTCATCCCCAATCGCTTCGCTCGTTTGCTTCGTACAAAATCTATTCTACCCAAGTCGTTCAAGTGTATTGTGTGAGAACCGGCTCCTGAATCCGCCATGATTATATAGGAGCCCGGACCTGATATTTGGAAATTTCGCCTACGCCGTGGCTCAACAACAAATCTTCCGCAATAAGCGCCTGGCCGGTGGACTCATCTGCGGACATCCTGATGATCTCAAGACAGGCATCAGCCAGTAATTCGGGAGAATACCACGGCGTATCCTCCTGAATGCCAAACATCCGGGCGAACACGCGCGTTGCCATTGTATCGATGATATTCGCCGGCCAGATACTGTTGACCGCAATGCCGTAGTCCTGCAATTCCTCCGCCAAGCCCAGCGTGAGATGCGTCATGCCGAATTTACTCATGAGATAGCCGGTGCGGTCTTTCCAGGTGGCAGTCACCATCGTGTCTTTTCCCAGCGGCGGCGACATGTTGATGATATGCGGATTCGGGCTCTCTTTCAGATCGGCAATTGCCGAGTTGCAGAGTAAAAACGGCGCCCTGTAATTAATATCCGTCATCAAATCGAACCGCTTTGAAGGCATTGTCTCAACCGCTTCCCAGTGAATGGCGNCAGCATTGTTGACGACAATATCAATGCGGCCAAAACGCTCCATGGTCTGGTCCACCAGATTGGCAATTTGATCCTCGAAGCGAACATCGGTTTTTACTGCCAACCCTTCCGCGCCGATCGCTTCCACTTCTTCCACCGTTTTGAAAATCGTCCCTGGCTTTTGCTCCGTTTCTTCGGTCGTTTTTGCCGCCGCAACGATA
>JAANXI010000165.1 GCA_018263365.1 Fidelibacterota bacterium | reverse complement strand
TCGTCCCTGCTGCAGGGGGCCCTCCTGCAACATCCGAATCTCCTCCCCGCGAAGATTGAATATCGCCATCCGGGTATCACTTACCCGTGGTATTTCGTAATTGATGGATGTTACTGCATTAAAAGGATTCGGGTAATTCTGGTGAAGAACGAACTTCGTTGGCAGATTGGATTCACGCCCGGTCTCTACTTCAATGTATGTTGAATTTTGCGCTCCAGGTGTGCCGTGATTTTCAGACGCCTCCCAGTTCGCTGGATCACTGTTGTCAAGCCACGGATTTTCCAATTCCAAGGTAGCGCCGTCCCCATCGGCCGCAACCGGCCAGGGCTCGTCATCATCATATTCCACTGAGTCTACGAGATTCCCTGCACCATCAAACAGACGCAACACTTCGCCGCCACCGCTGAAGCCGAATCCGGTGTTTCCCAGAATCGGAACCGCATCGGGAAAATGCGTCCGAAACACCGAAGTATCGACGCACAAAACGATATAGCTCCCGCCATCCATTATCGTATTCTCCGGGAGTGTAAACACGTGGTCATCGTTTTCATCGGCAAAAGCCCAGTCGGAAATATCGATTGGCTCCGAACTGCGATTTATCAGTTCAACCCAGTCCTCCGTGTCAAAGGCGTCATCGGAGTTATAATTAATTTCGTTTATCAGGATGTCACTTCCATTCTCATCCGGTTCAAAAAGCGCTTGAAGAGTTATTGAGGAGGTCGGGGTGATTTCTACTGTGGCACTTTCCCATTCAGGATGATCCTCCCAGCCAGTAAACTGGTATCCCGGATTTGCAATTGCCCGGACGGTGATGGGAATATCTTTGAAATATTGTCCCTGCCAAGGATAGACAGCCGGGGTCATTGTATTGATCTGTATATGTCCGGCATCTAATGGCGAAACATCCGCTTCCACGAATACCGTGCCAGCCAGACCAAAATACTGTATAATATGACTGCGGACATACGTTGCCCGATGGAGCGCGAACGTACGCATTACATCCACGTTATCCAACCAAGTTTGCATATCATTCCACCACAATCGCTGGGGAATCCACCACACCTCCTGGCTCCACAGATCGATATGCTCCTGGATTTCAGACTCGATTGTCGCCTGTTTTTCATCGATCTGTGCGATAACCGTATCCGGCTTAAACACGGTATTCAACAAATCTGCAAAACGACTGATGAACTGGTGTTTGAACTCCGTATTTTCCAGTAGCGATCGTAATAAATAAGTGGACCAGGGCGGATTAGGCCAGCCAGGGCCGTCCGTTACCGTGGCAAATTCCAGCGTGTTGTAGTAGTAGTTATCTGGTTCGTAGATGCCAAACCCGTATTCCGTGTCATAGAGTAACCACCGCCATCGGCCATCGGGGGTCTGTGGACGCCAATACTTGATGTTATTCCCCGGCCAGTCTTGGTTATCGTAGTAGATTTGGGTGATCTGGTAATCGATGAAATTGTCGACATCCATTTGTGTCCGGATATAATCGTAATGGTTGGTCACCGCGACTCCGTTGGACTCGATATAGGAAATCATATCCGTGTAATGGTCGGCATTTCCCTCAATCACTGTCCCATTCAGTTCAAGCATGTCCACTTCGTCAGGGTCAACATTGTGATGGCTGGCCAGATATTCCTCATTCATCTTCTCCCGGATGTTCAGGATGCCCCAATACTCCCCGTTCAGGTAGACTACCGCCGGACGATAGGCCTGCGTTTCCATATCCAACCTGCTGACCAATCCCTGGAGGAATCCGTCCCGCATCATGGTGTGTTCCCAGTCATTTCCAGAGTTTCGCAGCACGAATGAGGAAAATGTATCAATCGCTAAATCAGGAAAGAGTTGGTATTCCAGCTCGCTCGTGCCGTATTCTCCCCGGAAGAAGATCGCCATGGATTTCTGGGGACGGGTCCGACTCCAGCCGCCAAATATCCGGGTGCCGGCATCGTGACTAAACGCCTTTGAACCGTCCGACTCATACATCTCAATATGCACCGGACGCTCCCACTCCTCCCAGAAATTCGCCCCGAAATACGGCATCGCCGACTCATGCGTGTCGCCCAGTACATATATTCCGGAGTCCGCATCCCAGAGATGCCCAGGCCTCATAACCAGCGAGATAACCGGCAACTCATGGGAAGCGTTCAGGAAATATGTGTGTGTCACTATCCGGCTGGGGAGCATATCCGGCGCATACGCTTTTGCCCGGATGACGCTGGTCTCTGCAATCGGAATTTGGGCGGCATATTCCGTTGATGAAGCACTCGGTGCAGTGCCGTCTGTGGTATAATAAATCGTTGCTGCGGGATTGCTGAGGGATAGCGTGAGGCTGAGTGCATTTGTATAGAAGCCTCCGGTTTGCGAAAACTCCGGTGGGGATGTTACCCCGGCAAAACCGTCACTACTATTCGCTGCTCCCGGCGAGGGTTCGGTGTACCACAGCCAGCTGTTCGAACCGTCGGGATATCTACCCTTCGAGACATCCGTTGGAAGACTGTCCGGAGGTATTGAATCGACAATCGAATCTTCCGGAGATACCAGGTAGAGTGCTTCACCACCGGCGGCGATCTTGAAATTGGTATGCAAGTTAGCAGAAGTCAAATTCAGAATGTCAGGCGGAACTATCCCTGTCCCCGGATCGCCAGAATATCCGATGGAAAAAAACGGAATGAGCGTTAAGTCGGACGAAGTTTCCGAATAGTTGTGCCCCTGAAATGCCAGTACGTTTTCGCCGCTCTGAAGCAGATGCCGTGCGGAGTCCAACGGAAAGGCCATCGGTGCGCCACCCGAGTACAGGGCAGCTTCGATCCAGGTATCCGCGCCCTGGTTATACGGCACAAAACTACCCGGAGCACCGAGATTATGCCGCGCAATTTCCTCTCCATTAAGGTACGCCACGAAACCGTCGTCGCAATCCACGTGTAAAATGGCCGATAGCACTTGTGCCGGATCAGTGACAGTGAACGATTTCCGGATGTACACAGACATGGTTTCATCAATGACCGTCGCATCATCGTCATCCCCGTAACCGAATCCGCTGGGGCCGGTTGACCAGCCGGAATCATCGAATTCTGGGGAGTTCCAATTCGACGGTGGCTCGGAGTCGCCCAACCGCCAGCGCCAGTTATCCCCCCAATTGATAGCGGTTCGCCATGTTACCTGTTCGGTTCGGTCCTTATCGGATGCAAATATTAACAGATGGCTGTCCGAGGTTAACGTAAGAGCCGGAAACGTCCATTGCGTCAGGTCTCCCCGGTCGTCGGTCAGGTGAAACCCGCTTAAGTTGACCGGAGTGGTACCGGCATTATATAATTCCATCCAGTCGGGAAAATCGCCGTCCTCATCAGCGATGGTTGTCAAGTTGGAGCCCATTACCTCATTTATATATACCTGTTGGGCGCCTAAACCAGTTGGAATTATCCACGCTAATGCGAGGATAAAGACCAAAACAGAGGAGGTTTTCCGCATGATAACCCTTTTGGTTATTTCAGTGGCTCTTCATCGTAGAAAAACCGGATATCGCTCACCTGGGATAAATTGTCCAGCGCGCGGATCAGGTCAGTTCCGGCATCCTTGTCTTTCAGGACGACATAGAATGAAAGCTCATACAGATTTTCCGCACCCAAGGATTGCATGTTTACCAGCCGATGCTGCTTACAGAACCGACGCAGAATGTCCATATATGGCGTTGAATCTTCGCCATCCTGGTACCGAAACTGGATGAGGAACTCCCGTTTCCGCGGCGCGGCATAATTAGTCTTTGCCATGAGTAACAGAATCAAACCAATGAAAATCGTTCCGGCAAATGCGACCAACCTTAGTCCGACTCCCGCCGCCATCCCTGTGGCCAGTGCAAAAAAAATGAATACGATATCCTGGGTGTCCTTGACGGCCGTACGAAACCGAATAATGGACATGGCGCCGACTAAGCCAAACGCCCGGGCCAGGTTGTTGCCGATAACCATAATCACTAATGCGGTAATCATCGAGAGCAATACACTGGATTGGACGAAAGTGGCAGAATAATTCGGGCCCTGATAACTGAACCGGTAAACCATCGACACCAAAAGTCCGCAGAGTAAGGCAACCATCAGATTAATGAGGACATTTTCCAGGTTGAGCGAGGGGAGCAAGATATCATGAATGCCTTGTAACGGGTTAATGGTGTATACTCCTTTCAGTCAGTTCGCGGTTGTTTCACCGTCCGGACAGCCCGGTGTTTTACATTCCGGATACCGCGACCCAGTTTTCGTTGGACATCGATTCCCATGGTATATTTGGACAGCGCCTGATGTTGCAGCTGGAGATCGGCAATTAAATATTGCAGCCAGGATGGATACGGTTTATAGGTTTTCACTTCCAGGATAAAATAGCCGGGCAGAATTTCGACACATCCGTGATCGCTGCCAAGGTCCTGCATGGTTGTGTCCAGCGAACTCCGGACATTTTTATCGCAAGTAATTCGCAATGATCTGTTGAATTTGTAGACGTACGGTTCCCGCTCGTAACATACTTTTATCGCCGGTCGCAGATCCCGCTGCAGATAATAGAATAAAAAGCGCCTGGCCTGTTCCTGAGGATTTGTTGCTCCATTTCCATTGTAGACGTACTTCTTAAAATCTCCGGTGCGCAGCAGCGGAAGTACGTCCGAATACAGCATTGGCGCCCGGTTTTTGCTGATGGTGCTGACATTTTTACGCTTAATCTCAAGGAAGACCGAGGCATCTGTGGGAACGGTATTGTATCCCCGAACCCGGAATTTCTTTCGTACTTTAATCCCCGCCAGCTTATTGAAGTACGCATCCAAATTGATATTATCGTAATAGATGCTGCGCACTGTATACTCGCCATGCCCGGTTCGCGCAGCATACGGATCAAGTGAGACATACGGCGCCATGTACTCCCGGAGGTTCTCCAGGTGATCGTTAGACACCAGATATTTGTATTCCAGTCGTCCCATCGTTTACTGCAGAAATATCTTTTGAAAGAATTCCATAATATAGCCAGCCGGACTGACGGACGTTCCCATCACCTTCCAGGGCGCAATTAATCCTGTTGGCAACGCTTTGGAGGAATTGTCAAGGGTAGCGTAAGCGGAAACAACCTGCTCCCCATTCATTTGAAATGCCTGGTGCCCCACACGGATTATTTCCCCGGTGATGTCTGCACTTCCATGAACAATCGAATCTCCTATCGAAACCGACTCGAGATTTTTCAGTGCGATGCTCAGGATTGCGAGTCGGGGAGAGCTTTCCACGCTCATAATCGTCTCGTCGCCGGGTGAAAAAATCACCGATCCTGCCATCGGTGAACGTAAAACAGCCTGTTCCAGCTGGCGTTCTATTACTGCAATCCGGTTGTGGACGGATCGGATTTGGGCCTGTGTCACCTGAATTACCTGCTCTCGTTCTCCCATCTGTACCGATGCCAGATGGGCTTCTGCAGCAAGTACTTCGAGTTTGGCAACCTGGTACTGCCCCCTGGCCAGTTCGAATTCCTCTTTGGAGAGTAAATTTTTCTCAAAGAGCGCGCGTTGCCGATTGACGATCTGTTGCTGGACGGCTGCCTCCTCTCTTGCGAGCTCCAGACGATGCCGGGCTTCTTCCACAATTGGCGCTTTCTCTCCGGCTTGTTGTGCAGCGAGGGTCGCTTCCAATACTCCCAATTTCCCGCGGAGTTCCTCCAATCGCTCCAAAAGGAGTTCGGAATGAACCAGGCCCAGCGTATCACCGTTCTGGACAGAACCGCCGGGTGTCAGAGATTGGTTGGGACGAAAGGTGACCATATCGCCACGCTCCGCGGAAAACGTTTGAATAGTCTTTGTCCTCCCCGCCTTAACATCTTTGGAAAATGCGCTCAGGCTGCCGTCCGTATCCCGTACAAGATACCAGGACTGTGCCGGTAGAACTTTCCCGGGAACGGTAATGCTTGTCGGAATAGTCGCAGGCAATACGAATAACAAAACGACCAGAATGACAATGAAAGCAATAATCACACTATTCCGGCTTACAGACAACTTCATAAATACCCCAATACTCCCCTCATGATTTGAAATTACCGTTAATATCAGTCAGTGACGGCTCCGGCAACGCCGGAGTTATATACTGCAAAGATTACACCATTGAAGACGGGTATTTAGTAGAAAATAAAGAGGTGGGTAAGTGAATGGCATTGCAGATTTTCCAGATGTTTTGATAAGGATTTTTCCTCATTTCCAGGTAACGGCCAGAGAAGAAAAAGTCGGTTAAGCTCGGGAGTCCCTCATAAGATATCTATAGAGGCCCTGTCCGATAACCAGACAATATTAAATGATAACAGCGATAAATGTGACAACAATCGCCGCTCCCGGGGAAATCGTAAACGCCCTTCTGGAAACGGTTTTGATTGAATCCTGCAACTGTGTATCCGAGATTTTCTCTCCAAGCACCGTCATAAATCCGGTCATTTTTCGTTGGCCGAGTTCCGCTTTCAGCGGACAAGTCCCGGTGCGATAATCAAAGAGGAACCGGACAGCCTGATACGTGACGATAAACAACAGGATCGTCCACAAGAAAGAATTCTCATTTATCGCGACCAGGTAAAACAGATAGGCAGCTACGCCCAGCATAATTATTCCCATGACCAAGCGCACCTTGCGTTCCTGCATACCGATATTGACCAGCTGATTGCTCTCCATAATATCCTCCGCGGTTTATTCGATTGAGTCCCGGATGTCGCTTTCCGGATTATCACAGATATGGCAAGAAATTGTTGAGTGAGTGAGAGATTAAATGTTAGCTTGAACAATTTATAAATGAGGTTTTCGAATCATACCAACCGAGTGCCGACAGTGTGTTTGGCACAACCTGATACGTCTTGAGGGGTATAATTACGTTGGGTAGAGACACGCCATGGAGGCTGTGTGAAAACAGAAAAACAAGGGAAAAATTGTGAGTAATCATCGCATTTTCCTCCCGGTAGAGACGTTTCATGCCTGTCCCGATAAGTCGGGGAAACGTCTCTACATACCATGTTATCAAGAGGTTATCATATATTTTATACTGTAGGGCATTTTACAATGCCAGGCAGAAAAAATACCTTGACGGTACATTCTCACACACCCTGCATGGCGTGTCTCTACAAAGGTATGTTATTTTTAAAGTTATCTTCTGTTCTATTGGCAGGTTATTCCTAGTTTATGAATTATATAGGTTAAAATACTTCGATTCAAAGTGCAAAAGAACGAAAACGCTTAATCGGTGTATCGAGACCTGGAACAAAATCTCCGGATAGCCCCTACACCAACAAACGAAACCGTAAAAATATGTCAGGCCTCATACGACCCGGCAGTGGCGGGACCGCCCTCACCTGTCCAATCGGTGTGGAAGTATTCGCCTCGTGGTTTGTCGATTCGTTCATAGGTATGCGCGCCGAAATAATCGCGCTGGGCCTGCAGAAGATTGGCAGGCAACCGGGCGCTGCGGTATCCGTCATAATATGCCAGCGCGGTACTGAAGGCCGGAACCGGTATACCGGCTTCCACGGCTTGCGCAATGACACTTCGCCAACTGGATTGTGCTGAGTCGACGGCGCCCTTGAAATAATCGTGCAGTAATAGATTCTCCAGGTCCGGTGATCCACCAAACGCCTCTTTAATTGCACCCAAAAATTGGCTTCTGATAATGCACCCGCCGCGCCACATCATGGCAATGCTGCCGTAATTCAGATTCCAGCCGTTTTCATCTGCAGCAGCACGCATTAACTGAAATCCCTGGGCGTAGGAAACAATTTTACTGGCATATAGCGCATCATGGATTGCCTCGATAAACGAAGTTTTATCCGCCTCCAAAGATTGAACGGGTCCCTCCAGCACTTTCGATGCTCTCTCCCGCTGTTCCTTCAGCGCCGAAAGAAACCGGGCGAAAACGGCTTCGCCGATTAAGGTCACAGGTTGGCCGAGATCCAGCGCCGAAACAGCAGTCCACTTTCCTGTGCCCTTCTGACCAGCTGTATCGAGGATAACATCCACCATCGGTTTTCCGGTCTCCTCATCTGTCGTCCCAAGGATATCCCTGGTGATCTCGATGAGATAACTGTCGAGGACGCCCGTATTCCATTCACTAAACACATCGGACATTTCTGCGGGCTCCATTCCCAGCGATTGCATTAACGAGTATGCCTCGCAGATGAGCTGCATATCGCCGTATTCGATGCCGTTGTGTACCATTTTCACAAAGTGTCCTGCGCCGTCTTCTCCAACCCAGTCACAACAGGGTTCGCCATCCACGTGAGCGGCGATATCCTGAAAAATTGGCTTGATGTATTCCCACGCTCCCGGACTGCCGCCCGGCATAATGCTGGGACCATACCGCGCTCCTTCTTCTCCACCGGACACGCCCGTTCCGATAAATTGTAATCCCTTTTCTTCGAGGTGTTTAGTGCGTCGAATGGTATCATGGAAATTGCTGTTTCCGCCGTCAATGATGATGTCATTCTCCTCCAAAAGCGGCAGTAATTTTTCAATAAAAATATCGACCGGCTCACCCGCTTTGACCATCAGCATAATCCGGCGAGGCTTCTTCAGGATGCGAACAAATTCCTCAAGAGAATGAGTACCGATGATGTCATCCCTGTCCGCGGCTGGTCCGTCGATAAAATAGTCAACCTTGCTCACAGTGCGGTTGTACACCGCCATAGCATACCCTCTGTCATTCATATTCAGGACGAGGTTTTGGCCCATTACCGCCAGTCCAATCAGACCGATATCACATTTCATTTTTTATCCCCTGATTTGTTGCGAATGTCTGAAACTAAACTAAAATATACTGAGAAATTTCCGGAATTGCGTGTACTTAAAAAAACATCTCTGTTCAATTCAATTACCGTATCTCCGGCAGAATCGTAACATCCATGCCTGGCGACTCTCCCAGCGATTGGACTATACGCTGTGCCTCCTCAAAGGAGTTCAAGGCCTCAGTTCGTACTAATGTAATCCCTAATTCTTCGAAGTATTCGGTCTCAATGGCAATATCCGGGAAATTACGCGCCATCTCCACCTGCATAGATTCTGCTTCACCCGGTTCCCTGAAGAAACCAAAATACACCTGCAGAGGTTGGTCCACTCTGATCCGAAGCGCTCCGGGGTCGCTGATTAATATGGCTTCCTGAAAAACCGATACCTGGCGGATTGACTTCACTGAACTAAATGCATCTCTCCACTTTTCTTTGTTCCAAATCAATACATGATAGCGATCATCCTGAAACGACTTAATAGTGGCTTGTTCGCCGGTTATTGTTTCCTGGGTTTCAGCCAGTTCTTCCGCCGCAGCCTGGTCTTCGAAATCCGCCAGCTGGATTCTATAAGTAATTGGCTTTGTGAGCGGCGGACAGTCCTCCGCAACAAAGGCATCATCGTACATCCGGTCCCGCACCAGTTCCGATATTCGGCCCGCCGCTTCTCTGTCTGTATAGTGTTCAGTAATTAATCCGTAGAGATTATACTCGGAATTGTACACCACGTGAAAATCTTCCTCGAATAAATTCTCCGCGATATATTCTTCCAAAAGTACCTGTCCCCAGGAGGAGAACAATCCGACCTGTACATAATAACGACACTGTCTCGCTTTCGCTGTGTCCGAAGGCGCTGCCTTCGATGTCAGAGTAAAATTCAGCCCCTCCACAAAATCGCCCTCTGGGACAGCGCGAACGCGGAACTTCCGCCTCGGGGGATTCGACTCAACTCCCAGAAACTGCAGCTGCGTTGAATCGATCTCAACGAAATACTCGCCGGGCGGCACTTCCATCGCATAAAAACTCCCGTCGGAAAAGGTGCGTATAGTTTTAGCAAAATTGCTGTTCGCTCCGTTCAACATCACCCGCAATCCTGCCACCGGCTGGAGCTGTTCATTTTTCCGGCGCAGCACCTTGCCATCGATAATCCCGGTGATGTAGAACGGTACGTCGATCTGCTTATAGCTGTTTGGATCAGTAACGATAGAAAACTCTTTAATCTTTGGCACCCAGCCGGGTTGGAAATTTGCGATTCGTTGACTTCGAGATTATACCGGCGATACGACTGCAATTGAGTTAGCCGGGCGATACTGTCTTTCTGAGTAATCCGGCCCGTGGTATTTCGGACTCTGATGGCATCCGACTGAATTTGCTCCTCGCCGGAATCGAGCGTCCCCGAATCATCACTATCGACGAACATACGGATGGACGCTGCCGACCGGCCCACCTGCTGGCGGTTATCCAGCGCAAAGGAGTGAAACTCGCTGTCATATCCGACGGAACCCCGAAATGTCTGCGTAAAGACCGCCGAGTTCCTGTTGGTTCGGAGTGAACTTGTGCTGCGGGTATAGTCAAAATCGTAGGAAAACGTCAATTCAAACGAATTGAACCCACTTAGCAGGTTGCGGCTGTATGTGAACCGATACCGCGATTTCCTGGAAAGGCTTTTGAGTATTTGAAAATCTATCTGTTCCGCCTGTGATGGCTGTATCCGGTATTGTAGTTCCGTTCTGAAATACATCCCGCGGAAAAAATCCGGGAGTTCCCGGGTGCATGGAGTGGTATAGGTAGGGGTTGGAGACAGCAGCCCGCTGGAGAGACCGGTAGCACTGCTATACACCGCCCGATACCCGAGCCGCATTCTTATCCGCTGGAGACCGGTGCTGACGAGCCCACGGTAATCCAGGCGACTTTCCGAAGGATAGATCTGATACCGGCTGGACAATTGAGTAAGAAATTGCTGCTTTTTTAGGAAAAAGGGATAGTAAAAATCAGCATTTACCCCGTGTTTTCGGCCAGTGCGATTCAAAACACTGGTGCCATTGTAATATGTATAATCCAGCCGCCATCCGGCAGCAGAGGGATACGTGGCGTTCGCCTGCAAACGGTAATAGATACCGGGTGCCACATCCAGATTCAGGAGGTATTGTAACCCCAGCCTGGTGGCAAGGGAACTGTAAAATATCGGCTGATCCCGGTTTGTGTTCTCCTCATAATCCACACCAAATTTCCCGGTAA
>JAANXI010000164.1 GCA_018263365.1 Fidelibacterota bacterium | reverse complement strand
GAATACGGTGCAGGTGCCGCCACAAAAACACGGAAACTCCTCGATGCAATGCAGGCAACAGGCACCTTGAAAAATTACGTCCCGATAGATGTGAGCGGCGACTTCCTTCGGGAGAGCGCGGAGCGACTGGCTGAGGAATATTCCACACTTAGCATCCATGGGCTGACTGGAGACTTTCTGAAGCCCATTGAACTGCCGTACGCGGATGAACCTCGATTAATTGCGTTTTTAGGATCCACCATCGGAAATCTCACAGATGACGAGGCTGATGTGTTTCTGCATCAAACTATAGACCAGATGAACACCGGGGATCTTTTTCTGCTTGGGACGGATCTGGTCAAGGATGTCGAGGTGCTGGAAGCTGCATACAACGACTCCCGTGGAATAACAGCACAATTCAACAAAAATATCCTGCGGGTCATTAACCGGGAATTAGACGGGGATTTTTCACCGGATACCTTTCGGCACCATGCGTTTTATAATCCGGAGGAACGGCAAATCGAAATCCACCTGGTCTCAAAGATTAATCAACATTGCAGAGTTGAGGCAATTAATCTCACAGTGGAGTTTGAGAAAGGAGAGTCAATACGCACTGAAATCAGCTGTAAATATACGAGGCCGCGGGTGAGGAAAATACTTGAGCAGGCCGGACTGACTCTGCTGGATTGGTATACTGATCCCCGGGAGTATTTTGCCCTCTCCGTAAGCCGTCTTTCCTGATGAATTTTTCCGGAATGGTGAGAAATATCCCGGAGATGTTCCTATGATCCGACTGAATAAAGTGACTAAAAAATACGGTCCAACTCCTGCGGTCGACCGGCTGTCTCTGGAGGTGCAAAAAAGGGAATTGCTGGTCTTACTGGGCGAGAGTGGTTGCGGAAAAACTACCACTCTGAAAATGATTAACAGGCTCATCGAACCGACTTCCGGAGAGATTTTCATTCAGGATTCGCCGAATACTGCGCTGGAGCCGGTGGAGTTGCGCCGTTCTATTGGATACGTCTTTCAGGGCATCGGCCTGTTTCCGCACATGACTGTGGAGGAGAATATCGGCATCATCCCGAAACTCGTTGGGTGGAATGAACAAAGGCGGACAAATAGAATCGATGAATTAATGCATTTGTTCAATCTGTTGCCTGAAAAATTTCGGGAACGGATGCCAGCAAGCCTGTCCGGCGGACAAAAGCAGCGGGTTGGGGTTGCGAGAGCGCTCGCCATTGAACCGGAGATAATGCTCATGGATGAGCCGTTCGGCGCCCTTGACCCGCTGACACGGATGAAACTCCAGCAGGAATACCAGCAGATTCGGAAATCACTGGATATTACAACAGTGTTCGTGACGCATGATATGACTGAAGCATTGTTGCTTGGGGACCGAATTGCCGTGATGAATGCCGGACGGCTTCTGCAGATCGGAACGCCAAAAGAGATTCTAACCGATCCGGCGGATGACTATGTTGATGAACTGTTTCAGATGCCCAAAACCCAGGCGGATACAATCGAAGAGCTGCTCCGATCATGATGGAGGCATTCACAAATCAGCTGACACATCTGCCGGATTATCTTGGCGGACATTTGCGTTTAGTGTTGGTGGCGCTAGTTATAGGAACACTTATCAGTATTCCGCTTGGGATCATCGCAACCCGGCATAAGCGCCTGGAAAGCGCCATCGTTGGGATCGCCGGTGTGATCCAGACCATACCAGGTTTGGCTCTGTTGGCTATAATGGTACCACTACTGAATCTGATTGGAGTTGTTCCGGCTCTGATCGCTTTGACGTTGTATAGCTTGCTTCCGATTCTGCGGAATACTGTGGTCGGTATCCGGGAAATCGACGACAATGTCATCGAAGCGGGGCTGGGAATCGGCATGACGACTAATCAATTGCTCCGGATGGTGGAACTTCCGCTGGCCATCCCGGTGATTATCGCTGGCCTCCGGACTTCGGCGGTTTGGGTGGTCGGAATCGCAACCCTGTCGACGCCGGTAGGGGCGACATCACTGGGCAATTATATTTTTAGCGGATTACAGACGAGAAATAATATGGCAATACTTATTGGATGTGTGGCAGCGGCGATCCTCGCACTGGTACTCGATGGTATCATTCATGCCTTTGAAACCGGTGTCCGGCAGAAGAACAGAAGAAGAATTAGTGGTGCGGTAATTGCCAGCGTTATTGTGGTAATCCTGGCGCTCACCTTGGGGACGACTGTTCCGGGATATACGGCAAATAAGCCGGATGTCGTGAAAATCGGGAGTAAGCCGTTCACAGAGCAATATATTTTGAGCGCTTTTTTGCAGCAGTACATCGCGGAAGAGATCGGATATCGGACTGAACTGGTGCAGAACCTGGGGTCGTCAGTGGCCTTTGATGCGTTAGCTGCGAACCAGATTGATATCTACGTCGACTATTCCGGCACGCTGTGGAACATGCACATGGGGAACCGGGCAATGCCCACCAATCCCGATACGCTGTTACAGGAGTTACGGCGTACTTTAAATCGGAAATACAACATTCGCATTGCTGCCTCACTTGGATTCGAAAATGCGTATTGCCTTGCAATGAAGACCAGTCAGGCGATTGATATGGACATCGAGTCTATTCGCGATCTGAGCCGCCACGAAAATGAGCTGGTGATGGGGAGCGACGTGGAATTCTTCGGTCGACCGGAATGGACTCAACTTCAGTTAGCGTACGGGCTAAATTTCAAGAAAACCCGTTCTATGGATGCCGTGCTGATGTATTCAGCTGTTCAGGAAAATCAGGTCGATGTGATTAGCGCCTACTCAACCGACGGCCGCATTGCCGCGTACAACCTTACGATCCTTGAAGATCCCGCAGGGGTGTTCCCGCCGTATGATGCAGTCGTATTGGTGGCACCGGACATGCAGGACGATAGTCTGCTTGTCAATCAAATTGCTAAGTTAAACGGAGTTATTTCCGGAGACCTTATGCGGGAAATGAATATGCTGGTGGACTACCAGGGACAGCCTCCGGAAGAAGCTGGTAAAAAATTATTCCGTAGATTGAAAAACCAGTAAAATTCCTTTGTAATTCTCCGGTAACATTTAGGTGTTTGATTTGCATTATGGAGTTTGCTATATTGCCCGCGTCAAAAAATTGGAGGGGTGGCCGAGTGGTTGAAGGCGCACGCTTGGAAAGCGTGTGATGGCAACCCCATCCGTGGGTTCGAATCCCACCCCCTCCGCATTCATGCTATTGAGCAATTACACGCTGCAAGCCCAGGATACAAGGACGCCCCCATTTCATTAATATCTTTTAGTGGTTCGTGGCCGAGTTACTGGCTATGCAGTGGCCAGATAATTTAAACCTAAATTGAGTGATTGTTGTGGATGAAATGTGCCAAGATGTTGAGATGAAAAGGTTTCGCGAAACCGGAGGCATACCCGGAGGGGCTGTCGAGGATTTCCGCGGTGCCTTCGCGCTC
>JAANXI010000163.1 GCA_018263365.1 Fidelibacterota bacterium | reverse complement strand
TCACCGAGTTGTGTGAGGGAGGGGTTACTCCGAACCTTTCCAAACTGATAGAGCAAGGCCAAAGTAAGCCAATTCGCAGCGCTCTACCGGATGTTTCCTCAACAGCGTGGAGCAGTTTTATGACCGGCACCAATCCCGGTG
The DNA here is from genome assembly GCA_018263365.1 of Fidelibacterota bacterium. Lineage (GTDB taxonomy): Bacteria > Fidelibacterota > JAANXI01 > JAANXI01 > JAANXI01 > JAANXI01. Next base: position 4,992 of record JAANXI010000163.1, on the reverse strand, counting down.
AACATGGAATCTTTGGCTTCTTTGTGCCGCGGCCAAACGACTACGGCATACGTTTCCTGAGTTCCAGGGACATCAAGACGCCGACGCTCTGGGAGCGGTTGTCTGAGCATGGGAAAAAATCGTTGGTCGTCAACGTTCCGCAGACCTACCCTGCGTCTGAGGTCGATGGAATTCTCATCTCCGGCTTTGTTGCTCCGGACCTTGAGAAGGCGGTCTGGCCAAAGTCGTTGTTAACTGAACTCAAGGAACTTGGCTACACCATTGATGTTGATGCCTGGAAGGCGCGGGAGAATTTGTCGGAATTCCTGGATGACCTGTTCGAGATTCTTGAAGAACGAATCAATACGATCGAATACCTCTGGAACAAGGAGAGCTGGAATTTGGTTATGACCGTTTTTACCGGCACCGACAGATTACAACATTATTTGTGGCACGCGCTGGAGGGTGAGCAACATACCTTGCACTCCCGGGTGATGGAATTCTATCACGCAGTCGATTCTGCAGTGGGAAGACTAGTGAATCGCGTCGATAGCAACACACGAATAATCGTGCTCGCCGATCACGGCTTCACACGAGTGAACAAAGAGGTGAATCTCAACGCCTGGCTGCGATCGGAGGGATTGCTTTCGTTTCAAACCGACTCACCGGAATCGCTGGAGAATATGAATCCGCAAAGCACCGCCTTTGCACTGGATCCCGGCCGAATCCATTTGAACCGTGTTGACCGGTTTCAACACGGATGGATTACCGTAGGCGATGAATTTGGGAGGATTCGCGACGAACTTCGGGAGCGTCTGTTGAATGATATTATGATCCGTGACGAGGCAGGAGATCGTGTAAATCCTGTGTCAGACGTGTTCCTGCCCGAAGAAATTTATTCCGGCTCTCACTTATCACAGGCGCCGGATCTAATAGTTTTGAATAAGCCTGGCTTTGACCTGAAGGGCAGCGTGAAAATCGAAGAAATTGCCCGGAATGATGTGCTTACCGGCGTGCATACGTATGAAAATGCCAGTCTTGTGGCGGCAAATATCTCAACAGAGTTCGACTTCGCCGGGATTGAGGAACTGGAGGATATTGCACCGAGGATTTTGGGGGATGTGCTATAAACGCAAATCTCCCTCCCGCAGGGACCTCTGGTGAGGCTTGAACTCCTCTCTTTGGAAGAGAAAAGAAAACGCGTTCTTTTCCTCTTTTGAAGAGGAAGGGACAGAGAGACGGAGTTGTATGTAATAACTACCTCCTATGGTTGAATTTTTTCACCACATTGAGTTTGCAATATGGACGCAGAAATCGTAATATTATTAATGCAATAACGCGAAGTAATTTTGCGAGTGTAAGGGAGACAAATTATGTCTGGTCATTCCAAATGGAGTACCATAAAACGGAAGAAGGCGAAGGAAGATCAGAAGCGGGGCAAGATCTTCTCAAAACTGATCAAGGAAATCACCGTAGCGGCACGTTTGGGCGGCGGTGATCCGGAAACGAACTCTCGTTTGCGGCAGGCCATTGATGATGCGAATGATGAGAACATGCCCAAGGATAACATTGAGAAGGCCATCCAGCGGGGGACCGGTGAACTGCCGGGCGTCACGTATGAGGACATGACCTACGAGGGTTATGGCCCCAATGGTACTGCTCTCTTTATCGAATGTACCACCGATAATAAAAACCGCACCGTGTCCGAGCTCCGGCATATTCTGGATAAACATGAAGGCAGTCTGGGAGAATCCGGCAGCGTGGCGTGGGTGTTCGAGCGTAAAGGTGTGGTTTATGTTTCCAAAGATGGAGTGACCGAAGACGATCTCATGTTAAGTGCAATTGATCACGGCGCGGAAGCCATTACAGAGGAAGACGAATTCTTTGAACTTACTTGCCCGATGACCGACTTTCACAATCTGAAAACCGGGCTTGAGGACGCAGGCTTTGAGATCGAGGATTCCGAATTACAGCAGATACCCAAGAATAATGTGCCGGTCACCGGCTCGGACGCAAAAAAATTGATGCGATTATTGGAAGCACTTGAAGACCACGATGACGTGCAGAACGTGTGGTCAAATGCAGATATAGAAGAAGAGACATTAGCCGAAACCGAGGCCTCCTGAGCATATGCCGCTACGAGTGTTGGGCATCGATCCGGGACTGCGTTGTACCGGCTACGGGCTGATCGATTTTGCCGGATCCAAAATCCGGGTCATCCAATACGGGGCCATTCGCACTAACGCAGATAATCCATTTCCGCGACGTATTCAAACTGTGTACGACGATATCTCAGAAGTCATCCAGCAATACGAGCCCGATGAGTTTGCTATTGAGGAAGCATTCTACAGTAAAAATGCCAAAACTGCGTTACAACTGGGACACGTCCGCGGAGTGGCTATGCTTGCAGCAATGCATTACACACTACCGGTGACAGAGTATTCCGCCAAAAAGATCAAAATGGCGATCACTGGGCGAGGCGGCGCCACGAAAGAGCAGGTCCAGTTTATGGTCAAAAATATGCTGGGACTCTCGGAGCCGCCAACGCCGCTGGATGCGTCCGACGCGCTAGCGTGTGCGTTGTGCCATCAACAACAACTCCAACTCAAAATCCAATAGGTACTATGTACGAATATATCAAGGGGCCGCTTGCCCGAAAATCCACAAACGAGGCTGTGATTGACGTCAACGGTGTCGGCTACAGTCTGGAAGTTTCGCTTTCCACTTTTGAACAACTTCCGGAGCTTCATAAAGAATGTCATCTATGGACGTACTTGTATGTCCGGGAAGATGCCCAGCGATTATACGGGTTTGCGGATGAGAAGGAACGGGAACTCTTTCTCGAACTCATCAGCGTGTCGGGCATCGGTCCGAAAGTTGGTATCGGCATCCTGTCCGGCGGCACAGTCGCGGAAGTGAAGGAGAGCATCCTGAATGAGGATGTGAAGGCACTCAAACGCTTTCCGGGGATCGGGCCGAAGACGGCCAAGCGGATTATCCTGGAATTGCGTGAAACGCTGGCTTCGGAGCGTGAAACAGTTGATGTGGCTGGTGGTTCGAAGGCGGGCTCGCTACAGAAAGAGGGCATGCTGGCACTGGAATCGCTGGGATACAGCCGGAATCAATCGGAGAAGGCTGTGCGGGCAGTCCTAAAAGATGCCGAATCCGTGGATACTGTGGAAACACTTCTCAAAGCAGCATTGAAGACATTTTAACCGTCCGGCACTTACCGGACAAAAATTTGCAGAGGAGGAATTATGCAACAAGCAGAACGCATGAGCAGGTTGGGAACGGAAACCGCTTTTGCCGTGGGGGCACAGGCCGCGGAGTGGGCTTCCAAAGGGAATAAGGTCTATCCCTTTCATCTTGGAGATATGAATATCATCACCCCGGAAAATATCCGGAATGCCACCATCAAGGCGATGAATGACGGTAAGACCGGATATTGCCCGAACGCGGGCATCCCGGAATTACGCAAAACGCTCGCCAAAGATGTGGGCGAAGCGCGCGGCGTGGAATATTCCATGGAAAACGTGGCAATCCAGCCCGGCGGGAAACCGGTTATTGGAAAGTTCCTGAACGTGGTACTTAATCCCGGGGAAGAGGCGCTCTATCCGAACCCCGGCTATCCGATTTACGAGTCAATGATCGAATTTCTGGGCGGCATCGCAAAGCCGTATTCCTATATCGAAACCGATGGCGGTTTCGAACTGGATATGGATCAACTGGAATCCCAGATCACGGGGAAAACCACGGTGCTGATTTACAACAATTACCAGAATCCAATGGGGGCGGAAAGCTCCTCCGATGAGATGAAATATCTGGCCGAATTGGCGGTGAAGCATGATCTGTGGGTACTCTCCGACGAGGCATATTTTGAAATTCGGTATAGCGCTGAAAGCGAGAGCATCGTGAAATATCCGGGGATGTACGAACGGACCGTTATCCTGTACACCTTCGCCAAGAAGTTCGCCATGACCGGCTGGCGTTTGGGTGCCGCTGTTGGGCCGGAGGATATCATCAGCAGTATTGCAAAAATCAATACCAACGACGAATCCTGCACCAATCATTTTAACCAGTACGCCGCTATTGAAGCCCTGACCGGTGACCAGAGCGGCCCGGAACGGATCCTCGGAATACTGAAGGAACGCCGCGATGCGGCTGTGGAAATGTTGAATGACATCGATGGCATTATCTGTCACAAACCGGAAACCACTTTCTACCTCTTTCCGAACGCAACGAAAGCCATGGAAAAGATGGGATTTAACACGCTGGCAGAATTTCAGGAGGCGGCGCTGAAAAATACCGGCGTCTCATTTTGCACACGAAATCACTTTGGTCGGCCGCTGCCGGGCGAAACCCAAAAATATCTCCGGTTTGCGTATTCCGGTATTGATACGGAAGACATCCGGGAAGGAATGGCGAAATTCAAAGAATGGATTGAGGGGTAACTGGTGAGTCAGGAAGACGGAACGCCAAAGAAGACAGCGCTCTACGGGAAACACGAAGCAGCCGGTGCGAAAATCGTGGATTTTGCCGGCTATGAAATGCCGATCCAGTATGCCGGGATTATCGAAGAGCACAAGTGCGTCAGAACAACGATAGGTGTTTTCGACGTCTCCCACATGGGGGAGTTCCTCGTAACCGGAGCGGATGCGGAGGGCTTTCTGAATTACGTCACCGTGAACGATGTTGCAAAGATGTCGGTGGAACAGGCGCAGTACACGGCGATGTGTCTCGAAGATGGGGGCATCGTGGATGATCTGCTTATTTACAAATACGAGGATCGGTATTTGACCGTTGTTAACGCCGCCAATATCCGCAAGGACTGGGAGCACATGCAGCAGTATCTGATGGACGGCGCTGAAATGCAGGACATTAGCGATGAGACGACATTGTTGGCGGTGCAGGGCCCGAAATCTCGTACCGTGCTTCAGGAATTGACATCCGAAGACCTGAATGCCGTGAAATTTTACCACTTTATTGAAGGGGAGGTCGCCGGGATCCCGGCAG
>JAANXI010000162.1 GCA_018263365.1 Fidelibacterota bacterium | reverse complement strand
TTCGGGTCAATCAGATACAACCTGAATCCCTGGGAGATGCGGTTGGCTGCCTCAAGATATTCATCCGCTTGCTCGTCCTGATTGACCGCCAGGGCCATATTTGCCACGGCATCAAGCCCGCGAATGGCAGCCACCGATGTGTAGGTGAAGTGTTTTCCGGGGAGATGCCGTTCCCACGGACCACTGTCTTCGCGAATTATCCCATAACCATCAATGTTTGCAATAAGGGGATCAGCGATACGCCGGGATATCAACTCCCAGTGCTCCCGGATAAACGGCACATCATCTGAGGCATTCATATACGATTCAAGCGTCCACAAAAACAGACCAAAGCCATCCAGTTCAATGTTCGGACCGTCCTGGTTGTGGTCAGACCATTCGTTCCCATTACCATAGTATCGGCACACGGAAATCTGATACGGATGCTGAATGCCGTAGTCTTTCCCGCTCCAAAGGAAGTGCTCGTACTCTCCGACGTTTGCTTTCAGCTGAAACGCCAGAGCATCTCTGGCTTCCTGATAATGCCCCGTTTGAACAAGAGCCTCCACGGCGTACGCCATATCCCGCACCCAGGAGATATTCCAGTTTCCCGGCGGCAAGGAGGCGAGAATTTGTCCGAAGCCCTTTCCCTGTTCCCGAACCTGCCCCATCTTGAGCATTGCCGTTGACTGTAGGGCCAGGTTTTTTTCATCCGTACTCAATTTTTGCGGCAAAGTGCCATTGGCGTGCCAGGAGTTCCAGAATTCCCTCTCTTCGTAGAGGCTGGTCATGCCCGGATAATCGACCAGAAATTGCTGCATCTTTTGCAGGATCGCATTTTTACCCTTCGGGTGCCACCCGATGACGTTCACCTGGACAGACCGGTCATCGTCGTAATCGTATGTCTGGCTTAAATGAACGGCTGTCGGCTCGAGCTGTTTAATCCGATATTTCAGAGAAGCATCCTTGACTCCCGCGCCTGTCAATTCGGCAATGCTAACAACGATCCGTTCATTGGAGCCAAACGGCGCAAAATGGAAGGTATTCAGCGTCAGAGTCGGATCGAGTTTAAATACAGAATGGATAATCCCTGTTCCGGTTTCGTACTCTGTCTGATCTTCTGAGAAGGTTGCCAAATCGTACTGAGTCGTGTCAAGTTGCACATTGTAATACGCGCTTCTCAGGAGATTCGTCGTGGACTTCTCCTCATTGTACTGCTTATAAATATGATTCAATACCTGGGTGATTGCATGTTCTCTCGAATCATACACAGCGGCAAGCAGTCCGTTGCTGGATGGCAGCTGATAAAAAGACCGATGCGGAGTAGAGGTCACCTGAAACAGGTGTTCTATCTGTTCACCGGTGTACAGTCCGACCGGTCCTCTGTAAATGCCGCCAGGCCCTCCCCCGTCATACACCCGTATGGCCAGAACATTCTCTTTCCGCAAAGATTCGGGAGGAATCAGATATTTTCGGAGGTCGCTGTATTCTGTGGAGTATTCCGGTGGAAATTTTCCGGTCTGGCCCAATAAAGTTCCGTTCAGGAAGATCTGATCAACATCGTCGATAAACCCGGCGACCAGATACCGCTTTTCCTGTGATTCCAGCAACCGATCCGATACGATGAATTTAATCCGGTACCATGCAAAACCGTCGTAGCTGGTAAATCCCCGGGATTCCCAGGTGGCGGGGACCTGTATTGAGGACCAGGCCGTATCCGCAGAATAGGCAGGCGAGGCCCATGCCGCATCATCGCCTGTGCGCAAGAGCCAATTTCCGGTAACAGGAAATTGAGCCAAAAGCGTCGAAGATACCAAGCAGCTGACAAAAATCGCACTGAGCCATTTTTTCATTTAACCGCCTCTGATTCGATGCTCGGATAATCGACAACCTGGTTCCGGACATGTTCTTTGGCAAAGTACAACGCCTTATCACCGCGCTCTACCAGTTCTTCCGCCGAAATTTCTTCCGATTCTTCTACATGGCTGAGCCCAATACTCACGGTGATTGATATTTCCGGCGTCTTTTTGGCGACTTCCCCGGTTAGTTGAAAGGCGTGTTCTTCAATCCGTTTCCGCAGACGCTCTGCGAGGACATGGGCGTCCTCAAGGTGCGTTTCGGGCAGAATAATAACGAACTCTTCTCCGCCGTACCGTATCGGGATATCGATATTCCGGGAGGAATCGAGAATAATATGCGCAATCTTTTTCAGGATTTCATCGCCGTTCAGGTGTCCATAGGTATCGTTCACGGATTTGAAATGATCGATATCGAGAATAAGGAATGATAAGTCGTTGTTATATCGACTGGAGCGTTCCAGTTCTTTTCTCATCTGCTCCTCGAAATATCGCCGGTTATACAAGCCCGTCATCCCATCTTTGATTGCTTGTTCCTTCACCTGCTGAAAAAGCGACAGGTTATTGATGACGTGCAACACAAGCGCAACGCTGGCGCTGAATGTCGCAAAAAGTCTAACCTCTTCACCAGTATAACTCGTGGTGTTATATGAGCCAATATACAATACTCCCAACAGATCCCCTTCAGGCGCCTTGAGCGGGATGCTGATATTCGCCTTCAGCGAATCCGGCAGCAGTTCACTCTCTTCAGTGAGCGTATTTCCATCCCAGTCATACACTTCCATATCCAGCGGGATATTCGGCAGTTCGGCTCCTGTTTCATTTTTGTACTGTTGATGAAACTCCCCAATGATCGTTTCCCGTGTCTCTTCATCCAGTTGGTACTCAGACAGTACAAAAACAGCATTGTTATTTTCCTGGAACGTCGCCAAAAACCCAAGGTCAAAGCCGATAATTTCTTTAAGGTCGGAAAAAATGGATTGCACGAACCTGTCGAAATCCTGCATGGTCGCAACTTTTTTGCTCATCTCATAGAGAAACTTCAAACCCCTGTCCATCAGTTCCGCTGAGTCTTCAAGATCTCTGACATAATTGTACAGGGTGATTTCCGCACTGGATAACGGATAATCGGGCGAGAGGAGTAACAGAATTTCATTAAAATCACCGGAGCCGTTTTCCAGGGGAATTCCGGTGACATTATAGAGTTCCGGTTCCTCTTCCCCTTCTGCCGGCAGTTCTATTTGTGTATAACAGACTCCGAATTTTCCGATCGTCTGTTTTAGTTCCCGGGTGAATTCACGATAATCGTTGTTCGGAAAAAGCAGGATAGAATCGGTCTCGATTAGGTCCGCTTCCGGTTTTCCGGTCAAATCGACAGCGGAGTTATTGACCGACAGGATCTTCCCGTTTGTAATGTCGACCCTGAACAGGGCAAGTTTGGATACAATTTTTGTTTGTTCCTCACCCCGTCGCGCCTTATCGCTCTCCAACTGATCCAGTAATAGCTTCCGGGCCTGGTTTTGCTCAAATTCTTCCATGGCGTCAGCCAAAATGTCCCGGAGCTGATCCAGTTCAAACGGCTTCCGGAAGAACCGAAACACGGCTCCCTGGTTTATCGCATCCATCGCGGATTGCAGATCGGTATGTCCCGTCATCATTACGCGGACGATGTGCGGTTGTTCTTCCCTGAACCTGTTGAGTAATTCAACTCCCTTCATGCCTGGCATCCGCTGATCAACGACGGCAACCTGAACGTCTTCTTCTTGCACAAATTCCAATGCTTCTTCTCCGGAGCTAGCCACAAGAGTTTGATATCTCCAGTCACTACCGACATCTCTGAGAAATTCTAACAGATTTTCATCGTCGTCTACAAATAACACGGTTTGAGTCATTGCTCTGAACCTATTGAGTTGGGAAAATTATCCCTGTTCTGTAACGGCAAATAGCTCCTTGTGATCAGTAATTGATTTTACGACCCGCGACGCCACGGTTGAACTCTGCATAATGTAAAAGTGCAGCGACGGTACTCCGGCTTCCAGCAGCTCCATACTTTGCTGGACTGCCCACTCCACCCCAATGTCCTCGATAGAGTCGTCATCAGCCTGTTCGACTGCTTTGGAAAGTTCTTTCGGCAGGTCGATGTGAAAATACCTGGGAAGGAAATTCAGGTGGCGGCGACTGGTTAAAATTTTGATGCCGGGAATGATCGGCACCGTGATCCCAGCATCGCGACACTTCTCGACATAGTCAAAGAACTTCTGGTTCCTGAAAAACATCTGGGTTACGATATAGTCTGCACCGGCTTCAACCTTTTCCTTGGTTTTTTGGATACCCCACTCCAGATTCGGCGATTCGAAATGCTTTTCCGGATACCCGGCGATGCCGATACAAAAATCCGTGGGTGTCGCATCAATCAGATCCTCGAGATACTGTCCGTTATTCATATCGACGATCTGGCGTACTAAATCAATCGCGTACTCATTGCGGGTGCGTCCATTCATCAGTTTTTTCTGATAGCCGGTATCATCGCCCCTGATTGCCAGAACGTTGTCTATGCCGAGATAATTCAGCTCTATCAACGCATCTTCGGTCTCTTGTCTCGTAAAGCCGTGGCAGAGAAGATGAGGCACCGTATCGATATTATAATGATGCTTAATTGCGGCACACAATCCGATAGTACCCGGTCGTTTCCGTTTGACCCTGCGCCGAAAAACGCCGCCCGGCTGCTCTTCCAGCTCCACTTCGGCAGCATGACTTGTGACATCGATAAACGGCGGCTTAAACGGTAGAATACTATCGATGGTCTCGAAGACGCCCTCAATACTCCCGCCGCGCTTCGGGGGAATAATTTCGTAACTGATGAGCGGCTTTGTTGCCCGGTCTAAATGCTCCGTAACTTTCATTAAAATATCTGTCCGTCCGTTTTACTGTTGCAAATTCCCTAAGGCTGGTTACCCTAGATTTAAGCGATACAAAAAATATAGATTTTTACATAGGTAGAATCAACTTTAATTAATGGGACTAAAACCAGAAATGTCCCTGAAATATGAGCTCCGAATGTGAAAAATCCGTATCTGCTGCCGCCGTCAGAATCCGATATTGCGGTTTGATCTCGATATATGCCACCGGGATGACCGAAGCGCCGAACGTCCAGCGGGTTAAGCCTCTCCCTGTGAATTCTGTGCTAGGATCGAAAAAATGATAGGACATCACGAGATCACAACCCCGCAAAACTCTCACCGATAATTCTGAATAAATCGCGAGACCATTTGTAAGCTGTCCCAGATAATCCTCAGAATAGTTTTGTGTAAAATCAATTTCTCCCAGATACGTAAAGCGGCCAAAATTCAATCCGGCATTGACTCCGTAATAACTATAGGTACTATCAGCACTAATTAAATTGCCTCTAAAATAACTACCGCCAATAATGAAATTCATATCACCGAGCCAAAAGGCATGGGTCAAATTCAAAGTGGCAGAATAAGTTGAACTGTTACTCGGTTTGACAACACTTCCGGTCAGTTGTAGATCAAATGGCTTCACCATTCCTTCCAGTCCCATGGCCTGGTTCGTGGGATTCCAATGGAGCCCCTGTCGACTAACGGAAATGTCAGAGATTGAATCAGGTATTGTGATGCCCCCAATGTTTCCACCTCTGATAAAAGCCGTATGATCGTCGAGCCTCAGCCCATACGACGGTAAAAACTGCCCAAACCGGAGGTAACCGGCATCCTTGGAAAAGTTGTATTGTGCCCAAACATCGGTGGCAGCGAAATTCCTGAACAGTGATTGTTCCAGGAAGAACTGGAGGTATTCGGAGGGTTGGACGTTTATATAAGCATCAGCCTGCATGGGAAAAAAAGCTGACCGCGAGGAATTTTCTTCCGCATACCGGTAATACTGCACCCGCACATCCCCGCCGTAGCGAATATACTCGTTCAGTTGTGCGGTATAGTCCTCGCTGCCAAAGTCATCCCATTCGGACATGGGAAGCACCTTTTGCGAATAATACTCCGCGCCATAACTATTGCGTAAGGCTGCTCCCTGATCGTTCACGTGGCATTGCCCGCACAGAACGCCCTCCTGTGCTGCAAACCTTGGAAGCGCTGTTGTCTCATTAAACAATATGAATAACGCACCGATAATAGTCAGGACACTTATGAAATTTCTCATGTTGCCTTCTATGTTTGTTTGGAAAAGAGGCTTAACAATGGTTTTATATTATAACTAAGCGCGATTTTATTTTCTATGAATTTATTAAACTGTTTTCTACTGCTCATTACATACGATATTTTTCGGTCACTGACCAAATAATGCGGGTTCCGGCTATGTGACTTTCAGCACAATTGTAGTGTTTTTCTGATCGTCACTGCTTGGAATATGCGAATATAGCTGCTAAAATCGTTGCGGGGAAACCGATAAAACAATTTTCCAAATGATATCAATCTCATGACCCAGGAAACTTTACAGGAAAAAATTAAAACACTAGTAGTTGATGATGATGATGAGAATATCATCTCCATTATCAGCGATCATTTATTTGATCTGGGCTATGGTGTTTTAACGGCCCAAAATGCCGACGACGCCCGGTCCAAATTCGAGTCAGAGTCGGTTGATGTGATTCTTTTGGATATCAATCTGCCGAACGCCAGCGGTCTAGATCTGTTGGAGGAATTCAAATCCGAGCGCGCTGATGTGGTCGTTATCATGATCAGCGCTATCTCCGATATAAATACCGTGGTCAAATCTATTCACGAAGGCGCATACGATTACCTGGTGAAGCCGATCATTGACTTAAACCAGGTCAACCTTCGGATTGAGAAGGCGTTTTCGGAGCAGGAACTTAAATCGGAGAACGAGGCGCTTAGGAAAGAGTTGTCTCGTCAGGCTGATATTCCGGAGTTGCAGAGCCGATCCCCAGCTATGGAAAAGATCAAGGAAATGATTAAGACGGTCGCCAACTATGATTCGACGGTCCTCATTACCGGCGAATCCGGTACCGGAAAAGAGGTGGCTGCACGGAATATCCATAAATACAGCGACCGTGGTGATAAACCGTTTATGGCAGTGAATTGCGGCGGAATTCCCTCGAGTCTGCTGGAGAGCACCTTATTCGGATATGAAAAAGGCGCGTTTACAGGGGCCGCAAAACAGACGCGCGGATTGTTCGAGGAATCCAACCACGGGAGTATCTTCCTGGATGAAGTCCCGGAGACCAACCCCGATTTTCAGGTAAAATTGTTGCGGGTACTCGAAGACAGCAAAATAAAACGGGTCGGCGGCACGGACGAAATTAAACTCGACCTTCGGGTTATTGCCGCAACGAATAAGGACCTGAAAAAAGTGGTGGATGACGGCAAGTTCCGGCAAGAGCTGTATTATCGGCTGAATGTTGTCAACATAGATTTACCTCCGCTCCGCAACCGGACAGAAGATATACCGCTGATAGTAGAATTCCAACTGAACCGGCTCTCAGAGCGGCTAGGGCGTGAACCGTTTACTATTGAGACTACAGTTATGAAAAAATTCCAGGACTATCATTGGCCGGGGAATATCCGTGAACTGATCAACGTGCTCGAGAGCGCCATTATCATGTCCGAATCCAACACGATAACTTACGAAAACCTGCCCGGACACTTTAAAACAGAACTCCAGACTCAATCGATTGCCCCCAGCGATGGCAATGATTACCAATCCGCAAAAACCGAATTCGAAATCGCATATTTTACTTCCCTGCTCGATCAAACCGAAAACAACGTCACACAGGCTGCCGAGATCGCCGGGATAACCCGCCAGCATCTCTACCATAAACTGAAAGAACTGAATATTCGCGACTAGTTTTTTCCTCGTAGTTGCCTGTTAGAAAAAACTGACATCCTTTTCATTCCGTAACATTTTCTTTACCCTAAATTAAGCGATTTTGTGCGGCGATCTGCACCAATCTGTTGAGCGCTAAGGCACCGCGGAAATCCTCGACAGCCCCTCCGGGTATGCCTCCGGTTTCGCGAAACCCTTTTCATCTCAACATCTTGGCACATCTCATCCACAACAATCGCTCAATT
>JAANXI010000161.1 GCA_018263365.1 Fidelibacterota bacterium | reverse complement strand
GTGGCATCTCCCTGTATGAGGATTACGACCTCCGGGTTGTCTTTGTCGGGATGTCCCAAATTGATGAGTTGTGGGGGCGGTTCTCTTCCTGGCATCCTGATATCCTGACCGGTCCCCTGGATATCTATTCAACCGGAATTTGGCTAGAATCGATCAACATGCAGCGGGCCGACTCCCTATTTCGACGGAACTTTCAGTTTCAACTCCAAGTAGACCAATTTGGCCGCAAAGGATTGGCAGATATCAAAAACATCATGCATCAGACTGCTTTACTCCAGCAGGCAGGATTGTCTCAGCTGGACGCCTTGAAAACTATCACGAGCGTCCCGGCAAAAATACTGGATATTGAAGAGCGAGTGGGCAGTATCGAAGTCGGAAAGGATGCAGATCTGAATATCTTTAGCGAACCGCCGCTTGAGGTTTTATCTTTACCGGATATCGTCATGGTGAACGGTCAAATTGTGAATGAGTCCCGGAGATAATGGAGCATGTGGCAGAGCATATTTGGTAAATCACAGGAAGATGAGAAGATGGATTCACCAAACCTACAACTGGATCCTTTTCTGTTTGAGCAGGTAGATAAGGCCTCGCATATCGTGGCGCTGACCGGAGCCGGGATTTCGGCTGAAAGCGGTATTCCCACGTTTCGGGGTGAAGAAGGGCTGTGGAAAATAATGCGTCCGGAGGAGTTGGCGAACTTCGATGCCTTTATGGAGAACCCTGACCGGGTGTCCGAGTGGTACGAACATCGCCGGGAGATTATCGATAACGTTGAGCCTAATCCCGGACACAAAGCATTGGCATCTATGCAGGAGGAGTTCGATTATGTCACGATAATTACCCAGAACGTCGATGGGCTTCACCAGCGGGCTGGCAGCGAAAATGTGATTGAACTTCACGGAAATATCTATCGGAATTATTGTGTTGACTGCAAAAAACGGTACGATTACAATAATCTGAGGCCCTCTGAAGGCGCACCGATTTGCGATGAGTGCGGCGGATATATTCGTCCCGATGTTGTCTGGTTTGGAGAATCACTGCCAATGGCAGCCGTCAATGAGGCTGAACAACACGCCGCGTCGGCAGATGTAATGTTTTCCATCGGTACATCCGGCGTGGTGTATCCCGCCGCCGGGCTACCCCGGATGGCAAAAAGTCATGATGCTTATCTGGTTGAAATCAACCCTGAACATACCGATATTTCTCTGATCGCCGATGAAACAATTCGGATGAAATCGGGTATAGCTTTACCTGAACTGTTAAATCAATACCATAGCTGGAAATATTCGTGAATAAATTTTTGCCTTTGTTGTTTCTCGCGGGACTCCTGTCAGGGTGTGTCTACTTCAATACCGTGTATAATGCGAAAACAGCGTATGATTCCGGTGTTGAATCGTATCATCAGGAGGAACGTCAGGGACGAGATATTTCAAATCAAACCAAAGACCAGTTTCGCCGCGCCGTTGAAAAGGGGAAGAAGATCCTTACTGAATACAGCGATTCCAAGTATGTGGATGATGCATATCTGCTCATCGGAAAATCGTATTTTTACCTTGATCAGGCGGGATTAGCACGAAATTATCTCAGCGATCTCATAAGCAACTATCCCAATAGTCCGTACCGGGAAGAAGCGCGCCTCTATCTTGGAAAAGCCTATCTGCCGCTGGAAGAAAATCCATTAGCGCGACATGAATTCGAATACCTTATAAATAACAGCAAAAACCACTCACTGCGGGCTCAGGCGTATATGGCCCTTGCGGACCTGGAAAAATCCGATGGTACCTCCTCCGCGATGCTGGACAATGTTCAGTCGGCAATCGAAATCGCCGATGATAATGAAGTAAAGGCCGATGCTGCGTGGCGGACGGGGCAGTGGGCGCTGGAGCATAAGGAATTCGGTGAGGCCGAGAAGTTCTTTCAAGAGGCTGCGCGGTTTACCCGGAAGCCCGATTATGACAGACGAATACAGGTACAATTGGTACGGATTTGGCGCCTTCAGGAACGTTATGAACTTGCCAATGATAAAATTCAGGCGATGCTTGCAGAGGAAGAGTATAGCGATCAATATGCAGAACTGGAAATCCAGCGTGGGCTAGTGTATGAAGCGCGCGATGATACATCGAAAGCCGCTGATACCTATCGCTATGTGGTGAGTGAATATCCCCGGACGAGTGCAGCAGCGGCCGGATATTACTATCTGGCAGAGTTAGCCTATGAACGGATGGACTTCGACGAGGCGAAGAAAAATTATGATAAAGTGTCGGTTGCCTTCTCCAAATCCGAATACACGGATGACACCAGCAAAAAGATAGGCATTATCGGGAATCTTCAGAAATACCGTAATTCCAAAAACAGCCTGCGACAAGCGCTGATTGATGCTTACACAACCGAACACATGCCGGAACCGGATTCTGTTGAAACGGCGGCGAATACGGATACAGCGGACTCCACTCAGGAACTAAGCGCAAAAGAGCAAATGAAGCAGGCGTTACTCGAAAATGACCAGGCTGAAGAAGATACAACATCTGAACAACAATACACCTTCCAGGAGGTATATCCCTGGGTGCTGGAACAGGATTCGCTCGATACCAGAAATGAATATGCGCAGGCCATGTATAACCTCGCCGAACTGTTTATTCTTGATATCAAAAGGTTTGAACGAGGACTTACTCTCACCGACAGTGTTTTAACACTAGCTACTTCGGACGAACTTAAAGCCCAGTCGAGGCTGTTGCAGGCCCACACCTATGAAGCCTTCCTTGACAACCCTTCAAAAGCAGCAAAAATAATAGAGGAAGTTCGGGGAAAATATCCGGAGAGTGAGGCGCTGCATCTGTATGATACCAGAGATCAACTGACTCAGAAAAAAGAAGAACCGAGTACACCGTCACCGGAATATATTGCACTTGCCAAAAAATACAGCAGAGCAGACTCTCTCCTTGCCGACGATCAGGTCACAAAAGCGCAGGATATTTTCCGGCAGATCTACCGGGATTATACGAACTCTGAATTTGGGCCGAAATCATTGTACGCACTGGGCTGGATGTACGAAAACAAACTGATGCAGATTGACTCGGCGATTGCCAAATATGAGGAATTTCAAGCGAGGTATCCTGACCATAAAATTACTTCCAGTGCCTCCAGCAGACTCCAGGATTTACGAAGTATTAAGTCTGCGCTGACAGCGAAACCCGAAGATCAGGACACAGCAGCACAAAGTATGGCGCCGGCCGAACCGGACACCTCGACACAGGCATTTGAGCAACCGGTAGAAGACGATCCACCTGAGACGGATTTTCCCACACCCTGATGAGCAAAATATTTTTAACCGACGCACCTGTCGTCTCCAATGAAGAAGTAGCCAACCGGATCTACCGGCTGAAGTTACGGGCGCCGGAATTTGCCAGCGAAAATCGCCCCGGACAGTTTATCAATATTTTGACAAACCCAGATGGAGCCCCGTTGTGGCGCCGTCCGTTTAGCATCGCGCGAATCTCGATTGACATTATCGAAATAATCTACAAGGCGATCGGAATCGGCACCAACCAGATGGCAGGGTTGCAATCAGGGGACGCTGCGAATATCATCGGGCCGTTGGGAAATTCCTTTACCGTGGATATCGGAGAAAGAACCCCACTTTTGATCGGCGGTGGATTAGGCTTCGCTCCGCTGGTTGTTCTGCGGGATTATTTTGTGAGCAGAACTAAACGACCTGTTTTGTTTATAGGAGCGTTGAATGCGGATGAGCACTATTACACAGATGATCCGGATGCGGACCTGAATTTATCTACGGATGATGGTTCGTTGGGCTTTCACGGTCTGGTCACGGAACAACTTGAACAGTATCTGGATGAGCAAGAGGCTGGCACGGAATTCATGGCCTACAGTTGCGGGCCCGAGCCGATGATGAAGGCCATTGCGCACATTTGTCGCGATCGGGAGATTCCGCTGGAATTATCAATCGAACGGGAGATGGCATGTGGAATCGGGTTATGCCAAGGATGTTCGATTGAGCAGCATCTTCCGCAGAAAAAATTCGCTCTCGTCTGCAAAGACGGGCCAATATTTAATGCAATGCATTTAACTTTTACCGATTGATTTATGGCTGATTTGACAACAAACCTTGCCCCGCTTACACTGAAGAACCCGATCATGCCGGCCAGTGGCACCTTCGGCTACGGCGATGATCTGCCCGATTTTGTGGACATCAGTGAATTCGGTGGCATGGTGACGAAATCATTGACGGGGACACCGCGTGAAGGAAATGCTCCGCCCAGGATCGTTGAAACATCCAGTGGAATGCTCAACTCCATCGGATTGGCGAATATCGGTGTGGAAAAATTTATCGAAGAAAAGTTGCCGGTCGTCAGAAATAAGGGGACAATTCTGATAGTCAACATCGCCGGCAGCAAGATGAGCGAGTACTGCAGGGTAATGGAGTTACTGGAAGCCGAATCCGGGGTCGATGGGTACGAAATCAACGTCTCTTGTCCGAATGTGAAAGAGGGCGGAATGGAGTTCGGAGTGTCAGAGAAGCACATGAAGATGCTCATTCGAGAACTACGGGACATTACCGATAAACCGATAATCACTAAACTGTCGCCGAATGTGACTTCGATCCAGGCCATGGCGGAAGCGGCTGTGGAGGCCGGTACCGATATCTTGTCGCTGATCAATACCCTTGTGGGGGCGCGAATTGATATTGAAAAGCAGCGCCCTGTGCTGAGTACCATCTTTGGCGGACTCTCGGGCCCGGCAATCAAACCGGTGGCCGTTGCACAGGTCTTTAAGGTGTATGAGGCCGTTGATGTGCCAATTATCGGAATTGGCGGAATCGCAAATGCCGGTGATGTACTCGAATATCTGATGGCCGGGGCCTCCGCGGTGGAAATTGGCACCATGAACTACCGGGATCCCGGACTCGGCCCGAAATTGTTGCCGGAAATTGCCAGCTGGCTCGATGAACAAGGTTTTGAATCTATCTCCGAAATCATCGGGATTGCTCATGAGTAGATTGTGGGACAGTTTGGCGATTATTTTAGTGGCGTTCCTAATGTACGAATGTACTTCATCGCCACGGTTTACCTCCTCGCCCTCCGGCTCCCAAGAGTCAACCAGTGCCAAGAAATCCAGAAAAAGCAGTCCGCCGAAACTGAATGCGAATGTCCGGGTGGGACAGACGTATGTTGGCATCGCTTCCTATTACGCCCATGGCTTCCATGGGAAACTGACAGCAAACGGGGAAACGTTCGACATGTATGGCATCACGGCGGCGCATAAAACGCTTCCGTTTAATACCATTGTGCGGGTGACAAATCTGGAGAACGATAGATCAATTCTTGTACGAATTAACGACCGGGGACCGTTCATACCGGGTAGAATGCTGGATCTTTCGTATGGGGCTGCAAAAAAACTTGGCATCCTTGGGCCCGGTACCGCAAAAGTTAAAATGGAAATTGTCGAATTGGGAGATAACGAATACGCACGATAGGGGATCGTTGAATATTTCTTGAAAACTACGGGGTTTTTAATTAAAATTCGCCTCTGATTAACTTCATTAAACAGACGCTGAAAAGTCAGTTATTTCTGGGCAACCCAACGCACCCACATCTGGCTTGGATGGCTGTAATCGTAAACAGGAGCATACTTGAGCGAAGCAATTCAACGCATTTTGGTCTCGATTCTTGGGATTCCGCTGATTCTTGCAGCTATCTGGTTCGGGCAATTGTATTTCGCCGGTTTTATCACCCTGGTGGCTGTTCTTGGTCTGCTTGAGCTCAATAATATGGCGTTGGCAAAGGGTTACGTCCCGCGCATGTGGATTAGTATGATTGCTACCGTCGGCGTGATGGCGGGGATATTGACG
>JAANXI010000160.1 GCA_018263365.1 Fidelibacterota bacterium | reverse complement strand
GCACCAATCTGTTGAGCGCGAAGGCTCCGTGAAATCCTCGACAGACCCTCCGGGTATGCCTTCGGTTTCCCAAAACCCTTTTCATCTCAACATCTTGGCACATCTCATCCACAACAATCGCTCAATTTAGGTTAGAATTTCTGTTTATAATACTCCTGCATGGAGTGGACGGTGATCTTATCCGTTGTCCGCATGGCCCGTACCGCGGTTTGGGCGCTGGAGAGCGTGGTGATATT
This sequence comes from Fidelibacterota bacterium, assembly GCA_018263365.1. Lineage (GTDB taxonomy): Bacteria > Fidelibacterota > JAANXI01 > JAANXI01 > JAANXI01 > JAANXI01. The sequence goes on along the minus strand of JAANXI010000160.1, from coordinate 4,563 downwards.
CAGTATGCCCTTTTGAATCGCCGCCTTGCCGATGGCTTCCTCATCGTAACGGGATTGCTGCCCAAGCGGGGTGTTAATAATCATGGAAATCTCATCGTTCTTAATGCCATCGACCACATTCGGCCGCCCCTCGCCTACCTTGAAAATCGTATCCGCCTGAATACCGTTACGCTGCAACGCCTGAGCCGTGCCAGAAGTAGCCACAATGTCAAACCCCATCTCCTGAAGATCTCTGGCTATCGGGATGATGTTCAGTTTATCGTTGTTATTGACGGAGATAAACACTTTTCCGTCTGTTGGTAAGGTATTTCCGGAGGCTACGGTTGCCCGGGAGAATGCATCGCCGAATGTTTGCGCAATACCCATCACTTCCCCGGTGGATTTCATCTCCGGTCCCAGGAACATTCGTTCGTTGGAAAATTTGTTGAATGGCAGAACGGCTTCTTTCACAGAGACGTGCGACATACTATCCCAGGACGATAACGAGAAGTCACTCAGTTTTTTCCCGGTGGATAGTTGCGCAGCGATCTTTGTCAGTGGAATATTGGTGCTCTTGCTGATAAAAGGCACAGTTCGGCTCGCCCGCGGGTTGGCCTCCAGCATGTACACAGTGCCGTCTTTGTACGCGAACTGAAGGTTAATCATTCCGCTCACACCCAGTTCCAGCGCAATTTTCTCTGTGATTTCCGTGATTTCCTCGATGGCCTGCTCCGTAATCATATACGGAGGCAATACGCAGGCGGAATCCCCGGAATGGATACCCGCTTCCTCGATATGCTGCATAATGCCGCCGATGTGCACCTGTTCACCGTCACAGAGTCCGTCTACATCGAATTCGAACGCATCTTCGAGAAACGCGTCGATATAGATTGGCTGGCCGGCGTTTACGTCCGAGGTGCGTGCCAGGTAGTCCACCAATTGTTCTGTGGAATACACGATCTCCATGGCCCTGCCGCCCAAAACGTAACTGGGGCGCACCAGCACCGGATATCCAATCCCTTCGGCGACCTCAATGACTTCTTCCAGCGAAGTGCCCGTACCGTAATCAGGACGCGCAATATCCAGGCGATCCAGCAGTTGCCCGAACTTTTCGCGATCCTCGGCCAGGTCTATGCTTTCCGGCGATGTCCCGATGATCGGCACTCCGGCTTCTGCCAGTTCCCTGGCAATTTTCAGCGGCGTTTGCCCGCCGAATTGTACCAGCACACCGTCCGGCTGCTCAAGATCGATGATATTCATGACATCTTCGAAGGTAATCGGCTCAAAATAGAGGCGATCCGCCAGGTCATAATCCGTGGAGACAGTCTCCGGGTTACAGTTCACCATAATGGTTTTGTAGCCCTGGTCCCGCAGACCGAATACGCCCTGTACACAGCAGTAGTCGAACTCGATGCCCTGACCGATACGGTTGGGGCCACCGCCGAGGATAATGATTTTCTTCCCTTCCAGCGGCTCAAGTTCGTTCTCTTCCTCATAGGTGCTATAGTAGTACGGCGTCTGTGCGGAAAATTCCGCAGCGCACGTGTCGACGACTTTGTATGTCGGGATTATTCCGTGCTCTTTCCGATATGCTCTTACTTCTCCTTCAGTCATTCCAAGCCGATTGGCTATCTGCCTGTCGGAAAAACCGTCCGCCTTCCAGCGTTTCATATTCTCAGGCGATATTTCATCAATCTCGCACTCAGCAATACGCTGAATTTGCCGCAGAAACCACGGATCAATGTGTGTGAGCCGGTGGATTTCTTCGACGCTCTCGCCCTCTTTGAACGCCTGCCAGACCTTCAGCAAGCGAAACGCCGTGGCAAACCGTAGTTTGGTCATATCCAGGAAGCGCTTCCGGGTTGGCGACTTATCACTGACCTCTTCTACCTCTTCAGCCGGTTTTTTTGGTTCTAGTCCGTCAAGTCCAACCTCAAGCGACCGAAATGCCTTTTGCAGGGATTCCCGAAACGTGCGGCCGATGGACATGACCTCTCCAACCGACTGCATCTGTACACCGAGATGTCCGGACGCGGATGGAAACTTCTCAAAATCGAAGCGCGGCAGTTTGGTGACGATATAATCGATGGTCGGCTCAAAAGCGGCCAGTGTTTGCCCTGTGATATCATTCGGCAACTCATCCAGCGTAAACCCGACCGCTAGTTTTGCGGCGACCTTCGCAATCGGGTAGCCAGTGGCCTTGGAAGCCAGCGCCGAGGAACGACTCACCCGCGGATTCATCTCGATGATGATCATGCGGCCATCCTCGGGATTCACGGCGAACTGAACGTTCGATCCACCGGTTTCAACTCCAATCGTGCGAATGCAAAGCAGCGCCCAGTCCCGCATCTGCTGGTATTCCTTGTCGGTCAGGGTCATAGACGGTGCAACGGTCACCGAATCCCCGGTATGAATCCCCATGGGATCAATGTTTTCGNTGGAACAGACGATAATGGCGTTATCGGCTTTATCACGGATAACCTCGAGTTCGTACTCTTTCCATCCGACCAGGCTTTCTTCCATCAAAATCTCTGAAATCGGGCTTTGGTTCAGTCCATTCTCAGCAAGCTCTTCAAACTCTTCTGCGTTATACGCGATAGAACCGCCGGTCCCGCCCAATGTATATGACGGTCGAATAATCACCGGAAATTCCATAGATTTGAGCAGTTTCTTGGCCTCTTCCATGGTGCGCACAAATCCTCCCTGCGCCGTATCAATGCCGACGTTATCCATGGCAGCCTTGAATTTTTCGCGATCTTCAGCCTGTTCAATAACATCGACTTCGGCGCCGATCAGTTCCACACCGAAGTCCTCGAGTACTCCTGCCTTTTTCAGATCAACTGCCAGGTTCAGTGCGGTCTGACCACCGACCGTCGGGAGCACAGCGTCGGGCTTTTCCTTTCTAATAATCTCCTTCAGATAATCGACCGTAAGTGGTTCAATATAAACGACATCGGCCATATCGGGATCGGTCATAATAGTCGCCGGATTCGAATTGACGAGGATAATCCGAAAACCCTCTTCCCTAAGCGCGCGTATCGCCTGGGTACCGGAATAGTCGAATTCGCAGGCCTGCCCGATCACAATCGGGCCGGCGCCGAATATCAGGATACTTTCTATGTCAGTTCGTTTTGGCATTTAACATCAGTGTTCGAGTGTTCGAGTGTTCGAGTGTTCAGGTAAAGATTGGTTCCCGCTATGAATGAAGCAAAGTGATACATCCCGGAGTATTTACAGTATATTTTTATCATTTCCTCTGCGCTCTCAGCGGCCTCTTCGGTGAGTATATTTTATTCCGTATCCTCAAAAAAGGAATCCTTTATTCCGGAGTTCACCTTGTAATTTATGAATTCCATGATCACGCTCCCTTTGATCGGCTCCTGTGCCATGCCAGAGGATTGATTTCCACGAGGATTGCCGGATTGCAACTCCTCCGCCATCTCCTCGGGCTCTTGTGGCATAGCCCCCATAAATCCTTCCGGAAAGGTAAATTGTACCTCTGTTCGGCTCGGCAGCCAGATACTACCGGGAAATCGTTGGTAATCGACAAGTGTTTGCATCACTGTCTTATCTCCTGCGCGGGTCTCTGTCTTGCTAATTACCCACCTGTCATCATCCACCCAGACCAGCATCTGCATCGGTTTATCCATTCCCATGGATGGCGCGCCCATCTCCTGCCGCGCCGAATCCGGGTTAATTTTGCCAGTGACAATCCAGTGTAGCTCTCCGTTCAGGTATTCGGAGTCCGTGACCTCCGCATTTTGTATCTCCGAGAAAATATCTTTGGGAGAAAAATGCATCCCGGACTTCGGTGCGATGGCAAATCCGGTCGACTCGATTTTAATCTTGTCCGGTTGTTTGAATGCCACGTCGATGGTTTTGCTCGGCATCCGGAATTTTGGCATATCTACCGTAACTTTCACCCTGACCATATAATCTTCGATCTTTTCAAACTGGGTGATCAGATTCTCTCTGATTTCCACGACGCTCATGTCATCTCTGGCATAGAGGCCGGTGATGTTGACCGCCGAAATCAACAAGCCAGTGATGATTGCAATACTCAAAGGATGCGGTATCCTCGATTTTCTATAACTCATGACAAGATATCCTTTCTTAAGAATACAGTGTAACTCACCCCTAAAAATGCCACGAGATAGAGCGTCAGTACCGAAGCATTTTTACCGATTTTACCCCAGGGGATGGGATCGTGAAATGCAAGTTTCCAGATATCAAAGTAGCTGGTAAACAGATACGGCTCCAGCGTCTGAAAAAAATCAATAGGGATATTTGAGACAGCCAGGCCGATGATAATGACCGCCATCGCTCCGATAATCGGCCCGATTCCGTTATTCACCATGGATGAGAACATAAAACATAACGCAGCAACCACAAACATAATTCCCGTGGCAAAAATAAATGAGAGGCCGAATCTCCCCCAGGCGATCTCCGGTGAGAGAATCAAAATTCCGTTATGATGTACTACCAAATCGCCGGCGCCAAGCCACAATGAGCCCAGTCCCAAGCTCATGAGCGCAAAGAAAAATACTAAGAGCGCAGTATAAATAAAGGTGGCAAGGATTTTGG
>JAANXI010000016.1 GCA_018263365.1 Fidelibacterota bacterium | reverse complement strand
CAAGATGTTGAGATGAAAAGGGTTTTGGGAAACCGAAGGCATACCCGGAGGGTCTGTCGAGGATTTCACGGAGCCTTCGCGCTCAACAGATTGGTGCAGATCGCCGCACAAAATCGCTTAATTTAGGTTTAACTATAACACTGTAACACGGTTTTTGACTTGCACACACGACCACCCGAACACTCTAACACTGTTGTTCAGCTCCCATCCCGCAGACGCCGGCAGGTCCGGATATCGAACTTCACGCGACCGATCTTTTTCGAACTTCTGTCTAGAAATGAACGAATGAATGTGATAAACTTATACAGATCTTTGAAATTCGAAACGAGTCCCATAGACACCCGGATAGCACCGGCGCTTTTCCCCTGCTGATGTTCCAGCATCGAGAGGAAATACGGATAATCCATCCGCTTGCCGCCGGAAAATCCGGCCTGCATCTCTTCGGACGTCAGCCCTTCGGCGATTTCATTGACACCAGGATTACAGAAGCATCCGGTGCGCAGGGAGATGTTCTCTTTGTTGGCCAACTCCTCCGCCCGGCGAAAATCGATCATTGTTCCGTTCGGATCATAGAGGTTGAAGGCTATGGTCGCGCCCCGATCGATCGTTTCAACCGGGCCGTATATGCGTACCAGCGGATTCCCGTTTGAGTGACGGAGTTTCACTAATTCTTTCAGCGTCCAGTCCGTCAAATATTGCACCCGATCGTGGATCGTATCGATGGAAATCTCCCGGAGGTGATTTAATCCGATCTCCACTGCAGGAATATTCAGGTAATTAACCGTTCCGTCCTCGAAACCTGCCTCGTTGTCCGCCAAATGATGTTCCATAGCCTGCACCGATGCCAGCGCAATGGTTCCGCCGGCAAACCAGGGACGGCGCAGCTGTTTCAACGCCGACTTCTTCGCAATTAAACATCCGATACCGGTTGGATAGCCAAACATCTTGTAAAAGGAAATAGCCACAAAATCCGGCTTGACCTTGCTGAGATCGAGCCGATTGGTCGGGACAAACGCCGCCGCATCAAGCAAGACATCAAATCCCGCCTCATGCGCCCGGTCAATCCATTCCATGGAATGTTGCACGCCGGAAAAGTTGGACTGCGCCGGATACGCCAACAGATTCGGCACTTTAGCATTGCACGATGTCAACGCCGTGGTCATCTCTGCGGTATCGATGCGCAGGTCCGGCATGGTGACCGGAATATAGGCCACCTGCGCGCCGTGACTTCGTGCAAACTCCCGAATACCGTTGACGGAGTTGTGATTATCGTAGGTCAGCAGGAACGAACTTTCGGCCTGGAATGGAAATGCCTCGCCCACCAACTTCAGCGCGCCGCTGGCGTTGGGGGTGAATACGGCGATGTACTCATTTTCCGGGGCATTAAAATATTCGAGAACAGTGTTCCGGGCCTGTTCAACGTAATGGGTCATCTGCTGGGAAGTCGGATTATTGGAGTGGGGATTTCCCAGGACATTCGATGCCAAAAAGTCGGTGTGTTTTTGCAACTGCGAGTCAGCATACAAACTCCCGCCGGTATAATCGAGATACGTATGGCCGAGATCTTCAATTCGGCTATACTCGTCTGAGCGAAGCCTGTCCAGCGATTCAGTTGTAGAATAATCAGGATAGCGCGAAAGAAAATGTGAATAGGCGTCTTCAAAATCAGTAGTGGTCATACCTTCCAATCCTTCCCGAAATGATAATGGGCCGCTAATCAAGCATCAGAATATACGTATTTATGCCTGAATCCAAGGAATTTTCTTCATTGCAAATATTTCGAATAGTTTACACCTTCATTCGACAGGAGTGCATTAATTTATGAGGGCTGTATGAAAACTTTGCATATTCAGGGTGCGGATATTCCCGCGCTGGGCATCGGCACATGGCAGATGCACGGTTCTACCTGCCGGAAAAGCGTTCTCAAGGCACTGGAAATCGGGTACCGCCATGTGGATACTGCACAGATGTATCGCAACGAGGAGGAGGTTGGTAAGGCGATCCGGGAGTCCGACATTTCCAGAGATGATATTTTCCTTACCACCAAAGTTGTTCAGTCCAATCTCGCTCCCAGCGATGTGTTATCCTCCACCCGGGCCAGCCTTGATCGACTGGAATCGGAGTACATCGATCTGCTCCTGATTCACTGGCCGAGTTCCACCGTGCCGATCCCGGATTCTATCCAGGCGATGAATGAACTCCAGGAGGAAGGCGTCGTCAAACATATCGGCGTAAGCAACTTTTCCGTGGCAGAGATGCAGGAAGCGCTGAATGCCTCCGAAACGCCGATTATCACAAACCAGGTGGAATTCTATCCCTCCAGAACTCGCGGGGCAATTCTGGACTTCTGCCAGGAAAATGATCTGATGCTTACCGCCTACAGTCCGCTGGGCAAGGGTCGGATAATTGGTCATCCAACGCTTGAAGATATCGGAGAGAAGTACGGGAAAAGCAGCGCCCAGGTCGCCCTTCACTGGCTGATCCAGCAGCTGAACGTCTCAGTCATTCCCAAGGCCTCCACGGATCAGCATATCCGCGAAAATTTTGATATCTTCGATTTTGAACTAAGTGAAAAAGAAATGAAAATTGTAGCATCGCTGTAGTAAGCCTGTTATCCTGGCTTGGATAATGCACAGTGAAAAATCTCCTGGCTATACGCCATTTAGCCTCTTATTGGAGATGTCTCACTGATGCTCGGGAAGACACCATCAATTACTCTCCCCACTTCTCCCGGTAATCTTCAAGCGACGAGCGAATGACTTCCCACGCGTGTTGCCGGTGATACACGGATTCGATACTGGCCTCCGTCCGGTCACCCGGCTGCATCTTGTATGTCCGGAAATAATGGGACAGGCGTTCGATGAGCGTATCCGGGATGTCCGGCAGATTTTCCACGTGATTCCAGAATGGATC
>JAANXI010000159.1 GCA_018263365.1 Fidelibacterota bacterium | reverse complement strand
ATGTACGAAGGTATGTACGTCCGGGTGAATGACGTGGAGGTCTCCACGGTCAACCAGTATGACTGGTCTATTACCGATGCTTCAGGCGGTGACATCCTCATCGACGACGATGCCATGACCAATACAGACTGGTTTGACAGTCTGGAAGTTGGTTCGCAGTTTGGTGACGTCCGTGGTATCTGGACGTTCAGTTTCGGTACCTACAAGATTTCACTGCGGGATGACAGCGATCACGGCACCATCACTGGTGTAAACGAAGATCGTGTGGCACAGCCGTATGAATACGGTCTGTCGCAGAATTACCCGAACCCGTTTAACCCGACAACGAACATCAAGTTCTCGCTGGCAGATCAGCAGCCGGTCACGATCGCGATTTATAATGTGAGAGGTCAGCTGGTGAACACATTGATGCAGAATCAGTCAATGCAGCCCGGCTCCCATGTAATTAACTGGGATGGAACGGACAAGGCTGGAAACACCGTTGGATCAGGTATCTACATTTACCGGATTCAGGCTGGTGATTTCATCAAAGCCAAAAAGATGACGTTGATTCGGTAATCTTACTGGAAAAGCTGCGGCTCTGCCTGTGTAGGCAGGGTCGCAGTTCTTTTCCTGAAAACGAGATATGGCAAAACAGATCACATATAAACTGATGTTTGTACTCGGGTTTGCTCTCCTGATGTTTTCAGGATGCGAACTAAAAAACCCGCTGGAGCAACCGCTGGATAATAACTCGGTTGGTAACCAGCCGCCGGAAACCCATATTTTTTTACCTCCGGATGTTCCCATATTATTAGATACTACAATTATCAGCATTGATACAATTTTTACTGGAGTGGACACATTATTCGATACAACATTTGTTGATACCTCTCGATTAGGGGGAAGAAATACATTTATCCCTGATACCACTGAAAGCAAAAAAATTATCTACTGGTGGGGCGATGACCCGGACGGGGAAGTCGTGGCTTACCAATACAAATGGAATTTTGAAGATACGTGGACGACAGATTCAACGGAACATGACACTTTTTATCTGCCTATCAGGACCGCATTTGATCAGTTTGAATTTCAGGTCCGCGCCATTGATAATGCTGGTGCTATGGATGCATCGCCCGCCCGGTTAACCTTTCCGGTATTTAACTCACCGCCTGTTGTGGAATTTGTGTTGAACAGCAATCCCTCTGGCAATCCGGAGGACACCACGACCACATTCCCGACGCGGTCCTTTTTCTGGTCAGCGATTGATCCGGACGGCAATGAAACTATTGTTTCGGTAGATTACTATTTGGCGGAGGGCACCATTGCAGATACATCTCTGCCGGACACATTGACATGGAACACCCTGAACGGTGATGAGGACCGGGTAACGATGCGCGATATTGATCCGGGCGAGTATACTTTTTTCGTTAGAGTCCGCGATATTGCCGGTGCCTATAGTGATACGATTCAGTTCCCGGATCCGGAGTCGGATTCTGAGCCGGGCACCTGGAAAGTTAAAGATCCTCAAGGCAGAGTCTGCCTGGTAAATGACTACCCATTGGGCGGTGTTGGTGACCAGGGTGAAAATGACGTTGAGCTCCGTTACAGAGGATGGTTAAACGAAGTGGTCGGCGATACCGGATACTCCATCTGGCGGATCGGCTCCAATCTATGGCATCCGGAAAACAGTTTACCGTACGCCCAGGAAGATATTGAAGCAACGCTAAACTATTTTGACCATATCATCTGGTACCAGTTCTCCGGCGCGCCTCATTATCCCGATGCTGCGCTGGGCATTAACAAATATATCGCCAACGGCGGTAATATGATTCTCACCGCGATTGAGCTGGATACCAGCGCCGTGTTCATTAATGTGGACTCGATGTACACCTTTAATCCGCAGGGACGGTTCTTTTCAGGGGAAGATATTGTTTCTACGGTCGATACCAATCTGACTCTGTCCAATCCGAATCTTATTGGGAAAAGGATGCGGGCGCTTATACCTCGAACTTCCGCTTCAGTGCAATATCATTTGAATCAAGAAGGTAATCCCGCTTGGGATGATGAGCCTCCTGTCGGTTATCTCGATCGCATCGGCGGTTCTGATGGTGGGGAATTCCTTTTTATGTCCGTTCCCATTCATCAATTAAACGGGAATGGAAATGTCCCAGAAATGCTCGATTACTATCTAAATACGGAGTTCGAACAGTAATGTTATTATGAAGCGCGGTATCATCATATTGAGTTTTATGGTTTTGGCTACCTCAGCGGGATTTGCTCAGCAGACAGGGCAGATTACTGGTCAGGTCACCGATGCGAAGACCGGTGATCCGATGCCCGGGGTCAATATCATCGTAAAGGGAACCTATTACGGTGCGGCTACGGACGAAAATGGAAACTACCGAATCTTAAATATTTCTCCGGGAAGTTACGAAATTCAGGTGAGCATGATCGGGTATAAACGGATATTGCAGACGGGTGTAAACGTGCAGCCCGGTCAACATCTGGAATTGAATTTTGCCCTGGAACAAACCGTGCTGGCGCTGGGACAGGAAGTGGAAGTCATTGGCGAAAAGCCGCTGATTGATGTGGATGAGACCTCATCGGCTATGCGCATGAACAGCGATGATATTGACAATCAGATCGTGAATACTGTGGACAATGTCATCCAGCAGCAGGTGGGCGTTTCCACCGTGGATAACGAGGTACATATCCGTGGCGGCCGGGTGGATGAAAGCCTGTATGTCATCGATGGAATGTCGATTAAGGACCCGCTGTCCGGGAACGCATCGAACGTGTTTGTGACAGCAGAAGCGGTGGAAGAGATCGAAGTGATCACTGGGGGATTTAATGCGGAATACGGGCAGGCCATGTCCGGCGTCATCGACGTAAAGCTTAAAGAGGGCAGTCCCAAATATAATGGAGGATTCACCTACACCACGGATAAGTGGGCTCCCGGAATTTTTCAGGATTTCAATACGGAACGGCTGGAGTTTAATATTGGCGGCCCGGAGCCAATCAATAAGTTTATTCTTGGAAATATTGGGCTTTCACTGCCGGGGAAATGGTTTTTCTTCGTAAATGGCTACGGCCGACTGTCCGATACCTATCTGCCCCAGGTAAACCAATTGTATCCGGCGCGGGACTGGCAACAGGATTTTGCTCTGCGCGAGGAGAACGATTACCATCTGCTGGGCAAATTGACCTGGAAAATAAATCCGCAGCGATCTCTCTCCTACTCGTATGATCGTTCCCTGAATATCAATCAGGGTTTCTTTATGAATAAGACGTATACGAATACGTATTATCCGTACTATTACGAGAAGGTTTTGGAAAATTACAATACCATGATCCGGGAAAATATCATTACTAATCTTTCCTGGACGCACACGCTTAGCTCGAAGGCGTTCTACAGCCTAAACCTTGGCCGGTTTTTTACGGATTTCCACTCTGCCGCACGGGGTTTACACTATACCGAATATCAGGAGCGACAGGACCTGGAACCGATTCGGTATGAACCAAACGCTAATGGTCATATCAATGTGGAGTTCGGGGATGAGTTCTGGGATCAGGGGATGCCGCCGGACTGGTTCGATTACTGGAGCGAGAACCTGAGCGCCGAAGTTGATTTCACGTACAACACCGGTGGCCGCCATACCTTTAAGACCGGTTTTGATGTCCGGCACACGGCCATGCAGGTGATGCACATCAATACGCCGTGGTGGGGTGATAATCCGTTCGGACGCGCGTTCGACATTTACCGGGTGTATCCCACCGATGGCGCCTTCTATGCCCAGGATAAAATCGTCTTTGATGGTATGATCGTCAATATCGGGCTCCGCTATGATCTTTGGTTCCCCGGGGAAAAAGTCGATGAGTTGATGACCACGGATATGGAATCACTCTCGCCGACAATCAACGATTTTGCCAAGCAGACCTACCGGGACGAGACCTTCGAGTTTATGGGCATGCGCGGCAAATCACACATGAGTCCGCGGTTGGGTATTTCGCATCCGGTTTCAGATAATGATGTGCTCTATTTTAATTACGGGCATTTCTCGCAGCTACCAACCTATCAGTATGTATATGCGAACCTTTTTACCAGAGATGAAAACTCCTATTCGTTGTTTGGAAATCCGAACCTCAGTCCCAAAACAACGGTCTCCTATGAATTGGGCATAAAACACAAATTTGATGAAAACACAGTGCTGGAATTTCGGTCATATTACAAGGATATGTTCGACTACGAGACTTCAGCCAGCATTACGCTTTTTGACCCGGCCAAAGGAAACCAGAGTTTCCTGATGTATCTGAATATGGATTATGCCCGGGCCCGCGGTATTGAAGTGGTATTCCGGAAACGATTTGGCCGGTTTTTCAACGGTGATGCGAACTTCTCGTATTCCCAGGTGACCGGCAAGAGTTCCACGCCGTATGACAATCTGCTGGTGACAGCCGGGCGGTTGGACGAAAAGCCGCTGGGTGAGAGTTTCCTCTCCTGGGATCGGCCGATTTCCTTTTTTGCTAATCTGCACTTTACCATGGACAGAAACCGCCGGCCTCATCTGCTGGGACTGCCCATCCCTAATCACTGGCGCACCAGTTTCCGAATCGAATACAATTCCGGCAGACGCTATACACCGTACACCAATATTAGTTTCATAGAACAGAACGGCGTGCTTTACTATGATGGCGATCGACGCTCCGATGAACCGTATTCAGCAATTACGCCGTCATGGTGGAACTTCGATGTGAAGATATCGAAGCAGCTGTTTGACGGCGTGTTCAAATCCAAACTGGTGCTGGAAATTGAAAATATCTTCGACTATAAAATTCCACGCAATATCAACCCGTTTACAGGCGATCCGTATGATCCGGGAGAAACGATCCCCTACTACTTGGCAAATTCGCCAAATCCGAACTACGATCCCGCCCGGTATCGGGAAGGCCGCACAGCAAAACTTGGTATAAAGGTATCCTTCTGATATGAAACGGTTTGTACAGCTCGGTATCGCCGTGGTCATGCTCGTTACGTTCGGTTTACCGGAGATAGGACTGGCGCAGAATAATCTGTTCCAGGTGCTTGGAGGACAGCGGGCTGGAACTTCTTCGTTTTCCTTTCTGAAGATAGGTGTAGGCGCCAGATCGGCGGGGATGAGCGGAGCATTCGTTGGCATGGCGGACGACGCGTCAGCGCTCTACTGGAATCCGGCAGGCATTGCTCAGTCGGGCGGTGCGGAGCTGTTAATGACGCACACATCTTGGCCTGCGGATATCAGTTACGAATATCTTGGATATATCCAGCCGTTCGGGCGAAATATGTTTCTGGGCGCCAGCGCCGGATTTCTCCACATGGATCCCATGGAAATCCGAACGGAATATAAGCCACATGGAACGGGAGAATATTTCAACTACAGCGATATGGTACTGGGCGCTACTTTTGCCATGCGCATGACCGATCGGTTCTCTTTTGGTGTAACCCTTAAGCATGTGCAGGAAAACCTGGCTGGGCTTATTTTGGCTGGCCAGATGCTCGACTTGGGGACTTTCTACTGGACTGGATTTAAATCGCTGCGGTTTAGCGTGGCACTGACGAACTTTGGGCCGCAAGTGGCCCCCGACGGTACCTTTGAAAAACCAGTGATTGATGGCGGCACCGCCGAATTCAAATATGCGGAATTCTCGCCGCCAACCGTATTTCGAATCGGCAGCGCTATGAATTTAATAGATTCTGACTATCATACGCTTACCGCATCGGCGCAACTGAACCATCCGGTTGATAACGCGGAAAATTTTGTGGTCGGCGGCGAATATCTTTTCCTGGATTATCTGGCGCTCCGCAGCGGATATAAGATGAACGCAGACGAAGGCGGATTATCATTTGGCGCCGGGCTGTATATACCGATGTTTGGGATGGAGACACTCAAATTCGACTATGCTTATACCGATTTTGGCCGTTTGACTGCCGTTCACCGATTTGCCATAGGGTTTGACTTGTAAGCGATATGAGACGTTTTAGATTAATAATTACTTGCGGAATTTTAGGACTGGCCTTCTTTTTATCGCAGTGTGGTGAAAAGCGACCGTTGCCGACCGGCCCGGTGGATACCGGCCAAAATGTCGCGGCGGGCGATACAATGTACACCAGGGTTAATCCCGACTGGCCAGCTGATGAATATTCATTGAATGATCCACAGGATATTTTCGTCAACCGGGACGGGTATATTTTTGTCGCAGATAAAGGGAACTCCCGGGTGCTGGTGATGAATAAATCTGGCAACGTGATCGACTCAAGTGACAATTTCGGCAACAAGAATTTTGATGATATTACTGATATCTCCTCTTACACAAATTCCGGTGCAGTTATTCAACCTACTGGCATTTCCGCCGNTACCAGGATGAATATCTTCATCGTGGATAGTACCAATACGGTTTACGTCTGGAATCAATACATCAACAATATTGGTGTGGAATCCGTAGCCTCAGAATTTGTAATGGGAAGTGACACCATTTCCGCGGATCAGTACTGGCGTTCGTACTCGCCCGGAGATGAGATTCAGGAGATTGTTTGGTCTGAGGAGCCAGCCCGGATCGACTCCATTTTGAAACCCCGCATGTTTTTCACCACAACAATGCCCCGCATGATCAGCAGCAACTATGGCAGCTCACCGGAGTCCAGCCGTTTTAATGCCGTGGCGGCATGGCAGCCATCCAATATTGCGAATCCTGAACGAGAAGGGTCATTGTATCTTGCGGATGCCAGCTTTTATAACCGAATCATTCGGGTGGATTATCGCAGGTACCGTCTGGTGAGATTGTCCACCGGACAGACGATCTGGCTGCATCGCGGAAAATTTCATTCGTTTGCGGTGAATAAGGGGTCGGGTCAGGGGACCGTGATGTTCCCAACCGGCCTGTATTTCAACTATTTTGAACAGGATCCGAAGCTGTACTACTCTCAGACAGATGACAATTTTGGCGCCCACAGAGTTTCGCTCTCCTCAAGTGAATTCGATCTGCCTGAGAATTCGGACATCGGAGAGATTGGTCGGTTTAAAAACGCCCAGGATATAACTAGCGACGAAAACGGGCACATCTATGTAGCAAATACTTTTGAAAATTATGTAGAGGAATTCAGCCCGAATGGTAATTTCCTGCGGTATATTGGCACGCAGGAAATCCGTGATACTACCACAGTTGTCGACACGGTAATTAACGCTCCTGGCGACACCACTTTCACCGAGTCCGATTCTATTTTTATCCGATATGAACCCAATGTATTTACCAGCCCGGAGGCCGTTGCCGTTTCCGAAGGCGAGGTTTACATCGTTGATAATGCAGGCGGAACAGGGCGGATTATTCGGTATAAACTTTCCACAGATGTCGATATCAATTACGGCGAACGGCCGTAGGTTTATTTGCTGGTAATATTAGTATCTGTATTTTTTTACCTTAACATCTCCCTTAATCATAGGCTGTAATTCTATAGCAAGGGAAAGATGATACGTCTGATGTGAGACGAACCCTAGTGTACTAATCAGGTGTCTAAAGCTTTACACTTGAGTGAAAAGGATAACTCCATTCAACTGACTTTCTATTGTAATAGGGGATGGCTTTATTCACGGTTTCAACTTTAAGGAACTGAGAGTTGCTTTGCGGGTTGGCTCATATTATTTTCATTTGCTATTGAACTATAATACGAGTGAAACTGTATCATTAAAAACCGTTGTCCTATTCTCAGATTCGTAACTCACAGCGGTTATAAAATATATCATCCAAGAGCATAATTAAGGAGAAGAATCAATGAAAAAATTATTACTATTGTTTGGTTCTGCCCTATTGATAGCAGGGCCAAGTTTAGCACAGGATGTTTTTTTCAGCGAATATATAGAAGGGTCAAGTTATAACAAGGCCATAGAAATTTACAATGGCACTGACACCGCTATCGATTTACAATATTATCGTATTGCTCAGTCTGTAAACGGTGGTGGATGGGAGTATTATCATGAGTGGGCTAGCTCCACCAGTCTTGCAGCTGGGGCTGTTTGGGTCATAACAACGGATGAGGCAGATCAGGCATTGCAGAATGTT
>JAANXI010000158.1 GCA_018263365.1 Fidelibacterota bacterium | reverse complement strand
CTTCATAGGAGGAGTTGGTGCAACTTCCGATCAGCGCTTCCCGGATATCGGTGGGATAGTTATTTTCATCGGCGTCTTCTCCCAGTTCGGAGATAGGGCGCGCCAAATCCGGCGTATGCGGGCCGACGATATGCGGCTCAAGGTTAGACAGGTCGATTTCGTAAATCTCGTCGTAATAATCTTCCGGATTTTTTTCGACATCGTCATCGGGACGGAAGTATTCTTCGTATTTTTGCGCCAGGGTCGCAACTTCCGCGCGCTCCGTCGCATTGAGGTATTTGACCATCCGCTCATCGAAGGGGAAGACAGAGGTTGTGGCGCCGACTTCCGCACCCATATTGGTAATGGTGCCTTTCCCCGTGCCACTTATAGAGCGGGCGCCCGGACCGAAGTATTCGATAATTTTTCCGGTGCCGCCCTTGACGGTCAACAGATCAGCCACTTTGAGAATGACATCTTTGGGAGCGGTCCAGCCGTCGAGTTCACCTTTGAGGTGAATTCCGATGAGTTTCGGCATTCGCAGCAGCCACGGCTCGCCCACCATCACATCCACAGCATCGGCACCGCCGACACCAATAGCGATCATCCCAAGTCCGCCGGCATTGGGGGTGTGGCTGTCCGTTCCGATCATCATACCGCCGGGAAAGGCATAGTTTTCGAGCACCACCTGGTGGATAATACCGGCTCCCGGTTCCCAGAATCCGATCCCGTATTTCTTGGAAGATGAGCGCAGAAACTGGTAGACCTCGTTGTTCTCGTGAATGGCCTGTTTTAAGTCCTCACCGGCGCCCTCATACGCCTGAATCAAGTGATCACAGTGTACGGTTGTGGGGACAGCCACTTCATCTTTGCCTGCCAGCATGAACTGTAAAATTGCCATTTGTGCCGTGGCGTCCTGCATGGCGACGCGGTCCGGGTAAAAGTAAACATCGGCTTCGCCGCGTTTCTCCAGTGGCGTATTCTCAAAATCCGCCATGTGGGAGAACAGGATCTTCTCCGCCAGCGTCAGGGACCGACCAAGCCGCAGGCGAGCCTTCGAATGAACATCCTCCAGGGATTCATATAATTTTTCAATTGACGCTAAATCGATAAGCATGTAATTACTCCTCTTCGCAAAATTTTCTGTGTGTCATTTCAAAAATCCATAGCAGGTAAATTTACAGCATTCCTCATCAATTGGAAAGTGCGAGTTCGAAAAAACCCGCTCTGATTTTTCGGTGGTCATGGGACCCGTCATCGTGCGAGAGTAACACAGGGTTGAATCCAATTGGCGAGAGCCAAGAAAGGGAAACCGAATCCATCCCCGTCTGCTTTCCAGTAAAGTGGAACGGCGGGTACAGTCCGCCGACCTGAGGCGCGAGGGTGAAATCCACCGTGGTGGTATCATCCTGGGTCACGCTGACCTGATCAACCGTTTCGGTATAATAACCTGGAGCAGTGCAGATAATATCGTAAGTGCCTTCCAGCATCTCCAGACTGTATTCGCCGTTCGCATCGGTTGTGGCGGTGGAATTATTTGCCGTAATGGTCGCGTCAGCAATGGGATCCCCTGATTCTGCGTTGACCGTTCCGGCCACAGTGCCCGTTTCGCCCAGGGTACTGACAGCACGACGGCCGTACACCTCCGTACCAATACCAGTAATAAAGCTGTTCCAAACCAGATAGAGCAGGTCGGAATTAGTCGTAGTTCGTCCAACAACCTTGGCCCAGGCAGAACTGCCTTCATCCTGGGAGATGCGCATTCGTTCGGACCAGGTTACACCGTTATCCAGCGAATATTTGAGGAACGACTGATCGTCGCCGGCATACGTGTCGTCAGTCCAGACAATGTATCCGATGATTGCCCGGAGTTTCACCCGCAACCCAGACCCACGGCCGGGCCGAATCACCGGTGTTTTGGGAGATATTCAAGCCGGATTCCCAGGTCTGTCCAAAATCATGGGATCGATACAGGATAATATCGTCCTGGATCCTGTCGATTTTCGATGAAGTCACGATATACACCGTACTATCAAGAACCGTCATGTTTAACCGGGCATTATACGCCTGGTTGTTTGTGATATTCACCGGGGTGCTCCATGTAACCCCAAAATCGTCGGAGCTGGCAAAGAATAAGTCGGGGTCGTCGTATTCGGAGCCGGTATTTTCGTTATAGGTGACGCAGAGGTTGCCGCCGTTATAGACAATATCACACCATCGTGAATTGCCGTCGGACGAGGAGATATTGACCGGATCCGACCATGTTGCACCGGCATCGAACGACCGGATGAGATAAATCTGGTACGTCCAGTCGCTGTCCCGATCCTCGTAAGCTACAAATATTGTATCGCCGCTGGCGGCAATCCTGGGAGTTTGTGCCTGGTTAATCGCTGTAGTTATTTGGGTTTCGGTGTCGAAGATCGAACCGTTATTCAGCGATCTGCTGAAAAAGATCTCCTGATTTTCCGCAGTGTCATACCAGTAAGTGACGTACACATTTCCCTGGGAGGCGGCCACCACAGGGTAATACACGGTTTCGCTGCCGCCGTAGACCGTCGTCAGATTCCCCCAGTTGATGCCATCGTTGGAACTGCTTTTGAAGGACACCTGTCCGGTATTATTCCAGACCAGGTACAGATTGGACCCATCCAGGGCAATATCCTGTTCGTCGGCAACTGCTCCTGTGCCTGCAGAGATATTCGTAATGGAGTGCAGGTCCACATCAGCAAACAGTGTAGAAACGGAAAAAACGAGCAACAGCATCAACGAAAATAAACGCTTCATACAAGACATCTTCATTTTGTTCTAATTACCAAATCCGGCAAGATTTGTGAAGGCAGGGATAATTCTGACGGAACCTGAATAATTCATGAATGCGATTTCCGGATCATACCATCCATGTTCCGGCGGGGTTTGGAGGTGCAAGTTGTGGAGTATAACCGTCCACAATTTCGTTGGGTAAAGACACGCCATGGCGTGTCTCTACAAGCACGTGTTATTCCATAAGTTACATTTGGTCTTATCATCAGAATAAACCCGGTTTTTGAATTACTCAGGGTAAAATAAGTTAATCTACTTTTTTCCAGATTCCAACCGGGGATATGTCTCCGGTAACGGGATTCTTATGGAGAATGTGGCTGTAGATGTTACTTTTATACCAATGATGAGTGCACAGATCAAATATGCAATAGTTGTGTTAGCGCTCCTGAGCGTGTGGAGTTGTTCCGATACTTCCACCTCCGTCAATATTCCACCGTCCATCGATGGATTACAGGTTCAACACGGGTTTCAGGTGAGTTACTNTGCCCGGGACATCGGCGCCCCCCGGTTCATGGGGATTTCCCCGGACGGGAATATCTGCGTAACCCTTCCCGGCAAAAACCATATCGTGAAACTGATCGATTCCACCGGAAACGGGGAAGTAGATGCGCAGCAGGTCATTGCCGAAGGGTTGCCGAATGTCAACAGCATGGATTTCCATAGCAATACTCTGTATGCCGCCGGAATTACGACCGTCTGGAGGCTATTTGACACAAATAGCGACGGGGTATATGATGAGAAGGAAGCGATCATCGATGATTTGCCTGACGGCGGTCACTGGACGAGAACAGTGATCGTCGGTCCGGATGACAATCTGTATGTTTCGATTGGATCGTCCTGTAATATCTGTGAAGAGACGGATGCCCGCAGGGCGGCAGTCGTCCGGTATAACCTAAATGGTACCGGAGAGGAAATCTTTGCCACCGGATTGCGGAATGCCGTGGGGATTCAGTTTCGGCCCAACACCACCGAACTTTGGGGAACGGTGAACGGCCGGGATCATCTGCACGACGATCTGCCGCCGGAG
The DNA here is from genome assembly GCA_018263365.1 of Fidelibacterota bacterium. Taxonomy (GTDB): domain Bacteria; phylum Fidelibacterota; class JAANXI01; order JAANXI01; family JAANXI01; genus JAANXI01. The sequence continues at coordinate 356 of JAANXI010000158.1, read as the reverse complement.
GAAGTAGTCCGAATCCGGGAAGGTGGTTTTCACGGGTGGCCGTATGCCTATGGTCAGAAAGTCACCGATCCGGCCTTCGATAATTATTCCCGGGCCGAAAACAGCATCCCGCCGGACGTTGAAATGCAGGCCCACGCCGCGCCGCTGGGGATGGAATTCTACACCGGTGATAAATTCCCGTCGGAATATCAGGGCAATCTGTTTGTGGCGCAGCACGGCTCCTGGAACCGGTCTGTGCCGGTGGGCCCGAAGATAGTGCGTATCAAAGCGGATGCCGCAGGTCAACCCTCGTCCCAAACATTTATCACCGGCTGGCAGGACAGCGGCGGAGATCGCTGGGGCAGGCCGGTGGATGT
>JAANXI010000157.1 GCA_018263365.1 Fidelibacterota bacterium | reverse complement strand
CCGTATAAAAGCAAGTTGCGATTAGTCTATAGTGAGGTCCCATAATATGGATGTACGACGAATCATAACTATCGGACTTTTTATCCTGATGCCCTGGGTGATTTCCGCGCAGTCTATGTATTCCAGCATCGGGCTTGGCGATCTGGCGCTTCCGGCCAGTAACCGGGCGGCCGGACTTGGGGTACAAGGCGTGGCAGTACCCGATTTTCAGGAAATTAGCGTTATCAATCCTGCATTCTGGCATCAACTGGAATTTACCGGAATCACGACCCGGATACAGTCGACGAAACTTACCAATTCCGCTGGGGGATTAAACTACCGTTCTGCTTTCGATGGATTCAACTTTCATTTTCCGATGGGAGATGTTGTAGGTATTGCCTTTGGATTTGCACCGTTGAGCCACGTGAGTTACGATTTTGCGCGGTCAGGACACAAACAATTTCCTGATGTGAGCGGCGCCGTAGATACAGTTGAGTACAATGTTGATCTGTCCGGTTCAGGAGGGGTTGGTGGTAACTTCTTTGGGCTTGGCTGGCAGGTAAACAAGCGCCTGTCATTGGGGCTTGCATATAACCTCTTGATTGGACAGATTGAAAGCCGAAGGACGCTTGACTTTGTCGATGGGAACTATGCGCCACGGGTCATTGCGTCCAGTAAAAATATATACGGCGGTAATATGATTTTCGGGGCGGCCTATTCCAATGTGATTCGAAAATCAGATAATATCGGGGTGAGAGTTGAAATCCCGGTTTCAATGACGATTCGCAGCGAGGAGTCGTTGAATAATAACGTGACGAATTCTGACCAGGTTTCAGAGGAAATCGAGGATGTCCGATGGCCGCTACAGATGAGCATAGGATATCAAACGCAACTATCCGGTCGTTGGTTAGCAGTTAGTGAAGTGAGTCTGTGGTCTCCTTCGGAGGGGGCGGACAAGTTTCTTGACAATAACGATTTTTCGATGAGTAACGGACTCAAAATCGGCGCAGGGATTGAATATGCCAGCGCTTATGATGCTGATCAATGGTGGCAACAGCTGGCGTGGCGCGCCGGTTTTTCCTGGCGGCAGTATATGGAAACAGACACGCAGGGGAATCAGCCGACCAGGGCCTATGTTGTGACTGGGATGGGGGTGCCATTCGGTGACGCGGCGAATCGTCTCGACTTTTCAGTGCATTATGGTCAGCGAAATGGATTTACAGCAAATGATCCGGTTGAAACGGACATTGGCTTTTCAATAGGAATAACAGTGAGTGAACTCTGGTTCAATGGCGGAGTACGTAACAGATAAAGGAGAATGGGGGCATGGTTACAGGAACAAAAAAATTCGCAAGTCTGCTTCTGTTGGGAGTATTTGCCACAGTTGCTTTTCTAAGTATCGGGTGTCAGCCACCCCAGATGACACCGGAAGAGCGGAAAGCCTATGAAGATAGTATAGCGCAGGTTCGTCAGGATTCAATTCTGAAGGCGAACAAGGCGAAATGCGAATTTAAACTGAGTAATGGATACGAGTATTACAAGCAGCGCAACTGGGAAAAAGCTATCGAGAATTATGAGGTTGTCCGGGAACTTGGCTGTGCGCCAAGTATGGCCGAGAACCTCTATTTGTATCTTGGGAATGCCTATCGCGAGACCGGGAATCAGGATTCCGCGATAGCCGTGTACAATGAAGGGGTAGAATATCTTCCGGAGAATATTTATTTGTATCAGAATTTAGCGTATATGTATAAGATCACGAATCAACTCCAGAAACAGGTTGAGGTCCAGGAAGATTTGGTGGCGCTTGATTCTACCAATGTGGAATACTTGATGGATCTGGCGGACTTATATTTTTCTACGAATCAGTATCAAAAACAGATCGATGTGCTCCGGACAGTACTTGAGCTCGAACCGCAAAATTCAGTCGCGCAGAGCAGCCTGATTACCGCAATGAAGAAGGCCGGATTAGATCCGATCGATGCTTTGAAGAAACGTTGGGAAAACAAAAAAAACAATTCCACGAACGGCGTCGAGTACGGCGAAGCATTGTTCGACCGGGGGGATTTCGAAAAAGCAATAACTGTGTTCAAGGAAGTCACTTCCATTGATCCGGAGAATATCCGTGCGTGGAATCGACTGGCAAAGGCGTATGAGAATGTCGGGCAACCGGCAAACGCAATCGAGGCGTATAAAGGTATCCTGGATATCGATAAGAATCGCAAAGATATCATAAACGAAATCACCGGGCTCTATATTCAGATGAAGGAATTTCAACAGGCGATGGATTGGGCCAATCGTACGATAAATACCGGTGCGAAGAACGGTATGGGATATGCCGCACGCGGAAAGGTCTACGAGAACCTGGCAGCGGAATGCTCCGGTGGCAGCCCTGATTTCCAGGACAAACTGGTGTACCAGATGGCGTATGAGGATTACCAAAAGGCTGTGTCGATGGGCTATGGTCAGGTCACCGCCCGGATCGACTATCTTGGGAACTTTATCCCTTCCAAAGGCGACTGGTTTTTCCACGAGGATGGAGGTTCGGAAATCGCGCCAACTAAAGATTGCTACAGCTGGTTAAATCGATCCGTGAAGCGACCCACTGAATAACTTTTTGACAATTTCCGAAACGTCGGCATCCAACCGGTAACCGGATGGAGTCGGCGTTTTTGGCATTTTGGGATAAATCCGCGAAGCCGCAGGTTTATTGAGGGAGAGTAGATATTATGTTTTCGAAAATCAAGTCGCAGGACCCGGACATTTACAGCGCAATCCAAAAAGAGTTGGACCGCGAGCGGTACACTCTCGAACTTATTGCCTCTGAGAATTTCGTGAGCCCTGCTGTCCTGGAAGCCGCCGGTAATGTGATGACGAACAAATATGCAGAGGGGTATCCAGGACGCCGGTATTATGGCGGTTGTGAATTTGTTGATGAGGCGGAAGACCTGGCGCGGGATCGGGTATGTGTACTATTCAACGCGGCACACGCGAACGTGCAGCCCCACTCCGGCTCCCAAGCCAATATGGCGGTGTATCAAACCTTTATAAATCCCGGCGATACCATTCTTGGGATGAATCTTGCTCATGGCGGGCATTTAACTCACGGCAGCCCGGTGAATTTTTCCGGAAAGCTGTACAATATTGTCCCGTATGGCGTGGAGCGTGAAACCGGCACAATCAATTTTGAGGAGGTCCGGAACCTGGCGCATGAACATCAACCGGAGATGATTGTCTGCGGCGCCAGCGCATACCCGCGAGCCATCGATTATAGCAAGTTCCGTGAGATTGCTGACGAGGTTGGCGGTTTTCTGATGGCAGACATTGCTCATCCCGCCGGGTTGATTGCGAAGAAATTAATCCCGGATGCACTGCCCCACTGTCATGTGGTCACTTCAACAACACATAAAACGCTTAGGGGGCCGCGTGGCGGACTGATTCTGCTGGGGCATGATGGTGAAAATCCCTGGGAAATAAAAGCACCCAAGAGCGGCCGGGTGAAGAACCTTTCCGAAATTGTCGATAGTAACGTTATGCCGGGAATACAGGGTGGACCGCTAATGCACATCATAGCTGCGAAGGCAGTGGCGTTCAGGGAAGCTTTGCAGCCGGAGTTTACAGAGTACTCAAAAAAAATCATCGCGAATGCCAATGCCCTGGCAGACTCCTTTATCGAACTCGGATACGATTTGGTCTCTGGCGGAACTGACACGCACCTGCTACTTATCGACCTCACTGACAAGGGCATCACTGGGAAAGCGGCTGAAGAAGCGCTGGAAGAGGCGGCGATTACTGTCAATAAAAATATGGTTCCATTCGATGAGCGTAGCCCATTCGTGACAAGTGGCATCCGGGTTGGGACTGCAGCACTGACGACCCGGGGGTTTGGCGAACCGGAAATGGAGCGTATAGCTGAACTGATCGATTCGGTTCTTTCCGATATTGAGAATAATAACACCAAACAATCCGTAAAGCAGGAAGTGCATTCCCTGTGTGAGCAATTTCCGCTTTACCAGACCATCGAGATGTAATTATGTGGTGTCCATTTTGTGACAATACGGAAACCAGCGTTATTGAGACTCGGTATGTCCAGCGGGATAATTCCGTCCGGCGGCGCCGTGAGTGTGAGTCCTGCAACGAGCGGTTTACCACCTACGAATATTACGCGCCAAAACAACTGACGGTGATTAAATCTACGGGCAGCCGGGAGGACTTTTTCCGGGGGAAACTGTACAACTCGCTGAAGATCGCTCTGAATAAGCGCGGATTTTCCAGTGGCGAAATCGATCAGTTAGTTACCGATATTGAAAATGAAATCCGCCGCAATTATCCCAGGGAAGTTCACTCCAAGCAGATCGGTGAAGTGGTGATGAAACACCTGAAGACTGTCGACAAAGTTGCGTATATCCGATTTGCCTCTGTTTATCGGGATTTCCAGGATATTGGAGCTTTCGAAGCGGAAATCCAGGGAATGGATTAACGCTGTAATCTCAGAGCATGATTGAAATCAACCATCTATACAAGTCCTACGGCAACCGGACTGTCTATTCCGACCTCACTCTTAAAATTCCGGAAAATAAAATTACGGTCATCCTTGGGAAAAGCGGAGTTGGGAAATCGATATTGCTCAAACATATCCTGGGACTAGTCAAGCCGGATTCCGGGGAAATACTTATTGAAGGCACGGACATCACAGCGCTTGATTCGGTGGATCGCCGGGAGTTTCGATTGAGATTCGGGATGGTGTTCCAGAACTCGGCCCTATTGGATTCCCTGACTGTTGCTGAGAACGTCGGGTTGGGACTAAATAAGTTAACGGATATATCCAGTGATAAAGTGAACGCCCGGGTGCTGGAATGCCTGAAACAGGTGGGGCTGGAAGACAGCGCTGACCTGCTGCCGGAAAGTCTGAGCGGCGGAATGCAAAAACGGGCGGCGTTTGCCCGGGCTATCACCATGCAGCCATCCTACCTGCTGTACGATGAACCCACCACCGGACTGGACCCCGTGACGGGTGAAATCATCATTGACCTGATTCTGCGATTTAACTGGGAATTTGAGACAACCTCTATTATTGTGACCCACGATATGGATGCCACGATGAAGGTCGCCGATCAGATTGCCCTGTTGGAGGCCGGAAAAATCCAGGCGGTCCTTACACCGGATGAGTTTCGGGAAGGCACGCATCCGCTGGCGGAGGCCTTTCTGTCGAGTTCGGCATTTAAATCAGTCTAAAATATTTTATGAACCGCTCTCACATCTTCTGGTGGTCCGTTATCGGGATTTTGTGCAGTATGGTGCTGTTCGGGTGTAACGAACGGGAGCGCACGAACCCGTTCGATCCGCATAATGACGCAGCGGTATCAAATCCGTTGAATCTGCACGTTCGATCGGATACTCAGGCGGTGTATCTGGATTGGGACGCCAGTGACAGCCCGGATTTGACAGGATATAATATTTATCGAACTATCCAGGGTGATAGTTTACAACTTTTACAGGAACTCCCCGATTCGGTTACTTCATATATCGACGAAAATATCCAATTGGATACGACATACGTGTATAGTCTTACGGTGCGGGGTGATGTTGATGAGACTTCCTTTACAATGTTCGATACAATCACGCCCGGACCAACACGCTGGTGGATTCTCGCGAGCAACTACAACTCGCTGTCGCAATTTTCGCATGACGGTATGCACCTCTATACATCGTACAATGTCTATGGTGCACCGGAATATTTGGTTGCGCCGGCATTTCGGAACCTGTTATATACCTATGACCGATATAATGGAACCCTGTTCCGTCATATCCCCGGAGAGAGCCCCGCTGTATTGCAGACGGGTATTTACAATGTCGTGGATATGTTGTATGGCGCTGCTCCCGAAACTCTTTTCCTCCTGAGGAATACGGGGGATGTGGAAATTCTGAAATTACAAACAAACAGTCTGCAGACCGTCGAAGTCCCGAAATCCATCACAGCCGGAACGATCAATCAAACCGGACATCTCTGGATTGGGGCGGGGGGAACTTTGTATTCCATGGATGGCAGCAACCCGATAGCCCAGAAAGCTAAGGAGATGCCCGGCGGACAACAAATTACAGCAGTTGCAGCGAATGAGTTTAATACCGTCGCATATCTAGGGATGGGAAGTGAAAATATGATATACACCTGGAGCAGTGGTACTCTGACTCTTGATACTCTGATTACGGATATTCCTTATCCCAGGAAAATAGAATACAATTCTCACGATCATAGCTTGTGGATTTTGAGTTATACCGATTCCAAAAATCCCTATAGCATCTACCGGTACGATGGAAACGTGACCCAGCTCATGTATAGTGGGGGAAAAGAGATGTATGATATCGCCGTGAATCCGGTAACGGATGTCTGTTTAACGGCGGATTATGATTCGGGAACGATAATTCGGATCTCGCCGGATGGCGTGAAACGTTATTATCATGAATTCCCGGGTAAAGGCTATCAAATTGTTGTGCAACAAATTGAGAGTATGTAAATTCTCCGAATAATAAAGGAGGGAACATGGTCGATCAAACGTTGTTAGACATTTTAGCGTGTCCGAAGTGCAAGGAAGAATTAGACTATGACGAGGACAACGAAAAACTCATCTGTCACAAATGTCGCCTGAAGTATGATATTGAAAATGATATTCCGATTATGCTTATTGACGAGGCCGAGAGCTTTTAGGTATTCGGACTTGACATTTGTTACGTACCCAGATAGATTCGTCTTTACTCTGACAAGAGCAAACAGCAAGGAGCAACTTACTGGACCTTTGTTATTGGGCAAATGATTAATTAAACAAATCGTTTAATTATCGCAGCAGATTATCTGCTGTTTTTGACAAATGAACACGAGCCAAAAAATGCCTATAAACAGGTTCAGAAGCAGAACCGAATGAAAGGGCATTCGGTTTTTTTATTTTATGAAGGAGGATTTATGTTGCAAACCCTTAAATCACTACTCAATAAGGGCTTGGTTGCTCTGGTGCTCCTCGGATCGCCGGGATTGCTGTTTGCGCAAAGTGAAGCCAGTGGAATTTTTCTGTTAATTGCACCAGGGGCCCGCGCCGGTGGTATGGGGGAAGCACAGGTTGCTGTTGCCAACGATGCCTACGCCAGTTACTGGAATCCAGCCGGGCTCGCATTTCTCAATAAACAGGAGCTCGCCGCCATGCACGTGAACTGGTTGCCGGGATTGGCAGACGATTTATACTACGAGTTTGTTGCCTACCGACGAAATGTTCCAAACATAGGGACCTTTGGCGCCCATTTCGTCTATCTCAGCCTCGGTGAGCAGATCAGAACGGGCGAAAGCGGCCCGGATGCGCTTGATACTTTTTACAGTTATATGTGGAACATGAGCCTTTCGTACGGCGCAAATCTGGATCAATACTCCTCGTTCGGCGTGAATGCCAAGGTCTATCGGCAGTTTCTTGCGCCCGCCGGCGCTGCTGCTGAACTGAATGAAGACGGTGCTTCCACCGACTTTGCCTTTGATGTCGCGTATCTCAATAAAAAAGTGTTGACAGATCGTCTGACCCTGGGAGCTACGTTGAGTAATATGGGACCGAGTGTCAGCTTTATTGACGCGGATCAGGCCGATCCGCCGCCGACCACTCTGCGCGTCGGATTTAATCTTACTGCCATCGAAGGCCAATATAATTCGCTGAATATTGTTTATGATGCCAGTAAATTGCTGGTCGCCAGAGATGAGAACGATAAAGCCGTCCCGTTTTATAAAGCCCTCTTTACCAGTTGGAATGATGATCCGACCCAGCAGGAAATTGACCAGATTCTTCACAATTTCGGAGCGGAATATTGGTATAACAATATTTTTGCAATTCGGGTCGGCGGTTTCTACCAGAAATCCGGCGATTTCAGATTGAAGAACGGATATCCGATTCCCACCTTTGGTGCTGGTATTCGATACGCAAGTTACGGGTTCGATTTTGGCTACATTGCCGGCGACGACGAGCATCCGCTGAACAATACGATGCGCTTCTCGCTGAATATGAAATTCTAGCGAGGATTCAGTTTGCGACATCACGGTGCTGTATTTCGCGGGAGCTGGTCGTTCCTTCCGAACAGTCTCCTGATCCTTGGTCTTGTTATAATGATCTTTGGGAATTCTTCCCGAATTTCGGCCCAAAATCCTCCCATCACTGGCAACCATCAATTTGCATTAGTCCGGGTGGAATTTCAGGCGGATACCAGCGATCTCACAACAGGGATTGGCCAATTCAATCTGGAGACAGCGGAGACAATCACAGATACGGTCATCGATCCTCCGCCCCATAATGCTGCGTATTTCCGGGATCAAACCAAAGCCCTGCATAATTATTATTCCCGCGTTTCAGATGGCCTTCTGACCATCGACTGGCAAAACTCACCCATCTTCCCTGCCGAAGAAGATGCGGCATACACGCTCTCCAAACCGATGGAGGAATACGGTAAAGGATTTACCGATTCCACCCAGCAGCAACATTGGGCGGATTTGTTATGGGATACGTATCAAGCCTGCAAGAATGATGTCAGCTTCGGGAACTATTCCACGCTGGTCATCTTCCATGCGGGCGTCGGACAGGATTTCGATATACCGCTGGACGATACGCCGTATGATATTCAATCTGCCTATCTCGATCGGGAATTCATGGAAACACATTACCCGGATGAGCAGCTGTCCGAATTACAAAACGCCGGAATTGAGCACGTCCTCATTCTTCCTGAAACACAAAGCCAATTGGAAATATCCATCGGCCTAACTGGAACATACGCCTTGCTCTTCGGGTCCCGGATTGGACTGCCCGCCCTGTATAACACGGAGAGCGGTCAGTCAGTCGTCGGAAAATTCGGATTGATGGATCTTGGATCAAACAACGCCAATGGCATTGCACCCGCATACCCGACCGCCTGGACCCGGCTAAATACCGGGTGGGCCGGCGCCTATACAGTTACGAATTCCGGATCGTATTCAGTGCAATCGGCTGAGGCGCAGGGCAGTACACCGGAAATCCTCAAAGTACCAATCAATGCTTCTGAGTATTATTTAGTAGAAAATCGGTTGCGGCAAACACGGGAATCGTCGCTCGATTCATTTATGGTAAACTACGATACTCTGTTTGTCGAGCGGGATCCTGAGACCCACGTGATTACGAGTGTGGAGGAATACGACGCCGGATTGCCGGGCGATGGTCTGCTCATCTGGCACGTTGATGAAAACGTGATTCAGGCGAATCTCAGCACAAACACAATTAACACAAATCCGAATCGGCGTGGTGTTGACATTGAAGAGGCGGATGGCGCTCAGGATATCGGCGAATACTACGGGGATTTCAGCGGAGGCGTGGAGAACGGTTGGTTTTTCGATCTCTGGTTTGCAAAGAATGAGGGATTCTTTCATTTGAATCCTGACTACGAGACAGACGCCGATTCCACCATCGGATTCGAACCGACGACCTTTCCGGCAACGTTTACGAATAGCGGAGCCTATTCGGGGATTTCCATCACTGAAATCCCGGCTGCGGATTCCCTGGTCACAATTCGGATCGATTTTCAGCGGACGATTCCACAATTTCCTCTCTATGCGCCGAAAGCGAGTGGCCCGAATCTGTTGGCGGTACAGTCGAAAAACGTGACGTATCTCGTAAATACTATTACGAATGCAGGCAGCCCGGACTCAATTTGGGTGGAAAAGATCACTGCATCCGGTACTCAAACCATCCAATTTTCCGGAGCGCTTAGCGGGAATCCGTCGGGGAAAATACAATCCATCACCAGCCGTATTGACGGACAAGGGCAACTCGTAGTTGGGGCCCTGGCTCAGGTGCAGGGAGCGGAATCGGTGAACATTTCCGAATACCTGATTGCCGGAAACGGTACCGTTACCCCAGACCATCTGGGAGCATTTGGTGGAAGCGCTTCTACTCAACTTATTGACGACACCACTGGCTATATATTTGCCACCACTGGGGACACCGTCTATCGAATAGATAACACTGGCAACATCGACTGGAATGTCCAGATTCCGGATTCCATACACTCGTTATCGATTAACGGCGCTCAGGAAATCTATGCGGGAACGAACTTCGGCTTGTATAAGATTGGAACCGATCAGGCGATGACGTTGGCGGATACGGGCGCTTACAGGGAAATCGTATCCAGCGGAAATACGGTGGTTTTTGGCAGAGGAGACGAGCAATTATCGTTTTATTCTCCTTCGGGCACGCACGAATATCTGCCCGCGAATCCCGCTCTGCCTGAATACACGAAAATTGCCGCCGCGGATGTGGATGGCGACGGCAAAAATGAAGTAATTGCACTTACCAGGAATAATAATATCTGGCAATTGATCGCGTACAATAAAAACAGTGCGATGGGGAATAATTTTCCCATTGATTTATCGGGAGAGTACACATCACAAAATATCGCTGTCGCGGATATAAATGCTGACGATATCCCGGAAATTTTTACCGTAAACGATTCTGGACGGGTGTACGGTTACGGAACCGATGGTACACTTCTCCCGCATTTTCCCATCGATGTCGGTGCGCCGGTCTCGTCACCGTTATCGATTGTACGCGAGCAGGGGAGGGCCTGGCTGATACTCCAGGATACAACCGGCGCTGTGTACGGTTATTACGCAGCTATTGATCCCAGCGTGCAGGCAGGCGATGTCATCTGGAGCGGGCGACACGGCAATCCGGCCAATACCAGATTTGTACCGGAAATGTCTGGGAGTGTGACGCCGACAGATGCCAATACGATCCGACGCGCGTATATCTATCCCAACCCGATCCGATCAGACAATGCCACCCTCCGGGTTGAGGTGAATACCGGTGACCGGATTCGCATCCGGGTGTACGATTTCTCCGGCCGGAGAATTCAGCGATGGGAACTTGGAGTAGAGAGTGATGTTTCGGTCTACGAGATTCCGTGGGATACCTCGAATATCCCCAGCGGCGTCTATTTCGCCGAAGTCAAAGTTTCGAATGGTGGCTCGGAAGCAGTCAAAATCGTGAAAATCGCCAAAGTCCGATGACCCGGTTGGTTTGTTTTCTCATCGCTGGATTATTTGTGTTGTCGGGTTGGCCGGTTGCGGCCCAATTGTACTCGCCCAATCATCCTGAACTGGAGTGGTACACCATCGAGACGGAACACTTTCAGGTGCATTTCTATGACGCCACGGAGCGTTCAGCCCGGGTTGCGGCAAAAATCGCAGAGGAAGTCTACGAACCGGTCACTGAATTGTATGAGTTCGACTTCGATTCAAAAGTTCACCTGATTCTCAAGGACACGGATGATTACTCGAACGGAGCGGCGTACTACTATGATAACAAAATCGTCATCTGGGCATTGCCGCTGGATTTTGAACTGCGCGGCAGCCATAACTGGCTCCGGGATGTGATCACCCACGAATTTACGCATATCGTCCAGCTGAATGCGGCGATGAAATTTACCCGCAAGGTCCCGGCGATTTATCTGCAGTGGATCAACCCGGAGAAGGAGCACCGGAATGACGTCATCTACGGCTATCCCAACACGCTCATGTCGTATCCGGTGGCCGGGACGGTGATTCCGCCGTGGTTTGCAGAAGGCACGGCGCAATTCAACGTGAAAGAGGCGCCATACGATTACTGGGATTCGCACCGGGATATGATCCTGCGCGACCGGGTATTGCATAACGATCTGCTGAGCTGGAACGAAATGAGCACCTTCGGCAAAAAGGGGACGGGAAACGAGTCGGTGTATAACCAGGGATTCTCGCTGGTTTCGTTCATTGCGAGAAATTATGGTTCAAAGGCTCTT
>JAANXI010000156.1 GCA_018263365.1 Fidelibacterota bacterium | reverse complement strand
AATCTGTTGAGCGCGAAGGCTCCGTGAAATCCTCGACAGACCCTCCGGGTATGCCTTCGGTTTCCCAAAACCCTTTTCATCTCAACATCTTGGCACATCTCATCCACAACAATCGCTCAATTTAGGTACTGTGTACCCTCAAGGATGCTGGCGACTGCTGTCCCTCTCCTCCCCGGAGAGCCAACAAAACACCAGGCCAACGAAACAGACAATAGAATGCAGATTTTGTAAAACTTGCCTGCAATATAATAACAAAATTTGGGGGGCAAGGCGAAATTTTTTTAAAACCCGATGGCACGCTCTCCCCGGCAAGTCATTGAACGCTGAGTACACGGATGATTCCAGGTAAAACCGGGTATAAGGTATATGGGTACATGTAGGGAGAAAGGAGAAGGGACAAAGTTGTTTATTGATCATTGTTTGTGGTTAATTGTAATGAGGCAATGTGTACCGGATAAAATTACGGATTACACCGTCGAATATCGTTTTGCCTGTTACCAAATAAGTCCCGGAGGAACGATCTGCCAGCGAGCCCATCAATTCATTGGTGGGTACTGGAGCCCCTTGTCCAAATTGCGAGTCCCGGCAGGGACTGACAGGGGGTTGGTTTTGGGATAATTCAATTCCATCCTTGCCCCATCCTCTTGGCAAGAGGATGGGAACAATTCTTCCAAACCTTCGCATCACCAACATGAACACTTTAACACCTGAACACTAATCACTGTTTCTCCGGATACAGTGTCACCTGCACATAATCATCCGTATTCAGGTATTTTTGCGCCGCATTTTGGATATCTTTGGCCGTCAAATTTTTAACCATGTCCGTGTAGGTGAGGATATTCATCGGATCGGTATGGTGAAACATGGCGAATTCAATTTGATTAAGCCAGTACCTGTTTTCCTTCAGGTTCGTCTCGTGATTTCGGAGGTCGATTTCCTTGATCTTTTGCAGATACTCTTCACCAACGCCGAATTCCTTTAGGCTGTCAATTTCAGCAAATATCTGTTCGGAGAGATTCTGAACCCGTTCAGGATCAGCGCCAAAGGAAATCTCAATTTTGTAGCGCTCCTTCGGCCAGTGCGGAAACCGGCTGTTCACACGTACTCCATAAGTCCCGCCAAGGTCCTCGCGAATTCGTTCTCTGAATTTAATACGCAGATAATCCGTCAGCGCATTGGCGATGTACCGGTTCTCCCGGTTCCACACAAACTCGCCGGTAAAGGCTATGGATGTGAGGCTTTTCGGCTCCATCCCCTTGCGAACTGTTTTTTCAATAACATCGCTGGGATAGGTATAGGTCACATCGCGCCACATTTCCTCGCCAGGCACATCCGGCAGACAGCCGATGTATCTCTCGACGTAGGATTTCAGCGTATCCGGGGCAAAATTCCCGACAAATACAAAGGTAAAATCTCCGGCGTCTGCAAACCGCTCCTTGTAAATCCGCATGGACTTCCCCAGATCCATCGCATCGAGGGTTTCCAATGACCACGGTTCATATCTTGGATGATATTGCGTCAGCGTGGCGGTGAGTGTATCCCGAAAGGCGGTTTCAGGTCTGGCGCTTCGGTTGGCGTAAACCCCTTTCATTCGGGTTTTGAACGATTGAAATGCAGTGCTATCCCGCCGCGGTGAAGTGAAATACAGATGTATCAGCTCAAACAAGGTTTGCAAATCCTGCGGCGAAGCGCTGCCGGAAATGCCTTCGCTGAGTTCTCCGATGTACGGAGAGACGTTCACGACCTTGTCTGAGAGCAGCTTTTGCAACTGGATTTGCGAGAAATCACCCAGTCCACCCTGCTCCACCACGTTGGTGGCAGTTTCGGCGGCTACCAGATTGGAGTCCGGGACGTGTGATGTTCCACCATAACTAAACGCGGTAAACCGGACTTCATCGTTCTTGAAATCGGTCGGCTTTACCAGGACATTGATTCCGTTACCCAGCGTCCATTTCGAAATACCAAGTTCAGCAAAAGATGTGTCACTCACGATCGGAGATGGGTCCGGCGCTTTGCTCATCAGCGGCTGGTCTTTCACATCGTCTACGTAGGCTGAAATCTGCTTGCTGTCCACGCTGTCGATGACCGCCTGCAAATCCGCGTCACTTGGGACGGTTAGCCCTTCCTTCTCCGGTGAATCGGCCATAATGACGCGATTGCCCTCAGTAATCAGATTTGCTGCCAGCCGATTCACTTCCTCCAGCTGAATGGTAGGCACGTATTGTTTATAGACCTCAAATTCATATTCAATCCCGGCGATGGGTTCTTCATACAGGTAATTTCGAATATACTCCGATGCATATCTCCGGGATTCTGTTTTGTTTCGTTCCTTGTAGGCTTTTTCCTTAGATCGCATTATTGACTTTTTCTGGCGTTGAAACTCACCGGGCGTAAAACCATATTTTTTTACCCGTTCTGCCTCAGTGAGGAGAGCTTCCATCCCTCTGGGAATGCCGTTATCCTGCACCATCGCAGACAGGTAATAGAACGCCTTGGTTCGCACAAATTGTCCTGCGCCGGAATAGCCGTAAATGAACGGCGGATCGGCTTGTTGAGTTAATTCGGATAAACGCTGGTTAAACATATTATGATACAAGGCTTCGACAATGCTTTTCCGGTAATCCGCCACAATCTTATCAGGATCGGGTTTACGTTTAAAATAGATACTGACACTTGATCGTGTGGCTTCAGGATCCGAGGCGATGGCAAAGAGGGTTTCCTCGTGGTCAGGCACCGGGTACAGCGTTCGCTCAGTGGCGTCCGGTTTTGGGGACATTCCGGCAAAATGCCCGGTCAGCAATGATTTGATGTGGTGAGTGTCAAAATCTCCGACGGCGATCACTGCCATGAGATCCGGACGATACCAATCATTGTAAAAATCGGTTAATATGGAATAATCGAATGTATCAATGACCGCTTTTTTGCCGATGGGCAGTCGTTCGGCATATCGCGATCCTTGGAATAACACGGGATACTGTTCCTCCCGCATCCGGGCATCCGCCCCACGTCCAAGGCGCCATTCCTCCTTGACTACTCCTCGCTCTTTATCAATTTCTTCATAATCGAATGAAAGCAGATGCGCCCAGTCCTCCAGTACCTGAAAGCCCTTTTCCATAACGTCTGTGCTGTCAGTCGGAAGTTGCAACATATAAACCGTCTGGTCGAAACTGGTGTACGCGTTGATATCCGGGCCAAACCGCATACCAATGGATTCCAGATAATCCACCAGTTCCTGCTTTTCGAAGTGCTTGGTTCCATTGAAGGCCATGTGTTCCGTAAAATGCGCCAGACCCTGCTGCTTATCATTTTCAAGGATAGAGCCGGCGTTCACGACCAGGCGCAGTTCGGCCCGGTTTTCGGGCTTATGATTTTTCCGGATATAGTAGGTAATACCGTTATCGAACTGCCCCTTCTCCACATCGGGACCGACAGGAAGTGTCTCCTCCAGCGGATACTGTTCTGTTTCAATGGTATTCTCTTTGGCTTTGTCAGATTGCGTTGAAGCACATCCGATGAATGTGATTGCTATGAAAAATATTATCGGAAAGAATAATTTTTTCATTCTA
>JAANXI010000155.1 GCA_018263365.1 Fidelibacterota bacterium | reverse complement strand
GATTCGCTTATCGTCTATGTCTCCTCTTATGACGGGACGCAAAACCTGCACTTGTATGATTTCACCGGAGACTCCACCCGGCAGCTCACCGATTTCCGTGCCGGTGAACAGATTTTTACTCCCCGGTTTTCCGATGATGGCAATTCAATCGTTTTTGACATGAATACAAAGTTTGGCCTGGATATCTACCGGTATTCCCTCAACGATCAGGAACTCAGCCTGCTGATCGATTATCGCTGGGATGTCAGAAGCCCGGTGTTGCACGGTAATACGCTGACCTTTGCCGATGATCGCACCGGCATATTCAATATCTACCGGCGGGACTTGTCTGCCGGTGAGGAATGGCCGGTTACCAACGTGCCGGGCGGCGCATTTATGCCTGATATTGCGGAGGATGGCACGCTCGCATTAGCCCTGTTTAACAACGGCGGATATCGGTTTGGGCTCTACCGGAATGTGGAACGCGTCGATGCCGACAATATGATTTATAAAGACTTTGAGGAGCAGGTCCCCACACCGGAATACGATGATTCGCAATTCCTGACTATCGATAAAAGTGACTACACCTCGGAATACTCGGAGATGTTTATTGTGCCGCGACTCATGATTGAGTACGGTACCGTCAAGCCCGGCGTGTACTTCTTCTCCAACGAAATTCTGGAGCAGATGAGCGTGATGGGAAGCGCCAGCATTAACCGGCTCCGGGACATCGATATATTCCTGCTGTTCGAGTACAACCAATTACGGCCCACGCTCTACGCGGATATCGCATTCCTCACGAGGAATATCTCAGAGAAAATTTACTTTTACGAGGGACAAACCGATCCAGGAGATCCGCAGACGAATGCCGATCTCCGGTTCAGCCTGATGCAGACCAATTTCGGCATAAGGCAGCAATGGTATCGGTTCCCCTGGGGAACGTTCAAGTGGGACTTATACGGAAGATACGAGCAATACAGTACATTTATTAAATACCTGTTGTCGCAGCAACAACTTCAGTCGCTCCCAGGTAACTTCCTTTCGAAACTCCGGTACGAATATTTCGTCGGCAAACAGGTCCACTTTGATATCGACTGGAGTCTCCTGGACTTTCGTTCATCCCGGTTGTCCTACATTAATCGAGGGGCGCATTTGAACACAAAGTTCACCTATAGTTATGAGCGCAACGATTTCATCGACGACTTCCGGATTTCGGAATCCGGTCTGCTGGAAGAGGTGTATACCCCCAACTACTACCATAAGATTGAAAACACCCTGAGTGCGGGGATGAGCCTGCCGTTTTGGGAGAAAAGCAGTATCAGTGCTGATGTTCGGACCGGCTGGATTTCCAAGGATGATGTGGACGATTTTTTTTACTTCTTTGCCGGGGGAATGCCCGGACTGAAAGGGTATCCGTTTTACAGCATCAGCGGCTCCCGGATGTGGACGAATACCTTCCAGTGGCTGGCGCCGGTGGCAACGGGCGTGAACTGGCGGCTGATCCCGTTTAATTTTCAGGATATCTATCTGGGACCGTATTTTCAGGTCGGTGACGCCTGGAAAGGCGGTTTTGAGAATATCCGGTGGCGGAAGTCCGCCGGAGTAGAGTTGCGCCTGGGCGGGTTTTCCTTTTACGCCTATCCAACGGCTATCAGCTTGGATGCGGCTTACGGGTTCGACTCGTTTAAACTCAATCAATCAGATACGCAGGGATACGGAAACGAGTGGCGATATTATTTTAAATTACTGTTCGAATTTGACACATAGTAACAGGAGATTGCTATGCAGGAAAAAATCGTGTTATCGATGGTTGTATTTTTCTTTGGGGTGATCGGGTTGCGGGGTGCGGATTTTACCACACAGCTGCAGTCGCAGAATCCATTGAGCAGGTCTCCGGTCATCAAATGGACCACCTATTCCCTCCGGGCGCAGGAAGATTCCATGGGATTGGCAGAATCGCCCCTCGATCGCAACTTTTTCAAATCCGCGCTGATTCCGGGCTGGGGGCAATTTTCCCAGGGAAAGACTATCCGAAGCGGCCTGTTCCTTGGCATCGAAGGCGCCGGAATTGCAGGATACCTCGTGTACGATAAAAAATATGAAGAAAAAAAGGATGAGTTTCAGGCGCACGCGGAGAAATACTGGAATCTGGAGGATTGGTTAAACTATTATAATCCGGAGGATCAACCGTCAACGCACTCTATCAATATTCGTTACAGGGAAACCGGTGAGGTCTATTCGTATCCTACTAATGAACCAACGGATTATCCCTGTGATCCGGAAACCTGTCCGGATGCATGGGAGATGGTCTGGGACCACGAAGGATATGAAAATGCCTATAAATATGATCAATTCGCCTCTGGATGGACTACATTCGACCGAAATAATCCTGACAATACAGAAACTGCTGACCATCTGAATCCAAAGCGTGCCGAAAACAAAAAATTGCGGGACAAGGCCAACGATTTTGCGGATACCAGTATGCTGTTCGTCTCCGGGATTATTTTTAACCACATTGCCTCGGCATTTGAGACGGTCTTTTTCAAGCCGGAAGGCAGTGATGGCGCCGGAATGCGATTGCAGATGCGATACCGGCCCATGCAACTGGAAAATCGCACCATAAATACGCTGAATTTTGAAGTCCGGTGGTAAAAACCGATTGAATCGTATGCTCAACTCTCATACCTTACAGGCTGTCGTGATGAATAATAGGCGCATATCGCAAATTTTTATTGTCGTTTTTGGACTCCTGTTCCTATTCGGTTGCAATAAAGCCACCCGGCAGCAGCAACAGAATGTGGATTTTCGTTTTAACCGGGGCAAAAAGTATTTCGAAAAGGAAAACTATTATAAAGCCATCGATGAGTTCAACTTCGTCGTTCTGAATAATCCCGGCGGCGAGCGCGCAGACGATGCGCAACTGTATGTGGCGGATTCGCATTTTGAATTGGGGGAGTATGTGGTCGCCGCTTCGGAATACCGACGGCTCATCCGTCGATACCCTTCAAGTCCGCTGGTAGAACAGGCTCAGTACAAGTTGGGAATGTGTTTTGTAGAACTATCGCCTCACTATGGGCTGGATCAGGAGTACACCAGGCAGGCAATCACTACCTTGCAAAATTTTTTAGAGGATTTTCCGTATTCCCAGTACGCGGAAAAAATCACGGAGCAGATCGATAAGCTCCGGGAAAAGTTGGCGCATAAAACCTATAGCAGCGGACACCTTTATTACATTCTGCGGCAGTACGATTCCGCCATCATCTATTATGACCAGTTACTTGAGCAGTATTACGATACCTCCTGGGCGAATCAAACACGCCTGGAACGCGCGATATCTCTCGTGAAGATGGGCCGCACCGGTGAAGCTGTCACACAGCTCCGTGACCTTTTAGATCGGAATCCCCCCGAAGATATTCGCAATGAAGCGGAATCCATGCTCAGGGATTTGAATGAAGCCCCGGCAGTCGCCAAAAGTGACGATAACCTGGAGTAATTAAGAGTGCAACTATGTCTGATGGGCGGAACCTTTGATCCGCCCCATTGGGGCCACGTTCTGTTAGCCGAGTTTGTCCGCACAAAACTTTCGGTCGAAACCTTTTCATTTGTTCCCGCATACCTTCCGCCGCATAAGCAACAAAAGGCTATCAGCAATGTTGAGCATCGGATCAGAATGCTCGAGTTGATCTGTGACGACCATGAACCGTTTCAAATCGACACCCGGGAAATCGAACGGCAGGGCGTAAGTTACACTGTCGATACCCTTCGCGCCGTTGTGGCGGAGAACGATCTCAATAAAAATGACATCGGTCTGCTGATTGGGGCGGATAATTTTGTGGATTTTCAAAACTGGAAAGCCCCGGAAACGATAGTTGATCTGTGTCGGGTGTTGGTTGTAAAGCGGTCTGACTTTCCGTTATCGCGGGATTTACCCTTTTACCACAGAGTTGAATTAATTGACGCTCCGGTTATTGAAATTTCAGGACGTCAGGTCCGCGACCGCCTTCGGAAAGCTCAATCCATAAAGTACTTCGTTCTTCCACAAATCGAATCCTATATTCAGTCTCAAAATTTATACCGCTGAATAGGCTGTGTAATTATTGCAAAGCAGCAATTGGATAATTGCCCGCTCGTAGATAATTTTATCTTATCCGGAGTTGCCAGGTAAAATTAATTCATGCGATGGAGACCCACATGAGATTTTTCCCGTTTGCGATGCTTTTTCTTTTTATCAATCTAATTGGAATGTTGCCGACAAATGCCCAGGAAACTGCCAAAGAGCAGGGGTGGAACAACAAATGGGGTAGTGACCTGACCGTAGCACATAACAGTTATGACAATTGGTCGAAAGGCGGTCAGAATAATCTGAATTTGAACTGGTATAACGACATGCGGTTTGTGTACACACAGGGGAAATCCACGTGGCGGACAACGAACTTTTACACATTGGAATATACCCGGATCAATCAGCAGGAAATCCAGAAGACGGATGATCGCCTCGACTTTGAGTCCATGTATTCGTTTGCTATTAAGCCACCGGTCGATCCGTATGCCGCGTTTACACTAAAAACCCAATTGTTGCCGGGATACGAATATGATAAGGAGGAAGGAGAAAATACCTTTCAGAACTCCGCATTTTTCGATCCGGGGTATCTCACCCAATCCGTCGGATTTTCGCACGCTCACGAGGACATTCTGAACACCCGTATGGGATTTTCGGTGAAGGAGACCTTTGCGCTAAAGTACGCCAAAGATGAACTGGACGATTCGACCACATCGGTCAAGGTGGAACCCGGACTGGAATTTGTCACCGATTATGCACAGACCTATCGGGAGATCGTAGACGTCAATAGCAAGCTGGAACTCTTTTCGGATTTGAAGGGGTACAAATCCATAGATGTGCTGTGGAAGAATTATCTGGCGGTGCGCCTGCGTGAGAACATTGTATTGCAGTTCCAGTTTACGATTTGGTATGACCAGGATATCGACGAGATGCGACAGATCAAGGAGACCACCACGCTTGGTTTGCATTATGCGTTCTTTTAAAAAGTTCACCGTTGTTTCCGGCGATTTTCATCTCCATATTATCACTCTATGAGAGAGACGGTCATCCGCCACGCACAAACGATCGAAGTGCCGCCGTATCACGCCCTGGCAGAAATTTACGATGCGGTGATGTCCCACATCGATTACGAGGTCTGGGTGGGGTATGTCGAAAAAATGTGTACCCGACGCCGAATTGCACCTGAATCCACGCTGGATATCTCCTGCGGCACAGGACGGGCAATTCCGTATTTACAACCCTGGTGCCGTGAACTCTACTGCATGGATCAGAGTGTACCAATGATTCGCGAACTCTATAGAAATTTCCCGGAGATGCAAAACAAATCATGGGTGGGTGAAATGTCGCATCTGCCCACAAACAGGAAATTTGACCTGATTTTGAATATCCAGGACTCTTTGAATTACTATACCAAAACAGACAGAATTACAGAACACATTGGGAATGTCCACGCGCATTTGAATCCCGGCGGTGCGTTTGTCTTCGATTTCTCAACCGATGAGAACATCAAAAACAATTTCATCGACATGGACGAGTATTATGATGAGGAGTCGTTTGGCTATGAACGGGTCAATACCTACATGCCGCGGAAGCGCCTGAATTTGACGGAGTTTTTTGTGTGGCAGAACGAATCAGACGATCCGGAAGTCCTGCTCGAAAAGCACTTACAGCGAATGTATACCAAAGATGAAATTGAAGCATGTTTACGGGAATCCCTGTTTGAGCAATGGTTTATGTATGAGGACGAAACATTGGACCCGCCCTCCGAAAAATCCGAACGGATCCATATTATCGCTATCAAGCAGAGCGTATGATTTACTTTTATAATGTATCCAAGGAATTCGGACGGGGTGCGGGTGTCTACGACCTCAACTTCAATATCCACAAAGGCGAGTTCGTTTGCATCGTAGGGCCGTCCGGCGCGGGAAAATCCACAATTCTGAAGTTGATCTACATGGATGAAAAGCCCACCGATGGTAAGGTGGTAGTGGATAACTTTGACAGTTCCATGCTGCAGAAAGATGGTATCCCGTATCTGCGCCGCCGGGTCGGTATGATCTTCCAGGATTTCCAGCTCCTGAGAGATCGGAATGTCTACGATAACGTGGCGCTGGCGCTTCGGGTCATGCGTGTTCGCCGGAAAAAGATAAAAAAGCGGGTATTGCAGGCGCTCAATAGTGTCGGGCTCGGGCATCGGGCGCAATATTATCCACAGGAGCTCTCCGGCGGCGAACAACAGCGGGTATCGGTTGCGCGTGCTATTGTCAAGGAACCGATTGTGTTGCTGGCCGATGAGCCTACCGGAAATCTCGATCCGCAGGTCGCGCGGGAGATTCTTGCGCTGTTACGCCGGATCAATGAACAGGGCACTGCAGTGGTGATGGCTACGCACAATTACAACCTGATCAAGAATACCCCATACCGCCGTATCCGCATTGAAGAAGGCAGGGTGGTAGATACATGAGTTATGGGTTTCTTGTCAAAGAGGGTTTCTCAGGACTGGCGCGGGCAAAGTTCCCGTCCTTCGTGGCCATCCTGACTATCACCATCTCGCTGACTCTCATGGGAATTACGTATCTGGGAGGAACAAAATTAGTGCACCTGTTCAATCAAGTGCGGTCCGGGTTTGAGGTAGAGGTGTTTTTATCGCCGGGTGCCACCGAATATGATCGGAGTCGCATTGAGGAAAAACTGAATAATTCGGAACTGGTGACCGGCTTTGATTATATCTCCAAGGATGATGCGGCAAAGCGGTTTGAAGAGGAATTCGGTGAAAACATCTATGAGGTGCTGGATGCAAATCCGCTGCCGGCCTCGTACACTGTACGGATGGATACCCGTAATTTTGACCACAACGACGTCACACTCATGGCCCAGGAACTTGGCAAAATGCAGGGTGTGGACGAGGTCCAATACAAGCAAGCCGTGTTGCGATTACTCGATCGATATGCAAATGCGGTACTAATCGGAGGCGGAATCATCCTGGTCATTGTTCTTGGAGCATCGATCCTCCTCGTAGGCAATACGATCAAACTGAGTATCTTTGCCAAGCGGGAAGTGATTAAAATTATGCGTCTGGTCGGGGCGACGGACCTTTTTATCAAAATACCCTTTATCATCGAGGGGATTTTACAGGGGATTCTTGGCGCTGGGTTTGCCTTGCTTGGGTTGTATGGCGTGGTCGTCGGAACAAATTATCTGCTCGGCAGTTTTTTAACAACGGAATTGACAATGGACTGGCCGATTATCGGCGGGGTGATCACATTAGGGCTACTGTTTGGACTGGTCGGCAGCGCCCGGTCAATCCGGATGTTCATTTCGGAAATTCGCTACTGAATGAAGAGACTTGCTCCTTGATTTTATTAGGGAAAGCGGATAATTTTCTAGAATAGAAAACGGTGAAAACCGGTCGAGAAAACTTATGAATAGTGAACTGTTAACTGAGAGAGAAAATTCGGTTTTAGAGGCGGTGATTCTGGATTTTATCCAGTCCGCTTCCCCGGTGGGATCCCGGAATGTGGCAAAGAATTCCGGGCTTGATGTGAGCTCGGCCACTATCCGGAATTCTATGGCTGATCTGGAGGAGAAAGGATACCTGACTCATCCTCACACCTCTGCCGGCCGTGTGCCAACGGACAAGGGATATCGGTATTACGTCGATTGGCTGATGAAGATTTCCGGGTTGACAGAAGTGGAGCGTAGCACGCTCTCGCTGAATTTCGATCCCACCCTCCAGGACATCGAAGAAATCCTGAAAAAAACCTCCCGCGTTTTAGGCCAGCTCTCGGATGAATTAGGCATTGTGCTGACCCCGAAATTTTATCAGGGCGTCCTGAAAAAACTGGAGCTGGTCGAAATCTCCAGCGATAAACTGTTGGTGGTCATCAATATCCGATCCGGCATTGTGAAAACCGTGATCATCGAGGTATCGCACACGATTCCACACAACCGGTTACACGATATATCGAGGCTGTTAAACGAACGGTTGGCGGGATTGACGCTCCAGGAAGTGAAACAGACAATCGATGAGCGTTTTCATGATATCCGCGATGATGACAACGAGTTAATTGAAGTCATTGTCCAAAATGCGGATACATTGTTCGAATTCACGGACCAGATTGAGGTACATATCTCTGGTACGAAAAATATTATCCAGCAACCGGAAATGCAGGACCCGGAGAAGATCACATCTTTTATGGAATTAGTGGAACGCAGCGAGCAGATTATGGAACTTTTTCCCGATATGGTTTCGGACCCTGAAGATTTGGTCATTACTATCGGGTCGGAGAACAAACAGGCCAAGGTCTCTGACTACAGCATTGTTGCCAGTAATTATCGGTACGGTGGGTTGACAGGGACGATAGCGATCCTGGGACCGACCCGCATGTATTATGACCGGATTGCCTCGTTGGTTCAGTTAACTGCAAATATGATCAGTGAACAGTATAACGAATAACGTTGTAATTCAGAGGAGTATAAACAGGTAGTTTTTATGACAAAGAAAACCAAAAAAACAGACAATGAAACTTCGGAGGAACAGTCTCAGGCGGCAGAAGAGACTGAAGCGCCGGCGACAGAAACCGACAACACCAATGGTGAAATCAAAGACTCGGAAACTGACGTAGAGGAAGGTGTTCAAGAAGAGTCGGACCGTGAAGAAGCGGAAGAGACTTCCGAAGTGGAGGAACTTCGGGAGGAGCTGGACGAACTCCGTGAAGAGTATGATGAATTACATGAGAAGTATCTCCGGTTAGGCGCAGAATTCGATAATTATAAAAAGCGGACCGATCGGGAATTCACCCGGCAAGTGCAGTTTGCTAATGAAGAACTTTTTCGCGAAGTACTGCCGATTCTGGATGACCTGGAACGCACAATCAATGCCACCAAAGAAGAATCCTCTTTCGAGCAGTTGAAAGAAGGGGTGGAGTTAGTCTATAACAACTTTAAAAATATTTTGAAACGCCGTGGAGTGGAACCGATTGAATCAGTCGGTGAGGAATTTGACCCGGAACTGCACGAAGCGATGATGGTGCAGGAATCCGAAGAACATGAATCGGAAACAGTGATTCAGGAGTTCGAGCGGGGATACAAGTTAGGTGACACCGTCTTGCGGCATGCAAAAGTAGTGGTGAGTAAATAATTATGCCCAAAGATTACTATGACATATTAGGTGTAGGCCGGAATGCCTCCCAGGATGAAATTAAGAAGGCCTACCGGAAGAAAGCAGTCAAATACCATCCCGATAAAAATCCTGATGATCCGGAGGCAGAACAGAAATTCAAGGAAGCCGCTGAGGCGTATGCCGTACTGGGTGATGAGGACAAACGCAAGCGGTATGACCAGTTCGGGCATCAGGGTGTCAAAGGCGGCCCCGGCGGCGCGGACTTTGGCGGTTTTTCGAATGTCGAGGATATTTTCGACGCGTTTGGGGATATCTTCGGTGGTGGCGCCCGAAGCGGAGGTTTCGGCGGTTTTAGTGATATTTTTGGCGGTGCCGGACGCCGTTCAAGCCGTCGCAGACAGCGCGGAACCGATAAGGGGAGCGACCTGAAAATCCGGCTGAAACTGACACTTGAGGAAATAGCAGAAGGCGTACAGAAAAAAGTCAAGGTCCGTCGGCTTGAACGGTGTGAGGAGTGCGGCGGCAGCGGCGCGCGGGATTCTTCCTCCATTAAAACGTGTCAGGTCTGCGGCGGACAGGGCGAAGTCCGGCAATCCACCCAATCGATTTTCGGACAGATGGTCAACGTACGGCAGTGCGCAAATTGCGACGGTACAGGCGAAGTCATCGAAGACCTCTGTCGGGCATGTGGCGGTTCCGGGCTCCGGAAAAAAGAAAAAAGGATCACAGTCGATGTCCCCGCAGGCGTAGCAAACGGCAACTATATGACGCTGCGTGGTGAGGGAAATAAAGGCCCGCATGGTGGTCCTCCCGGGAATTTAATAGTCCTGTTTGAAGAGAAGCCCCACAAGTATTTTACCCGCAAGGGCGATGATATTCTGCTGGAAGCCCGAATCTCGATCTCGCAGGCGGTACTTGGCGATGAAATTGAAGTGCCAACACTTACCGGAAAAGCCAGTTTAAAAATCCCGGCGGGTATTCAGTCCGGGAAAGTACTGCGGATGCGGAAGAAAGGACTGCCTGCGCTGGAAGGCTCCCATCGGGGGGATCAACTCGTCAAAATCCAAATCCATACACCTCAGAAATTGACCGAGGAAGAAAAAGAACTCTTCAAAAAACTTCGTACCTATGATCAAACCCACCGCGAGGATGGACAGGATGGGTTCTTTGAGAAAGTGAAGAGCGCATTTAGTGCGTAAGTCAGGCGTTTTGGGTTGAATGACAGGTAAAACAGGCGGTCCAAGTGCGACTAACTCCACAAGAACGGCGTGTTGTCGGCTTTTTACTCATTGTCCTTGTCATCAGCGCCTCCATCAGGATTGTTGAACATTTCTTTAATGCGGACTCCCAAACCTCCCAAATCCGTAACGCCACATCTGATTCCCTGTTCCAAACGAAAGCAGAATTAGTCGACTCACTCGTACGCACCGGAGCCGGTACAGAAGAAACGACAGATCCCGACGTAGGAGAGATGGTTGAGTCCCAAAAGGCGATGAAGATATTCATCAATCTTGCTGACCAAAATGACTTGATGAAACTCCCGCGAATCGGCCCTGCTATGTCGAAACGAATTATTGCACATCGTGAAAAGAATGGATATTTTAAGTCGTTTAAGAATTTGCGCCAGGTAAAGGGGATTGGCCCTGCGACGATAGAAAAATTGAGACCATTGATTACGTTTAACACTGTCAGACCATAAGGATTTAGGAGGTACCGTGGCTTACGAGGTTGAGTCAAAACAGCACTGGGGGTTGAATTTAGTTATAGTGTTGCTTGTTGGTGTATTATTTGCCGTCATTATGATTCCGAAGCAAATTTGGGACGAAGAAGAACAATACCGGGAAGAAAGTCGCACCCGGATGCAAAATCTGTGGAAAGTCGAGTCAGCATTTTTAAGTTTGACGGGGAATTATACCGAGCTTGCAGAAAATGCTATCACCGTCGTAAATGCGGTCTATGATTCAATGGCGGATACCCTTGACTATTATGGTGAACAGCAGTTGACCCTGCCGCCCAAAACGGTGCAAATTCAGGTGAATCGTCAGAAAATTATTGAATGGGTGGATTCAACACTAACTGATACCGCATTTTCCGCTTTTTGGTCGGAGGCTGTGAACTACTACAACTCCGTTGCCACAGATGATTCGACGAATTCGGGGCAATTCGCAAGAATGGTAATTACTGCAGCGTATGATTCCGTGAAAGCGGATACGACCTGGAAAGGCACTCAAACAATTACTATACCATTCGTTTATAATCTCCAGGTTCCGCCGAATTATACGAAGATGTACGATACGACTTTTGTCTCGACCCGGAGAAGTCAGACTGTAGTTGAGGATACCACATTTCAGGTGATTATCGAGGTTGACACCGTTACTTCGGAGATGGATACCTCCTGGATTCCGGTGCGGGATATCGAGGATATGCAAGAACGTTATCCGAATATGCAGATGGTTGACACCAGTATCACCAGACAGACGCGATGGATCACGGAAACGTACCCCAATCCACCGACGAAGGAATGGGCATATTGTCCGTTAACCGGCAAACCATATATCCTGAAGGTGACCGGGGACAACATACAACATCTGCGGGTTGAATCACCCATTGAGGGGGAATATTCTGAGCGAAGATACGTTTTCTTTACTTTTGCTGATACGAGCCACGGATATATTGAGGATGGTGAGGTCAGTTGGGAAGAATAACACTATTCCAGCATTTTACCGATAATTAACACGTAATCACGGGGTAGAACAAGGGTGGTCGGCGCTTCATTTCTTGGTAAAACTGTAGTCTACGCCCAGCAGATCAGTGATAACGGTGTTCCTGTCATTGAAATGGTTGGAGATACGACCCTGTCCACCCGGTGGGATATCAGCAACTTACACCAGACACAATTCCGCCATGAGATGGAGTCATTGTTCGAAACCATTAAAAATGATCTCCACTTTCCTGACAGAGAGATTAGTGTCGTCTTACCCTTTGAGTGGTTGCATTGTTATACGCTACAGATCGATTCCGCTTTAAGCGAAGACGATCAACGGGAATATCTGTGCTGGGAGTTTCAGCAACGGCTTGGCGACCACCATAACAGATACCGTCCTCATTTTTATCCGGTCACTACTGCTGATCATGAAACAGTATTGACTGTTGGCCTCCCTGAGAATTTAGTATCCATTCTCAAAAGTGCCGCCGATACCGTGCATTTAGAATTAAACCTCCTTGAATTATCCCCGCTCAGTGCGCTGTCTAACATCCCTGCGACGGATGCAACCGGGTGTCTCTGCAAATTTTATGAAGAGGTTATCGAAATGACGGCCTATGAGCACCGCAAATTTGTGACCAGCGCGTTATTTTCTCTGGAAGAGGATAATGTGATTCACCTGGATCGTAGCAGTGGTGGTGAATCGGAAACTAATGAATTACAATCGGTGCTTTCTGATCTGTTTACCGGGGAATCCAGCGACGTTCCGGTTTTTGTCTACGGAAGAGAGATCCCGGGCTCCATACAGAAATTGATTCAGGAGATGGAGAATCTTCAGTACATCCGGCCATTCCAGGACATCCAGGTAAATTTTAGAACATCGGAGACGCCGGATATTCCAACCGAATCTCAATATGCGGAAGTAATGGGGACGATCCGCCAGGCGCTGGGAGATTCGGCATGATTCGCGTAAATCTCCTGGAAGAAGATCGGCTGGGGAAGGAGCCACTCAAATCATCGCAGATAACGGGAGAAGCGCCTGAAGAAGAGAAAGAAGTCCCGACTGAGCCTGAAGAGGAACAGCAGCCAACGCCGGAAGAGGAAGGGGCAGCTGCCGAAGCCGCGCCCGAAGATGAATCCAGGGTAAAAATTCCGCGGTCAAAGAAACGGCAGCCCGGACAGCCCCCAAAAAAACGGCAGCCACAGGAACCTCCGCTATCCCGGGGACCTTCGACAGGCATTATCGTTTTTCTTTTCATTCTCGCTGTTGGAGTGACCGTCTATTTTATGTTCTTTCACAAACCGAAAGGCCAGGCGCCGGTTCCGGTCGCAACAGATACAACCACGCAGGAGGTTCAGCCCGCACCGGAAGAGAAAATCGCAGTGACAGAAGAGGCCCCAGAACAGGCTAAAGGGCCCACCCAAACCCCGGGACCCACAACTGCGCTGGAAACACCGGCAACGCATCTTCCCCAAAGCGCAGAAGAGATTCAGCAAGCTGTCTCTCTTGGCAAAAGGAAACTGGAATCGGCATATCGGTTGCTTAGTAATGTGCAGGCGCAGAGCCGGTTGGGGTTCCTGTCCATTGGCAACCAGCATCTGACGCTGAGTGCGCTCACCAACTCCCGAACATTTGCCAATCGGGTCAGACGGCAGATTACCAATACCTCGATAGTTAAAAATATCGAGTTATTCGACGTGCAGGGGATTAACCGGGGCGGATACAAGGCGGAAGTGAATGTGTACGGGAATCTGAAATCTTTGGAAGAAAAACCGGACAGCCGGGGTTTTCGGTCTACGGATATCGGCAATGTGCACCGGGTCTTAAAAGTCTGGATTGCAATCCCCACCATTGAATTAATCCGGTGGAATACGAAGCAGGTTACGACCGTTGACGGATGGAATCGCGGGCCGGTCTATATCCAGATGGAAGGAACGCATACCGGAATTATCCGTGTCATTCATGCCTTAAAAAATCACGGCTACAATTTTAGCGTCTCAAAGATTTATGTCTCGACACCGCACGAGGTGACGGACAACTCCCCAATATATAACCTGAAGTTATATCTCACAATGTACGGCAAAGCGAGTGTATGACGCGCGTTATTGCAGGAGAATGTAAAGGGATTAAACTTCGCAATCCACCCGGAAAGTCTATTCGCCCTTCTACCGATCGCACCAAGGAATGGATTTTTTCGGTCTTGTACGATGTTCGGGAACTATTAGTGCTGGATGTCTTTTCCGGCGCCGGGAATTTGGGAATAGAGGCTCTGAGCCGGGGCGCAAAAAAATGTACTTTCGTGGACAATTCCGATACAGCGATATCGCTGACCAAAAAAAATTTGGCACTGTGTGGATTCCAGGATAAAGCCACTGTGCTCAGAGCTGATGTACTCCGTTTCTTGCGGAGCAGCGGCGTAGAATTTGACCTGATCCTGGCGGATCCCCCGTATCAGTTTCCGGACTTCGCGGAACTTATTGAAGCAGCTGTGAACCGGTTGACTGAACCGGGACGGTTTTATCTGGAAACCAGCGAACCGATTGAAGGTGAATTACCGGAGCACATTACACAAATTCGCCAGGAGCAAATGGGTGGAACTGTTGTAACTGTCTATGGAGAATCCATATGAAAAAAGCAATTTATCCCGGAACCTTCGATCCGGTGACTTACGGTCATCTTGATATTATTAAGCGGGCGGTACGACTCTTCGACCATGTGATTGTCAGCGTGGCGGAAAGCGCCGCGAAAAATCCATTGTTTACCGCAGAGGAGCGGGTGGTGATGATCCGCGAGGTCTGCGAGATCGATAACGTCTCCGTGGACAGATTTAAAGGACTATTAGTGGATTATGCCACCGAACAAAATGCCGTGGCCTTGATTCGTGGATTGCGGGCGGTCAGTGATTTTGAGTACGAGTTCCAGATGGCGTTGGTCAACCGGAAATTGTCAGAAGAGCTCAGCACGGTCTTTCTGATGCCCCACGAACAATATACCCATTTGAATTCTTCCATTGTCCGGGAGGTCGCCAGCTTCGGCGGCGATGTCAGCCCCTACGTACCGCCGCAAATTGTTCAATATCTTAAGGAAAAATTTTCGGAGTAGTGCAGAATGAGTGTCGTTGAGTTGATGAAAAAACGGGCGAAGAACGCCCTGAAAACAGTTGTATTCCCTGAGGCAACCGATGAACGTATTTTACGGGCTGCCGGTCGGCTGGCTGCAGAAAAATTAGTAAAGCCTGTGTTGGTAGGGGAGCAAGAAGCTGTCAGGACTGCTGCCGATGATCTTACCATCGACCTGGGCGGAGTGGAAATTGTAACTCCTGCTGATAGTTCGTATCTTACAGATTCGGTGCATGTGTTCTTTGAAAAACGAAAACACCAGGGAATTACTGAAGAGCAAGCGCGGAAAGAAGTATTGAATCCGCTAATGTTTGCCGCTATGATGGTGCATTTCGACAAGGCGGATGCGTGTGTGGCTGGTGCGGTTACAGCCACAGGCCAGGTAATCCGGGCGGCAATCCTTGGTATAGGATTGTCTGAAGGGATTAATGTGGTCTCCGGAAACTTTCTGATGATTACGCCTGAGGGACGGAATTTTTCTTTTGCTGACTCAGCAGTTGTCCCGGACCCGACGGTGGAACAGCTGGCGGATATTGCCATTACCACAGCAGGAACCCACCAGGCGCTGACAGAAGAGGAGCCGAAAGTGGCCATGCTCTCATTTTCCACGAAAGGGAGCGCACAACATGCCAGGGTAACAAAAGTGTTACAGGCACTCGAAATTGTCAGGGAAAAAGCACCGGATCTTGTCGTAGACGGCGAATTGCAATTCGATGCGGCTATTTTGCCGGATATCGGGAAACGGAAGGCGCCCGGCAGCCCGGTCGCCGGGCAGGCTAATGTGCTAATATTCCCGGATTTAGACAGCGGTAATATCGGATATAAAATCGCCCAACGGCTGGGAGGATGTGCCGCGCTGGGGCCTATTGTACAGGGAACAAAAAAGCCAATGCATGATTTATCGCGCGGATGCTCGGCAGAAGATGTAGTGTTGGTCGCTACAATTGCTGCGGTCCAGGCACAGATGAAAAACTAACAGAATGATGAGCACGAACGAAAAGGAGTTAATAGAATAATGCCAACTTATGAATACGGGTGTAAAAACTGCGGGCATCGCTTTGAAGAATTTCAACGGATGAGCGATGACCCCATAACCCAATGCCCTGAATGCGGCGAGGAATCGGTGCAACGACTTGTCAGCGGAGGCGCAGGACTTATTTTCAAGGGAAGCGGTTTTTACATCACCGATTATAAAAATAAAAACAGTTCACCGGGTAACGGTTCCGGAGAACAAGACGGAAGATCAGCTTCCGACTCGAAGTCTTCCGGTTCCGGCTCGGAAAACGCTGGCGCGAAAAAGGAATCAGCAAAATCCAGCGATAATTCATAGTACAACTAAAGGAGGTTTCTACTGTGTTTACACGTCTTTCGCCACCGGATTCCGGTGAGAAGAT